>JAANXG010000150.1 GCA_018263405.1 Gammaproteobacteria bacterium
GTCGCTCAAGGTCTACGAAAAGCTGTTCAACCTCAGCTTCGAGGAACGGGATCAGGTGATCCGGGTGCTCGCGGGCGCGGGCCAGGAAGCGGTGGGATCCATGGGCGACGACACGCCTCTACCGGTGCTGTCGCGGCGCGTCCGGTCCCTGTACGACTATTTCCGACAGCAGTTCGCCCAGGTAACCAATCCGCCCATCGACCCGTTGCGCGAACGCATCGTCATGTCGCTGGGCACCGAGTTCGGCCCCGAACAGAACCTGTTCGAAGAGACACCGGGGCACGCCAAACGCCTGTCCGTGGACGCGCCGGTGCTGTCCAACGGCGAGCTGAAACGCCTCACCGGGCAAACCGATCCCGCCTTTCGCTCAGCCACCATCGATCTGAACTACTCGCCGCCGGTGACACTCGAGCAGGCGTTGGTCGACATCGCCGACAAGGCGGAGGAACTGGTGCGTGCCGGTACAGTGATACTCGTCCTGTCGGACCGGGAAATTGCCAAAGGACGGTTGCCGGCGCACGCCTTGCTCGCCACCGGCGCCGTACACCATCGACTGAGCCGCGCCGGGCTTCGCTGCAACGCCAACATCGTGGTGGATACCGCCACCGCTCGCGACCCGCACCAGTTCGCGGTGCTGATCGGCTACGGAGCGACGGCGGTACATCCCTATCTGGCCTTCGCCTGCCTACACGACATGCTGCGCATCGGCGAGATTCGCGACCGGGACAGCGAAATGCTGCTGCGCCAGTACCGCCGCGGCATCAACAAGGGGCTGTACAAGATCACGTCCAAGATGGGGATATCCACCATTTCCAGCTACCGGGGTGCGCAGTTGTTCGAGGCGGTGGGGCTGTCGGACGAGGTGGTCGATCTGTGCTTTGCCGGCACCACCTGCCGGATCGGCGGCACGAATTTCGAGGATCTCGAAGCCGATTGGAAACTGCTCGCGAAACGCGCCTGGCGGGCCCGCGCTCCGCTCGATCAGGGCGGCCTGCTGAAGTACGTCCACGGCGGCGAATACCACGCCTACCACCCGGGCGTGGTCAAAACTCTGCATGCCGCCGTGGAGGGCGGCGACTACGGGAAGTATCTCGAATACGCCGAGGTGGTGAACGACCGGCCGGTGACCGTGCTGCGGGACTTGCTCGAACTGAATGAAGCGGGGGCACCGATCCCGATCGAAGAGGTCGAGCCCGTCGAAGCCATTTTGAAACGCTTCGACAGCGCCGGCATGTCCCTGGGTGCGTTGTCCCCCAACGCGCATGAAACCTTGGCCCGGGCGATGAACGCCATCGGCGGCCGATCGAATTCCGGGGAGGGCGGCGAGGATCCCGCGCGCTACGACAATGACAAGGTTTCCAAGATCAAGCAGGTCGCCTCCGGCCGCTTCGGTGTCACTCCGGCCTATCTTGTGCACGCCGAAGTCCTGCAGATCAAAATCGCCCAAGGGGCCAAGCCCGGCGAGGGCGGCCAGCTTCCCGGCGACAAGGTAAACGAAACCATCGCCCGGCTGCGCTATTCGAGCCCGGGGGTCGCCTTGATTTCTCCGCCACCGCACCACGATATCTACTCCATCGAGGACCTCGCCCAGCTCATCTTTGATCTGAAACAGGTCAACCCCGAGGCGCTGGTCTCGGTCAAGCTGGTGGCGCAGGCCGGCGTGGGCACGGTGGCGGCGGGAGTCGCCAAGGCTTACGCCGATCTCATTACCATTTCCGGCTATGACGGCGGCACCGGCGCCAGCCCCCTGACCAGCATCAAGTACACCGGAGCCCCGTGGGAAATGGGGTTGGCGGAGACCCATCAGACCCTGCGCAGGAACGATCTGCGGGGCCAGATCCGACTGCAGACCGACGGTGGACTCAAGACGGGCCTCGACGTGGTGAAAGCGGCGATTCTGGGGGCCGAGAGCTTCGGGTTCGGCACCGCGCCGATGGTGGCGATGGGCTGCAAGTACCTGCGGATCTGTCACCTCAACAACTGCGCCACCGGCGTCGCCACCCAGCACGCGGGTCTGCGCGGGAAGCACTTCGTCGGGACGCCCGAAAGGGTGATCCATTTCTTCCGTTTCGTGGCCCGGGAAACCCGGGAGTGGATGGCACGCCTCGGCGTGCGCAGCATGGAGGAGCTCATCGGCCGTACCGATCTGTTGACGAGCTCAGCCGGACGGACCGAGCGGCAACACCGCCTGGATCTGTCGCCCATCCTATCCGACGGCGGAGTCGATCCCGGCAAGCCGATGTTTTGCCGGGTGAAGAAAAACGAACCGTTCGACAAGGGCGAGCTCGCCGAGCGCATGGTCCGCGACATTCTGCCGGCTATCGAAGAAAAACGCGGCGGCGAATACCACTACGCCATCCGCAACGACAACCGGTCCATCGGCGCGCGCCTGTCCGGTGAAATCGCGCGCCGGCACGGCGACGCCGGCATGGAGGGCGCCCCCGTCACCGTATGCCTGACCGGCACCGCCGGGCAGAGCTTCGGGGTGTGGAATACGGGCGGCCTGCACATGTACCTGACAGGCGACGCCAACGACTATGTCGGCAAGGGGATGGCGGGCGGCAAGCTGGTGATTCATCCACCCGCCGGCAGCACCTTCCGAAGCGAAATGACCCCCATCGTCGGCAACGCCTGTCTGTACGGCGCGACAGGCGGCAAGCTGTACGCCGCCGGCAAAGCGGGTGAACGATTCGGGGTCCGCAATTCCGGCGCCACCGCCGTGGTGGAGGGCCTCGGCGACCACGGCTGCGAGTATATGACCGGCGGCATGGTATGCGTGCTGGGCGAAACCGGCGTGAACTTCGGCGCGGGCATGACCGGCGGCATGGCGTTCGTCCTGGACCGGGAACGCCAGTTCGCCGACCGCTTCAACCACGAATTGATCGACATCCAGCGGGTTACGCCGGAGCACATGGAAACCCATTTGAACTATCTTTACCGCGTCATTCGCGAATACGCCGAGGAATCGCGCAGTGTCTGGGGCCATCAGATCGCCGATGACTTCCACGACCTGGTACGTCGTTTCTGGGTCGTCAAACCCCGGGCCGCGGATATTCATGCCCTGCTGGACACGCTGATGCGGGCAGCCTGAGGACGATGTTGCGTACCAGTCAAAAAATCCATGCATTGCCGGCGATCATGCGGGGGTAGGGTTGTCGCCGGTATGACCAATCGCTTCCAGTTTCTGGATCTGCCCCGGCAGAATCCGGATAAAACGCCACCCCAGGTCCGCGTCCACCAGTGGAGCGAGACCTACGACCATTACGACGACAAGACCGCCGCGGCCCAGGCGGAGCGCTGCCTCGACTGCGGCAACCCTTACTGCGAATGGAAGTGCCCGGTGCACAACTACATTCCGAACTGGCTGGATTTGGTGGCCGAGGGCCGGCTGTTCCAGGCGGCGGAGTTATCGCACCAGACCAATTCACTGCCCGAAATCTGCGGGCGCATCTGCCCTCACGACCGGCTGTGCGAGGGCGCCTGCACGCTGAACGACGGTTTCGGCGCGGTCACCATCGGTTCGATGGAGAAATACATCACCGACGAAGCCCTGTCCCGGGGGTGGCGGCCGGATCTGTCCGACGTCGAGTGGACCGATAAGCGCGTCGCCGTGGTGGGGGCCGGGCCGGCGGGACTGGCCTGCGCCGACGTACTGACCCGCAACGGCGTCAAGCCCGTGGTCTTCGATCGCTACGGGGAAATCGGCGGATTGCTCACCTACGGCATTCCGCCGTTTAAGCTGGAAAAACACATCGTCACCCGGCGGCGCCGGCTTCTCGAGGGACAGGGCGTGGAGTTCGTCCTCAACACCGACGTCGGTACGGACGTTCCGTTTGCACAGCTACTGGACGACCATGACGCGATCTTTCTCGGCATGGGCACGTACACATACATGAAAGGCGGGTTCCCGGGCGAGGAGCTGGACGGTGTCTACGAAGCATTGCCGTATCTCGAGTCCAACATCAACCACGTAATGAACTGGCACAACCCCTTCCCACGGATCAGCATGGAAGGCAAACGGGTCGTCGTGCTGGGCGGCGGCGATACCGCCATGGACTGCGCGCGCACTGCGGTGCGGCAACGGGCTGTTCAGGTGACCTGCGCCTACCGCCGCGACGAAGAAAACATGCCGGGGTCGCGCCGCGAAGTGTTCAACGCCAAGGAAGAAGGGGTAAGGTTTCTATGGAACCGGCAACCCGTCGCAATCGTAGGCGAACACAAAGTCGAAGGCGTGAAAGCGGTCCAAACACAGCTCGGCGATCTCGATGAACGCGGCCGCCGCCGCCCCGAACCGGTACCCGGCAGCGAGCAAACCATCAAAGCCGACAGCGTGCTGATTGCCTTCGGTTTCCGCCCGAGCCCGGCGGACTGGTTCAACGAGCACGACATCCGGATCGATAACGCCGGACACACTCGCGCCAATGAACGCGGGCAGTTCAAGTACCAGACCACCAACCCGAGAATCTTCGCCGGCGGCGATATGGTGCGCGGCTCGGACCTCGTGGTCACCGCCGTGTGGGAAGGCCGCCAGGCCGCCGAGGGGATCCTCGACTACCTCCACGTCTGAGACGCGCCTGCGTCCGGTAGCCGGGAACGATGGTCGCGTGACGCACCCGGAGCGCGGCGCCAAAAAGCCGAGAAACCTCCCAAGCACGGGCACTAATATGGCTGCACGCCGTTAACGAAGGCATAATCGGCCAACGTAAACCTCAACGGCATAGTCATCTCCATATCATCGCGGGGTAAACGATGCGCCAACTTGTACCGATTCTACTCCTATTCTGTGTCCCAGCGGTCCCGGTTCCGGCCGGTGAGGCGAACGTTAGATCACGGAGCACCGCCTCGTGGAAATTGCCTGGTTCTTGTTTCTCGCCGCGTCTATCGCCCTGATCGCCACGCCCGGGCAGGACCTGATACTCGTCATGTCCCGCGCCGTCACCCAGGGCCAGTCGGCGGGGGTGATCACGGCCCTCGGGATCAGCGTCGGCCTGGTGGTTCATACCGTACTCGCCACCCTGGGCCTGGGCGTCATTCTGAAGACCTCTGAATGGCTGTTTGTCCTGGTCAAAATCATCGGCGCCGCTTACCTGGTCTATCTCGGCCTCTATTCGCTGCTAACGGCACGCAACAAGCTCGCGCTTTTTGACGGCGAACCGCGTTCGCCGCGGCGGTTGTTCATGGATGGTGCAGTGTCCAACGTCGCCAACCCGAAAATCGCCATTTTTTATCTGGCCTTCCTGCCTCAGTTCGTATCCGCCGGCGCGGCCAAGCCGACTGCGTCGTTGTTCATCCTGGGGCTGTCGTTCGCGGTACTGACCTTTGTGATCAAGGGCCCGCTGGCGCTTTGTGCCGGCCGGCTGTCGCTATGGTTTCGCCGTCGTCCCGCGGTGCTTTCCTGGTTGTATCGCACCAGCGGCGTGGTGCTCGTCGGACTGGGCGTCAAGCTGGCATTGGAACGCCGTGCATGAATATCCCCGTCGACCAGGGCATTCTGTTTGCGCTGATCATCCTCATCTTCGCGTTCCTGCTTTGGGGACGGTTTCGTTACGACCTGGTGGCGTTCGCGGCGCTGGTGCTCGCCTATCTGCTGGGCGTCGTGCCGAAGGACGCGGTGTTTACAGGATTCGGACACCCCGCGGTCGTGATCGTCGCATTGGTGCTGATCGTCAGCCGGGGCTTGTACCGGTCGGGCGCCATCGAAATACTGGCCCGGGCCGTGATCGATGCTTCGCGTGGTCTACAGGCCCATGTCGGCATCATGGGCGGAATTGCGGCCGCGTTGTCGGGCGTGATGAACAACGTCGCGGCGCTGGCACTGCTTATGCCCATGGATCTGCAGGCAGCCCGGAAAGCCAAGCGCAGCCCCGCGTTGACACTGATGCCACTATCTTTCGCCTCCATACTCGGCGGCATGGTAACCCTCATCGGCACACCGCCGAACATCGTCATCGCCACGTTCCGCGAAGACGCGCTCGGCGAACCCTATCGAATGTTCGACTTTGCCCCGGTGGGCATCGTGGTGGCGTTGACCGGTGTGTTGTTCGTGGTGTTCCTCGGCTGGCGATTGATACCGGTGGAGCGGAGCAAGACAAACACCGTGAAGGAGCTGGAGGACCTGAAGGACTACATCGCCGAGCTCAAGGTGCCCGAATCGGCCGACATCGTGGATGAAGTGCTGCGCGACTTGGACACCCTCGCCGAAAACAACGACGTGCAGATCCTCGGACTCGTTCGCCGCGGCAAGCGTCTGCCGGGCGCGGCGCGGCGTGAAGTCGTGCGCAAGAACGACCTGATGGTAGTCGAGGGCGGTCCGGACGCCATTGATCAATTCTCCGGCGCCGCCGGCCTGAAGTTGACCGACTCGGACAAACATTCCAAGGCAACCTCGGGTACGACAACGCTCATGGAAGTGGTGGTACCCGAGGGGGCGCGCATCGCCGGGCGCTCGGCCATGGATATTCGTTTGCTTTATCGACAAGGCGTGATCCTGCTCGGCATCTCGCGGAGGGGCAAACAGATCCGCGAGCGGCTACGCAAGGCGCGCATCGAGCCCGGTGACCTGCTGTTGCTACTCGGGCCCGAGGAACGACTGCCGGACGTGGTGGAATGGCTCGGCTGTCTGCCGCTCGCCGAACGGGGCCTCGACGTAATTCAACGCGGCAAGGCATGGATAGCGGTGGGCGTTTTTGCGCTGGCAATCGTGACGGCAAGCCTTGGGTACGTGTATTTACCACTGGCCCTTGCCGCGGTGGTGGTGGTCTACGTGCTGCTGGGCATCGTACCGTTGTCCCGGATCTACGAATCGGTCGAATGGCCGGTCATCGTGCTGCTCGGATCCATGATCCCACTCGGCGCCGCGCTGGAAGCCAGCGGCGGCACCGAACTGATCGCCCGCGGCATCGTGGACTGGACAGCGGGGATGCCCGTTGTCGCCGTGCTGGCAATCCTGATGATCGTAACCATGACCTTGTCGGACGTACTCAACAACGTCGCCACGACGCTCATCGCCGCGCCCATCGGGGTGGACATCGCCAACCGGCTCGGCGCGAATCCCGATGCGTTTTTAATGGCGGTGGCGGTGGCGGCATCCTGTGCCTTTCTGACCCCGATCGGGCACAAAAACAACACCATCATCATGGGACCCGGCGGCTACAAGTTCAGTGACTATTGGCGCATAGGATTGCCGTTGGAAATCCTGGTGGTCCTGGTGGGCGTGCCGATGATTGTCTACGTCTGGCCTCTTTGAATCGAGGTTCGCATCGCCATGCTTTATAATCGAATATCTATGCCCAATGATATCCGTATCTCGGAGCGGCTGATTGTCGCCCTCGACTACCCGACGCAACAACAGGCCCGCGCACTGGTCGAGCAGCTCGGGGGCGCCGTGCACTTTTACAAGGTGGGGCTCGAGTTATTCATGGACGACGCTTGTTTCGACTTCGTCGACTGGTTGCGTAACCGCGATAAGTCCGTATTCGTCGACCTGAAGTTTTTCGACGTGCCTGCCACCGTCGGCCGCGCGGTGCGCCGCCTGAACGGCCGGGGCATCCGGTTCGCCACCGTGCACGGCAACGACGCGATGATGCGCGCCGCGGCGGAGGCGAAAGAAGATTTTCAGGTTCTGGCCGTCACGGTGTTGACGAGCCTGGACCGGGGTGACCTGGATGATCTGGGGTTCGATTGCGATGTCGAACAACTGGTTATCTCCCGCGCCCGCCGCGCGGTCGAATGCGGCTGTGACGGCGTGGTCGCCTCCGGACAGGAGACCCGGTCGCTCAGGCAGGCTCTGGGCGGCGGTTTTCTGGTCGTAACGCCGGGGATACGACCGCTCGACAACGACGACGACCAGAAACGGATCGTGAACACGAAACAGGCCTTTGACAACGGCGCCGACTATATCGTGGTCGGCCGGCCGATCCGCGACGCCGTCGATCCCTTCGGGGCGGCTCAACACATCCAGTCCGAAATCGCCGCCATGGTCGATTCACGGCTGTTGAACGATCAAGGCGGGTAACTCAACGTGAAAAACGACCGACTGCTCAAGGCGCTGTTTCGCGAGCCCGTCGACCAAACGCCGGTCTGGATCATGCGCCAGGCCGGCCGCTACTTGCCCGAGTACCGCGCCATCCGGCAAAAAGCCGGTGATTTCCTGACTCTGTGCCAGACACCCGAACTGGCCTGCGAAGTCACATTGCAACCGTTGCGGCGATTCCCCCTCGATGCCGCGATCATTTTCTCCGATATCCTCACCATTCCCGATGCAATGGGGCTGGGTCTGTCCATTGAAGAGGGCAAAGGGCCGGTGTTCGCCAAACCCATACGGGACACGGCGGCAATCGACAACCTCGCCGTGCCGGATCCGGAGTCGGAAACCGGTTATGTCATGGAGGCCATTCGTCTGGTGCGGCGCGAGCTCGACGGAGCCGTGCCCTTGATCGGGTTTTCGGGCAGCCCCTGGACCCTGGCCACGTACATGGTGGAGGGAGGAAGCAGCCGAGAGTTCACCCGCATCAAGACCTTGATGTTCGATGAACCAGGCGCCGCGCACCGATTACTGGATACGTTGTCCAAATCCGTCACGGCGTATCTGAACGCACAGATCGCGGCCGGCGCCCAGGCCGTGATGCTGTTCGACACCTGGGGTGGTGTTCTTTCTCCGCGGGGCTACCGCGCTTTTTCCCTTCATTACATGCAACGGATCCTCGAAGGGTTGGACCGTAACCGGGACAACGCCACAGTACCCGTTATTCTGTTCACCAAGGGCGGCGGGGGCTGGCTCGAGGATATCGCGGCCAGCGGCTGCGATGCGGTGGGTCTGGACTGGACGGTGGATATTGGCGAAGCTCGGTCCCGTATCGGCCACCGGGTAGCGCTGCAGGGCAATCTCGATCCCAGTGTCCTGTATGCATCGCCGCATTGCATCCGCGACGAAGTAGCGTCGATACTTGATAAGTACGGCGACGGGCCCGGCCATGTATTCAATCTGGGGCATGGCATCCACCCCAAGATCAACCCGGACCACGTCACGGCAATGGTCGATGCGGTACACGAGATCAGCCGCACCCGCTTAAATACAATGACATCAGCTCCAAAACAGCGATCGCGATGAACCGAAGCACCGAACAAACCCTCAGTAATATCGACCTGGAGTACTTGGCGGACGAGCAGACCACGGTCCGGGCGCGCATCGAACAAACGGGACTGTCCGGCGAAGTCAGAGACGAAATCGTCCAACAAGCCCGGACATTGGTGCATACGATCAGAGAAGCGGAACAGGACGTGCAGGGCGTCGATGCCTTCATGGCCGAGTACGATTTGTCCAGCGAGGAAGGCATCGTACTCATGTGCCTCGCCGAAGCTTTGCTGCGGGTGCCGGACGGTGAGACCGCGGACAAGCTCATCCGGGACAAACTCGCCAAGGGCCACTGGGACGAGCACATGGGCCGCAGCGATTCGACGTTCGTGAATGCCTCCACCTGGGGCTTGATGCTGACGGGTCGGTTTGTGCAACTCGGTTCCAATACTCAGGCCCATCCGTCCAATTTTCTCAATGGGATGGTGAGCCGCCTCGGCGAACCGGTACTGCGGTTGGCCATGCGCCAAGCCATGGAAATCGTGGGCCGCCAGTTCGTGCTCGGCGAGACCATCGACCAGGCACTGAAACGCAGCCAGGAGCCGGCTGGCCGGCACTACTGCTATTCCTACGACATGCTTGGGGAAGCCGCCCTCACCGCCGCCGACGCCCGGCGTTTCCTGGAAAGCTACTTACATTCCATTGAAGTCATAGGCGGACAGAACGAGGTCAAGAACACGGGAATCTCAGTGAAGCTGTCGGCGCTTCACCCACGCTACACCTTCTGGCAGCAGGAGCGTGTGGAACAGGAGCTCGTCCCCCGCCTTTTGGAAATCGCGCGGGCGGCGAGGCGGCATGATCTCTGGATCGCCGTTGACGCCGAGGAAGCGGACCGGCTGGACCTCTCGCTGCGCGTGTTCCAAAAGGTCGTCGCCGACGATTCCCTCAAGGACTGGAACGGCCTCGGCATGGTGGTCCAGAGCTACCTGAAGCGCGCCACACCGGTGCTGGACTGGTTGCGGAGCCTGGCCCGGGACATCGGGAAACGCATCCCGGTGCGGCTGGTCAAGGGCGCATACTGGGACACCGAAATCAAACTGGCGCAGATCCAGGGACTGAAAGGCTACCCGGTGTTCACGCGCAAAGTGCACACGGACGTTTCCTACATGGCTTGTACCCGAAAACTGTTCGACGCCCGGGGATTCCTGTATCCGCAGTTCGCGACCCACAACGCCCATACGGTTGCCACAGTCCTGCAGCTCGCCGGCAATGACCCATATGAATTCCAGCGCCTGCACGGCATGGGCGCGGCGCTGTACGATCATCTGCTGGACCGGAAACCCGACCTGACCTGCCGCATCTACGCCCCCGTCGGCGGCCACGCCGAGCTACTCCCCTACCTGGTGCGGCGGCTGCTGGAAAACGGCGCGAATACTTCCTTCGTCAACCGGGCAACCCACCGCGAAACCCCGGTGGAGGAAATCGTCACCGACCCCATTGGCGATACCCTGGCCCACGACTGCCAGCCCCATCCCAAGATCCCACTGTCCAAGGACATGTTCGCGCCTGAACGCGAGAACTCCGACGGCTTGAACTTCGCCGATCTCAATGAGCGACGGGGTCTGTTGGAAACACTGGAACGTGAATCGGCCTCGGTGACCCACTGCTATCCCGTCATCAACGGCCGGGAGATCAAGGCCGACAAGTCGAAGACGGTCGCCAGCCCGGCGAATTACAAAAAGAAAACCGGCACGGTGACCTGGACTCCCGCCGACCAAGTTGACCAAGCGGTCCGGCATGCGCGAACAGGATTCAAACAATGGCGGGACACCGATGTGGAAACCCGCGCGGCGGTTGTCGACAAGGTGGCGGACCTGCTCGAAGCGCACCGCTTCGAGATCACCGCCTCCAGCGCGCTGGAAGGCGGTCGCATACTGCTCGACGGCGAATCGGAGGTCCGAGAGGCAGTGGATTTCTGCCGGTACTATGCCCACCAGGCCCGGCAGAAATTCTCCAGGCAGGTTCTGCCCGGGCCCAGCGGCGAGGACAATACGCTGCAGTTGTTCGGCCGGGGCGTATTCGTCTGCATCAGCCCGTGGAACTTTCCCGTCGCGATATTCACGGGCCAGATCACGGCGGCCCTGGCTGCCGGTAACGCCGTGCTCGCCAAACCGGCGGAGCAGACCTGCCTCACCGCGGCGCGCATCGTGCGGCTCATGCACGAGGCGGGCGTGCCAAAAAACGTCCTGCATCTGCTGCCGGGAGACGGCGCGGTGGGCGCCGCGCTGGTGGAACATCCCGGTATCGCCGGGGTAGCTTTCACCGGATCCACGGATACCGCACGACGCATCCATAAGACGCTGGCGGAAAGCCCCGGGCCCATTCAGCCCCTGATCGCGGAAACCGGGGGCCAGAACGCCATGATTGTGGACAGCTCCGCCCTGCCGGAGCAGGTCGTCAAGGATGCCATTCGCTCCGCCTTCGACAGCGCCGGTCAGCGGTGTTCGGCGCTCCGGGTATTGTTCATCCAGGAAGATATCGCCCCCCACCTGCTCGAGATGCTGTCCGGGGCGATGGCGGAGCTGGTACTGGGCGACCCCACGGCCTTGAACACGGACATCGGACCGGTCATCGACCTGGAGGCCAGGCACAACCTGGAGCGGCACGTGGATTTTCTCGGGAACAACGCGAAGCTGATCTACCGCTGTCCGCTGCCCCGGGGCCTCGGCAGCGATTTGTTTTTCCCGCCCCAGGTCTGGGAGATCTCCGGCATCCACCAGCTCGAACGGGAAGTCTTCGGCCCCATCCTGCACGTGGTGCGGTTTGCAGCGAGCGCGCTGGATGACGTGATCGATGCGGTAAACGGCACCGGCTATGGCTTGACGCTGGGGGTGCACAGCCGTATTCACGATACCGCCGACTACATCAAACACCGGGTTCGGGTCGGCAACGTCTACATCAACCGGGATATCGTCGGCGCCGTGGTGGGCGTCCAGCCCTTCGGCGGCCAGGGATTGTCCGGCACCGGCCCCAAGGCCGGCGGCCCCCATTACCTGCCCCGGTTCGCCGTGGAAAAAGCGATCTCCGATAACATCGCCGCGGTGGGCGGCAACGCGACACTACTGTCCCTCAACGATTGAGACGATACCGATCCACCGGTCGGGTCCAGGTTACTATCGAGTGTTCTCTCTTGGCGCTTTCTTTGCGTGCTTCGCGCCTTTGCGAGAGGCTCTTTTCAAATTCCCTCAACCCCGCATACGCTTCGCCCCGGGATCCAGCAACGGCTCCATGGTGACGGTAGCCGAACGACGGTCACCCAGGATCTCGATCTCGAAGCGCTCCCCCTCTGCCCGCAACTCGCGCGGGACGAACCCGAGTGCAACCGATTTCTCGACGTAGTGGGCGTAACCCCCGCTGGTGACGAAACCGACGATTTCACCGTTACGCCATATCGGCTCGTCGCGCCAGGCGTCGGCATCATCGGCATCGACGACGAGTGTCGCCAGCCGGCGCGGCGGTGGCTTGTCGCGTGCCCGCAATGCCGCATCGCGGCCGACGAAGTCCTCCTTGTCGAAGGCGACGAAAAAGTCCATCCCGGTCTCGGCCGGGGTGTACTCGGGCTTGTACTCGAGCAGCCAGGCACCGAAGGACTTCTCCAGCCGCATCGACATCATTGCCCGCATGCCGAAGGGCCGCAGGCCCAGGTCAGCGCCGGCCGCTTCGAGGGTCTCGAACAGCGCGATCTGGTAGTCCGGTGGCACCAAGATCTCGAAGCCGAGATCGCCGGTGAAGGTCACGCGCCCGACGATGGCGGGGCAGGGGCCGACGTGCATCCGCCTCACCGACAGGAAGGGAAATGCTTTATTCGATACATCGGCATCGGCGACGCGCTCCATCAATCGGCGTGCGTTCGGTCCGGCGATCTGGAAACCGATGCGCTCCAACGAGACGTTGCGAACGGTCACGCCGCTCTCCGGCAGGTGCTGTTCGAACCAGCGCATGTGATAAGCCTGCGCGTTGTACGAGGCGATCAACTGGAAGTGCTCGGGGCCGAGGCGCGAGAGCGTGAAATCGCCGATGAATCGTCCCGAGGGACTCAGCATCGGCGAGAGCACCATGCGGCCCTCGCGCGGCAAGCGGTTGGCCATAAGGTAGTTGAGCCAGGCCCCGGCGCCGGGGCCGGTCACGTCGTACTTGCCGAAGTTGTGCACCTCGTTGATGCCCACCGCCTCGCGCACCGCGCGGCATTCGGCGGCGACCGCGTTGAATGCATTGGAGCGGCGGAAGGTCGGCATCTCGTACAGGGGTTCGCCTTCGGGCGCAAAGTAGTTCACATGCTCCATGCCGTAGCCCTGGCCGAATACCGCGCGGCGGGCCTTGTGTAGGCCGTAGGCCGGTGTCGTGTGCAGCGGGCGGCCGACCGGCAGTTCCTCGTTGGGGTAGGAAACGGTGAAGCGGCGCTGGTAGTTCTCGCGGGCCTTGGCGCGCGTGTAGGGCGGGGTGCAGGTGTCGCCGAAGCGGGCCACGTCCATGGCGAACACATCGCGCGACGGCTCGCCCTCGATCATCCACTCGGCCAGCGACAGGCCGACGCCGCCGCCCTGGCTGAAGCCGGCCATGACCGCGCAGGCACACCAGTAGTTGCGCACGCCGGGCATCGGACCCATCAGTGGGTTGCCGTCGGGGGCGAACGTGAACGGGCCGTTGATGACCTGCTTGATGCCGGCGCGTTCCAGCACGGGATACCGCTTGAATGCGAATTCCAGCGAGTCGTCGAAGCGTTCGAGATCATTCGGCAGCAGTTCGTGACCGAACTCCCACGGCGTCGTGCCGTCGGCCCAGGGTTTCGCATTCTGCTCGTAGAAGCCGATGACCAGTCCCTGGCCTTCCTGTCGCAGATAGCTCTCGCCCTGGGGATCCGTCACGTGCGGCAGCTCGGTATCGTGGCCGATCACCTCGGGGATCGGGTCGGTAACCAGGTACTGGTGCTCCATCGGGTGCAGCGGCAATTCGACGCCGACCATACGGCCGACCTCGCGCGCCCACAGGCCTGCCGCGTTGACGACGTGCTCCGCCGTCACCGTTCCCTTTTCGGTCACGACCTCCCATTCGCCGTTCGGCTGCCGGCCCAGGCGTTCGACCATGGTGTGCAGTTGAATCTCGGCGCCGTTCCACCGCGCCGCCTTGGCGTAGGCGTGCGTGGTGCCATAGGGATCGAGGTGACCATCGAGTGGGTCATAGAGTGCGGCCAGCACGCCCTCGGTATTGGTAATCGGAGACAGCCTGCGGATCTCGTCCGGGCCGACGATCTCGGTCTCCAGGCCCATGTAGCGGTGCTTGGCCCGCTCGGCCTTGAGCTGGTCCAGGCGCTCGTTGTTCTCGGCCAGCGTGAGGCCGCCGACGTGGTGCAGTCCGCAGGGCTGACCACTGATTTCCTCGATTTCCTGGTACAGGCGGATGGTGTATCCCTGCAGCGCCGCCATGTTGGTGTCGGCATTGAGGGTGTGGAATCCGCCGGCCGCGTGCCAGGTGGAGCCGCTCGTGAGGTCCGAGCGCTCGATCAGCATGACGTCGGTCCAGCCAAGGTGGGTCAGGTGATAGAGCACGCTGACGCCGACCACGCCGCCGCCGATGACTACCACTCGAGTCTGGGATTTCATGGGTGCCTCCGGTTCTTGTCTCGTTGCCGAGCCGTGTTCGGGGTGGTTATCGAATATCGGGCAACAGCCCCCGGTCAGCCGAGCAGCCGCTCGTCGAACGGGTCGTGGTTCAGGGTCTCGTAGCCCTTCTCGGTGATCAGCACCTGGTCCTCGAGCTTGACGCCGTAGGGCCCGCCGACCGCTCCAACGTAGGCCTCGACCGCGAACACCATGCCGGGCTCCAGCACGCCGTCATAGCCGTGGTCCTCCACATCTTCCGGGTAGCGGATCGAGGGGTACTCGTCGCACAGCCCAACGCCGTGGAACACCACGCCATAGCGCTGTTCGCGGTAGGCCTCCGGCAGTCGGTGGGCCTTCCCGGAGAGTTCGAGGAAACCGACGCCCGGGGCCAGCAATGCCTTGTTGGTCTCGATATGCTCCAGGGCAACCTGGTATAGCTCGATCATGTGTGGTTCCGGTGCACCGTCGCCGATGAACCAGGTGCGCGAAATGTCGGTGCAGATGCCGTAGACGCCGATCAGGTCAGTGTCGAAGGCGAGCAGTTCGTTGTTGCCGATCACGCGCGGCCCGCATTCCTGAAACCAGGGATTGGTCCGGGGGCCGGATGACAGCAGACGGGTCTCGATCCACTCGCCGCCGCGACGGATGTTCTCGGCGTGCAGCACCGCCCAGACGTCATTCTCGGTCACGCCGGGTCGGGCCGCCTCGCGCATCGCCTCGACCGAACGCTCGCAGGCGTGGATCGAGCAGCGCATGGCGGCGATCTCGTCCGAACCCTTGATCACGCGTGCGAATTCAGTCACAGCCTGGCCCTCGCGGACCTCGACCCCGTGTTGGCGCAGGGCGTCGAGCCCGGCGCTCTCGATGCGGTCAACGGCCAGGCGGCGGTTGCCCCCACCGTGCTCGGCGAGGATGTCGGCCACCTCGGCGGCGAAGCGATTTGCATGCTCGTCCGTACGGTCACCGGTCTCGAAGTAGAAGAACGAGGCGCCGTGACGCAATTCGCACACCAGTGGCAAATGGGCCGACAGATGGTCACTGTTGTGGAATTCCCACAGAATCACGTAACCATCGGCCGAGACGAAGCAGGCACGGCACGGGTTGTGCGCAATCCACAGCTGCATGTTGGTGGTGTCGGTGGCATAGCGGATGTTCAGCGGATCGAACATCAGCAGGCCGGCATAGTCGCGGCTTTGCAGCTCGGCCGTCAGCCGTTGCAGCCGGTGGGCGCGCATCGATTCCAGATTGGGGACAACGAGCCCGGCTTCGGCCCACTCATCAAAGGCGAGCGCAGTCGGCCCGATCTCGACCCGGTCGTTGTCGTCGGGCGTGCCGTCCGGCCGGGTCGGACGTCGGCGCGTGGGATCGATCTTGCGGTTGGAACTCGAGATCGAGAAAGGATTCGGGTTAACCATTATCCGATTCTTTGTGTGCTCTGGATCGGCCAAGTATGGCTCCGGCAGTGGCGATCGGCAAGCATCCTCGATGGTTATTGCGGTCACTTATCTGACAGAGAAGATCATTGCCGATGTGATGGAAGGTGGAGGACAATGTGCTGATGTGTGCTCAAAAGATATTCGTTTCGTTATTCATATTCATTATGGCAGCGTCTTCGCACGCGGCCACCATCGCAGTGCTCGACACCGGCGTAAATCCGGTGGAATGGCTGGCCCCTTTTGTTGAGCAACCCGGATTCAATGCCATTGATGGGTCTTCCGATACTGCGGATCGAGTCGGACACGGTACCTTTGTAGCCGCCTATGCCGTCGGGGCCTCCAACCGGTCGGCAACCATCCTGCCGGTAAAGGTGTCCTTCGGTAACGGCATCCCCTTAGCGGCGGCAGTGAATGGGATCAACTTTGCGTCGGGCCAGAGCCGCGTTCGAGTGTTGAATATAAGTTTTGGAGGTGGACCGTTCAACAGGGTGAGTTTCACCGCTCTGGCCTCGGCGGTTAATCGCGGGAAGCTTGTCGTGATGGCTGCGGGTAACGATGGAGCGCCGGGACCCGTTCAAGCCGCACAAGGCGCCCGGCTTCTGCAAGGAGGCGGCATTGCGGTGGGGGCGATAGACAACAAAGGAGTGATCAGACCATACAGCAATCGTGCCGGCAACAACCGGAATTTCTACCTCGTCGCGCAGGATGATCCTTGGAATCTCAACATTCTCGGTACTTCGTTCTCGGCGCCGATTGTGTCTGGGCTGGGGGCGCTTATATTTGAACGAAGCCCGCACCTAACGGGACGCCAAGTCGCCTCGATCCTGTTCAGAACGGCCATCGACCTCGGGGAGCCGGGCGTGGACCCGGTCTACGGCCGGGGCGCCGTGAATCCCGATGCTGCTCTTTCTCCCGTGGGCGTGGCCGGCGTCCCGCTGTCCCGAAGCACATCGGGGCCCTTGGCGTTGCTGAATGCCGAGGGCATCGGTGTTGCCCAAGCATTCGGGGCGGCACTTGCCGAGAACAGCCGGCTACTCGGTGATGCGCTGGTTCTCGATGAGTTCGAGCGTGGATTTCGGGTTGACCTGCGGCCGTCCTTGTTGGCGGTCAACACAACACCGCGGTTGAGAAATTTTTTCGCATCATTGGAACGGAATTTCAAATCCGTGGACATGAGTCCGCTCCCCGGCCTCGCGCTGCGAATTTGGCACCAATACCCCGACCCGTCCGAAACCGGCTGGGTTGATCGGCGTGAACCGCCGACCACGACGGAGCACGCGGGATCGCGAACCGCGCTGTCACTGACCGCTGACTTGGGCGGCCAACTCCGGTATCGAATGGCTCTAAATCGGCCGCCGAAATCTCTACTCGACGACATCGTTCCCGATGAGTCTCGCTTCCTGGCCCGGACATTTTCTGCCACACCCTTCAGCAGCTTTGGCGATATTGCAGATTCGGCCGACATGACTTTTGCCGCGACCGACAGCGTAAATCTGTCGTTGGCGTCCGTATTAACCCGTGAATCGGATGCCTATGGCCGTGAGAGTCTCGCCAACCTGGTAAAAGGCGCCTGGCGCATCAGCGACCGAGGCAGCCTTATGGCTCAGGCCGGGCATCTTCAGGAAAACGGAAGCCTTCTTGGAGGCTCATCGAGCGGCGCTTTTTCTGTGGCGGAGACCAATTCAATATCCTTATTAGTGGGCGGTCGCTGGAAGTTCTGGGAGAAGCTCTCGCTTTTCGGATACTATGGCCAGGCGGTATCGCAGCCGGACACGTCCGAGTTGGGCCTCATCGAAGGTGTGTCCACGATTCGCAGTGAAACGTTCGGCTTGGGTTTGACTTACGAAGGATTGATGAGCCAGTCCGACCGATTCGGGTTTGCAGTGACTCGTCCACTTCGGGTAATCGACGGTTCAGCCGATTTAAGCGTGCCGCAGTCCAGGGATCTTATGGGCACTACAACTGTTGAACATGAACGGATCAGCCTGGTCCCGCAGGCGGCACAAACGGATTTCAACATGTATTATTACGTCAATGCTGGAGACGGTCTGCGTATCGGCGGGCATTTTCTCTATACGAGCAACCCGTCTCATTCAGACCGGCTCTCCGACGCGTTTGCCTTGTTCGCCACGGTTTCCGGATCGTTCTAGTCGGACGTCATTACGGATTATTATCCTATGTTTCCGATCCCTGACCTTCACTTTAACGAAATAAACCAGGAAAGTTGGCCCATCTTTCCGCCTAAGTCCGACAGGCAAATAGAAGTAATAAATGGGTGGATCCATAACGCCTTGTCTTTAGTTTTTCAACCGAAGTGTTGATCCGGAAATACCGCAATCTCTAGGATTAACGGTGACAGTGTCGCTGAATTGCTTCAATTCGCAGTAGCAACCTGTGCCATATGCCGGACACAGGTAGACTGGTATATCGTTATATAACGACTTGATCGGCTTGTGGATGTGCCCATTGAATATGGCAAGTATTTTTCCTTTCTGTTTATCTATTAGTTCGTAGATTTCATCCGTATGAGGGATTGTTAAGTTCGTGTCGCCAGGCCATTGGCCATGATGCTTGGTCGCCGGAGTCCTGATCGGCACGTGCCATAATAGAATTGCATTCGCGGCGGTGGAAAGCGTCTCGTCAAGCCATTTGTAATCATTTTGTTCCAGTGCAGGTGGATTGCCGCCATGATTATTAAACGCGCCCGGATATACCGTGAACCAGACTAAATCAACATTGCCCCACGATTTAACTCCTCGACGAGGGATACCGGTGTATTGCTCGGTGTATTCAAGAGTCACATCTCCAATGAAGTCGTGCCCCGGACCGTAGGTGTGCAAGAATTCAGCATTATCCAATTTATGGTTCACAGACTGATAAACGGCAAATTCAGATCGCCAATAAGCCTTATCCCCAGCAGAAAGTTCTCCATTGATTCGTCTGGCATTATCCACGAAATCGCCGACGGCGAAGAAAATATCCGGACTCTGATCCAGCGAATCGATCAGAGAACGATATTGAGCCGTCGTGTGTGGCCAACGACCATCGGGACTTGAGACGTGTAGATCGCTGCTTATTATCAGAGAATTCGAACTGCTGAACGGAGTTATCAAGTAACCGATGACCAGTATCGCGATAACCGACAAGACCGCCGGTAGGGTTTTGTTCCTTTTCATGATAGTAATCAAGCGTGACACAAGAACCCCCACACTAATCATACATAACGGGTCGGACCGGACGCGGGAACCGTTGGCGGCGCTTCATAATCAGCGCAGTGGCCGCACCGGTCAACCCAAGTCTTTGACGTATAGCCCTACCTTTGTAGTATAGTGTAGTACATATAACTACATCATGGAGACTACTATGGGCGTCACAAGCATTCGGCTCAATTCAGCAATAGAGACACCACTAGAGAACCTCTCTCGGAAGCTTGACAGGAGTAAGAATTATTTAATAAATCAAGCAATTAAGGAATTTATTGCACGACAAGTTATGGAGGACTCTCGTTGGGTTGATACCCTCGAAGCCCTCAACTCCGTAAAGTCTGGTAAATCTGTAAGTGAAGAAGATGTTTCAGCTTGGCTCAAAAGTTGGGGATCTTCCGATGAAAAAGCGCCGCCTACTACATGAGAATAGAGTATTCGCCGGAGTCAATCCACGATTTAACTCGGTTACGAGAATTCATAGAATCAAAAAATCCTATTGCCGCCCGGCGTATCGCAAACGAACTATTGGATGGAATTAGTAAGTTAAGGTTATTTCCTAAAATTGGTCTTCCGGTTGCTAGAGCTGGCGACCCTCAAATTATTCGTGACTTATTTGTTGGAAATTACACCGTTCGCTATTTAATCGGAAACGATGGAATTTATATCTTGAGGATATGGCATGGAAAGGAAATTGGAAAAGACTTATAACCATGCACCCCGCCCGACTGCAAAAACCGCAGCGGGTGAGTCGAGTCGTTATGTGGCTTGACAGGTTGAATCGATAGGGTTACCGTAATACCACCATACTATCGATAGACTAATGCTCATGACCGCAGTAACAGTTTCACCGAAATATCAAGTTGTGATTCCAAAAGATGTGCGGGAGTCATTGGGGATTTTCTCAGGTCAGAAGATTCAGGTTTTAACCTACCAAAATCGGATAGAACTCATTCCGATAAAGCCCATGAAAAAGATGAGGGGTTTCCTAAAAGGAATAAATACGAAAGTAATGCGCGACAAAGACAGGGTATGAATATCGTCGATTCGTCGGGATGGTTATCCTATTTTTCGGGGGACAAAAATGCGGGCTCATTTGCTAGGCCGATAGAATCACTAGAAGAGCTATTGGTACCCAGCATCACTATCACAGAAGTATTCAAGAGCATTCTGCGCCAGCGGGACGAAGAATCGGCTATTGAAGCGATAGCCCATATGGAGCAAGGGAAGGTGGCAAACTTGGATAGTGGGCTGGCTGTAGATGCTGCTTGTTTTGGTACTGAGTACAAATTGCCACTTGCGGATAGCATCATATACGCCACCGCCCAGAAATATGGCGCTGTACTGTGGACCCAAGATGCCGATTTTAAAGGTCTGGAAGGCGTGAAACTTTATCCAAAGTCAAAAGCCACATAACGTGGGCAGAAAGACTATCTCGAGAAGATTATCCGAATTATATAAGGGGCTTTGGTGTGCACACGCGCGTCCTACATAAACACAATACCAAACACGTCCGCGTAATTGCCGACGAAGTGTATCGCAATATCCTTTGTGACCGGCTCGGGCAGATCCTCGAAGGTGCCCCGGTTCGCGGCCGGCAGAATCACTTCCATCATGCCGGCCCGACGAGCCGCGAGGATTTTTTCCTGAACACCGCCCACCGGCAGCACTTGACCGGTCAGCGTCAGTTCTCCCGACATAGCAATACCGTTCTTCACCCGGCGGCGTCTAGCCATGGATACAAGCGCGGTGGCCATGGTAATCCCGGCGCTGGGTCCGTCCTTGGGCGTTGCCCCCGCCGGGACGTGCAAATGCACGAAGGCCTTATCGAAGAAACCCGGGTCGATGCCGAACTTTCGTGCATTACCGGCAATATAGCTGTAGGCGATCTCGGCGGACTCCTTCATCACATCGCCCAGTTGCCCCGTCAGTTTGAACCCACGGTTTTGGCTATGGACCCGGTTGGCCTCCACGGCCAGCGTGGCGCCGCCCAGCGAGGTCCAGGCTAGGCCGGACACGACACCCACTCCCGACATACGGCGCTCTTTCTCGAATACGGGTTTGCCGAGATAATCCTCAATATCTCCCGCTTTCACTTTGAGTTTGTCCGCCTGTCCCCGCACAATCCGGGTCGCCGCTTTGCGCACGACCTTGCCCAGCATCTTTTCCAGCTTACGGACACCCGCTTCGCGCGCATAGTGCTCGATGATCTTACGGGCAGCGGCCGGCTCCACCCTCACTTGCCCGCGTTTCAGACCGGCTTTGCGGAACAGCTTCGGCAACAGATGTTTTCGGGCAATATCCGATTTCTCGCTCGCCAGGTATCCCGACAACTGAACGATCTCCATGCGGTCGAGCAACGGTCCCGGAATGGTGTCGAGCTGATTGGCCGTACAGATGAACAGTGTTTTCGACAAATCAAAGCGCACATCCAAATAGCGATCCAGAAAATCGCTGTTCTGTTCGGGGTCCAGTACTTCCAACAGAGCCGACGCCGGGTCGCCGTGAAACGATGCACCGACTTTGTCGACTTCATCGAGGACGATAACCGGATTCGAGGAGCCGGTTTCCTTGATTGCCTGGATAAATTTTCCCGGCATGGCGCCGATATACGTGCGGCGGTGACCCTTAATCTCGGCTTCGTCCCGCATGCCTCCCAGCGAGAAACGATAAAACTCCCGGCTCAACGCATCGGCAATAGATCGACCCAGTGATGTTTTGCCGACACCGGGCGGACCCACGAACAATAGAATGGAACCTCCGACTTCGCCTTTGAGTTTGCCTATGCTCAGGAATTCGAGTATGCGTTCCTTGACGTCCAAAAGGCCCTCGTGGTCGCGGCCCAAAACCCGCGCGGCCTCATCGAGATCGAGATTGTCCTCCGTATAAAGCCCCCAGGGCAGCACCGTCAGCCAGTCGAGATAATTGCGCGTGACCGTATACTCCGGCGAACCGGGCTCCAGCACTGACATTTTCCGCAACTCTTCATCGATGCGCTTTTGCGCCGCCGCGGGCGGCTCGAGGGATCCGATGCGTTCCTTGAAAAGTTCGATTTCGGCGGTGCGATCATCCTTCTGAATGCCGAGTTCCGTCTGAATGTACTTGAGCTGCTCGCGCAGAAACACTTCCCTTTGCCTGGACTGCATCTCCTCTTCCACGTGCCGGCGGATTTCCATCTGCGCGTTCGCAACTTCCAGCTCTTTCTTGATCAGAACGAATGCCTTTTCGAGCCGTGCGCTTAGGTCGACGGTATCCAGTATCTCCTGCAGCTCAGCCGCTTCGGCCGTGGTCAACGCCGCCGCGAAATCCGCCAGTCGCGATGGATCGTCCGGTTTATAATTTTGCAGGAATATCTTGAGCTCCTCGCCGTACAAAGGGTTCAACGGCAGCAATTCCTTGATACCGTTGATGATTGCCGTGGTATAGGCTTTGATTTGGGTGGGATCCTCGCCCCCGGTGTCCTTGTAATAGCGGACGTGGGCCTGGAAAGGCGGTTTTGACGAAATCCATTTACCGACCCTGAACCGCTGTTCCCCGACCAGCACGACGTGTATCTGGTCTTCGTGCTGGTGGACGCGATGAATCCGGCACGCCGTGCCCATGCCGCGGAAGTCCTCCCCGCTCAGATCCCCCGGTTCTTTGTCGCCTGTGTACACCACGCCCACAACGTTATGTTCCACCTCTTTTACCGCCTTCAACGTATCCAGCCAGTGTTCGTTCGACAACAGTACCGGCATGACCTGACCGGGGAAAAAGGGACGCAAGGGATTGGGCAGCAGATAAATAGCGCTGGGCAGCACATCGGCGGAGCGGGCGAGCTGGAACCCGGTACGTTCGGCACCGGTTTCCGTAACCGGATCGTCAGCGGGGGAAATGTCGTCGTTCATGATCCACGGTGATTTTTGGGGGTATACGATACTAAATATGGCCGGGCCGCCGCACATTCAAGGAATAAAATCGAACCGGCCGTTGTCCTAAGGGCTCGCGCAAAAATAACTTCACAGAATTCGCGCCCGAATTTGGGTTAGATTTGGACGATCCGATGGAGCAAAACCGCAGTACTAGCAGGGCTACTATGAGGATTTTGCGATGGAGGA
>JAANXG010000151.1 GCA_018263405.1 Gammaproteobacteria bacterium
TGTCGGAAGCCTCGAAGACATGGTTGATGCGATTCGCAGTGTCATGCAGCATCTTGTTGCGCCTTACTGAATGCATATTACCTGTACCGGTACTTTAGGGGCGTTGCACTAGGTCGAAACGGTATCATCAATCGATGGCTTGGACATAGAGATATATGGATTTTGGGGCATAGTTATTGCCGATGTTATTTATGCGTTCCCGCAGGCGTTCTTGCTACTGAGTGCCGCTTTAGCCGTGGCCGATTCTCGACCTTATGAAGCCGCACGCATGCTAGGTGCCAACAAACGGCAGGTTTTCTTCCATGTCACGTTGCCCGGCGTCAAGTTTGGGGTAATCAGTTCCATCTTCTTGGTTTTTACCGTTACCATTACCGACTTTGGTAATGCCATGGTGATTGGAGGGGATTACTCGGTTCTGGCGACTGAGATCTATAACCAGGTATCCGGGCAAATGAATTTTAACCTCGGATCGGTTATTGCCATAGTCCTGCTTATCCCGGTTTTTATCGCCTTTGCGGGAGAGCAGCTTGCCACGAAAAGACGCCAGGCTGTAGTTCCGGATAATGCTCACCCGCTAGTGCCGCGCAAAAACGTGTTATTCGATAGTGTTATGTTTATTTACTCCAGCCTGTTATGTGGACTGATTTTAGCTGTTATTGGCATTGTAATTTATGCCAGCTTTGTAAAGCTGTGGCCTTACAACATGTCTTTCACCCTGGATAATTACAACGTCGACTCTCAAGGCGGATTAGAACCGTTAAAACCCAGTATTATCGTTTCACTGATGACCGCTGTTATGGGGGTTATACTGGTCACCGTGAGCGCTTATGTAGTGAATAAAGTCAAATCAACCATCGGGAGCGTGCTCAACTTCTTTTCCATCTTACCTGCCGCCGTTCCCGGAATGGTACTAGGGCTTGCGTTTATCTTTACGTTTAATAGCCCGGCCAATCCATTGAACTTTATCTATGGTACTATTTTTATCCTGGCGATTAGCAGCGCCTATCACTATCATGCACAGGGCTTCTTAACTGCAACCACCAGCCTAAAGCAAATTTCTTCAAGCTTTGATGAAACATCAGCCTGTCTAGGTGCCGGCTTATTCTCAACCATTAAAAGAGTCACCCTGCCTATTATCCTACCGGCGATGCTATCCATCGCCATATTCTTTTTCATGCGTTCCATGGTTACCTTATCCGCTGTCATATTCCTGGTTTCCCCTTCAGTCAACCTGGCATCGGTTTCAGTTATGTTGCTGGATGACGCAGGCAACACCACACAAGCGGCGGCTTTTCCAACCTGCATTATTTTAGTTGTTTTAGCGGCACTTGTATTGATGAACCTGGTTCTGAGAGTGTTAAAGGTAAAGTCCCGCTCATTGATTTCCTGAAGGATTCAGAAGGAAAATGCCTTTTCGGCAAAGAGGCAAAAGGGGGCACCCCGCTTGCTACTCTCTATGCAATATTTCTATTCGCCCGGTTATCCTGCTAGGATGACGTTCGGGGATGCCGGCGGCGCGCTGCCGGACGTCCGAGTTTACGATGAAACGGCCAACGGAGTCTGATACATGCGTCGAACAATGACCCCAGTCGCCGTGTCGCTGCTTGCCATAGCGCTCGCGGCCTGCGGAAGCGACGAACCGGAGCCCGCCAGCGGACCCGCGAAGCCGGCGGTTACCGCGCGCGCGGGGGCCGGCGACCCCCCCCGGCCCCGGTGACACCGTCAGCATCGAGATCGACGTCAGCGGACTCGAGCTCGACGCGAACGCAATCGGCGGCGAGAATGCCGAGGGCCGCGGGCACTACCATGTATACTGGGACGAGGTCATGGACGACGAACCCGCCGCCGTGGCCGCCACCGAGCGGACGGAGGTGACCGTACCGGATCATGCCGTGGATGGCACACACACGATTATCGTCTCGTTGCGCAACAACGATCACTCCGCTCTCGTTCCTCCATCGCGGACCACAGTGGAGGTTACCGTCAGCGGTGGCGCGCCCCGCCCCGCTGTATCATGGACGGCCGATAACGTCACGGCGCTGCAGGCGGGCGATACGATCACGCTGCAGATCGAGGTTGAGAACTTCACCCTCGACGCCGGCCGCGCAGGTGACGAGAACCAGTCCGGTGTCGGCCACTATCATGTTTATTGGGACGACGCTTCGGGCGAGGACTTTATTGCTATGGGCGCGGAACCAAGCCTGCGGCTCCAGGTGCCCGAAGACGCCACCGACGGTTCGCACAAGATCACCGTGTCTTTGCGCAATAACGATCACTCCTCCCTCGTCCCGTCGGCGGAGTCAGAGGACTGGGTGCTCGTTTACCGGCTGGACTGACGACAGGGGCCGCCGGACAGCGCCGCGCAAGTACGCGGTAACCGCGTCGTCGTTGCCGGTGTTTACATGCCCACTCGCTTTTGGCCGGCCACAATCACCTCGACCCCCGCCTGCTCGAACTGCCGGGCCAGGGGGAGCGGCGGCGCGCGGTCTGTGATCAGCGTGTCGATAAGATCGACCTCGCACACCTTGACGAACCCCTTGCGCCCGAACTTCGAGTGGTCGGCCGCAACGATGCGGCGTTCCGCCTGCTGCAACACCACGCGGGCGTATTCGGCCTCGCTGAGGTCGAAATCCATAAGACCGTTGTCGGCGTCGATGGCCCCAATGGAGAGAATCGCGTGCTGCACCTGAAACTGCCGCACAAAGGCATTGGCCGCGGCACCGAATGCCGCTGCGTCGTCAGCACGCAGTTCGCCGCCCGCCATGTACACCCGATTGCCATTGCGCGTGGCGAGGATGCGGGCGGTTTCGGCCGAGTTCGTGACCACGAACAGGTTACGGTGGTTTCCGAGGGCGGACGCAACATACGTCGTCGTCGATCCGGTATCGAGCATCAGCGAGTCACCGTCCTTGATGTGGCGTGCCACGTGCGTTGCGATCAACAACTTGGCTTCACGGTTCGCTTGCATGCGCCGTTCGAACGGCGGCTCGTACAGCGCCTCGGGGAGCAGCACGCCGCCGTGGACACGCAACAGCTGCCCGGCCGAGACCAACGGCTTGACAGAGCGCCGGATGGTTTCGTCGGAGACGCCAAACTCCTCGGCGAGCTCCGCGATGGTACATGACCGTCGCAGCTTCGCGGCGGCCAGGATGTCGGCTTGTCTCTTTCCTACTTGCATGTTCGGGGGCTGGCTCCGGGAGGGTGTGACGCCGGCTACAGCTGAGCGATTTGTTCCAGAGTGTAGCGCCGCGGTTCCTCGATTATCAACAAAATACCTCGAAAACCCACACTCAACGTGGTTTTGCGTTGACTTTTTGTGGGTATCTTGCTATAGGAGACTTGGAGCGGTACGGCTATGATACCGGCCTGTGCACATGCCCGTTACCTATCGGGTATGCGACGTATCTGAATTCGGCGCGTAAGAAAATAAAGAATTACGATGTTGATCCGAACGCTTCCGCCTACGCCGTGCGGCGGATCGCAACCCCAATTCACACCGAGGAGGCTGACTCATGAAAATACCCTTAAAGAACGCCGCTGTAACCGCCGCGTTGGCCGCGGGCCTAGCTATCGGCAGCGCAGCACACGCGGTGGAGTCCGAGGATCCGATCAAGCTGACCATTCACGACTGGACCGGTCAGTACATCACCACGCACATCATGGGCGAGGTGCTGGAACGTATGGGCTATAACGTGAAGTACGTTCAGGCCGACTATATCGCCCAGTTTGCCGGCCTGGAATCCGGCGACCTGCACGTCGCCATGGAAATCTGGGAGACCACCGGCAAGCAGGCCATGGAAGCGAGCTTGGCCACCGGGAAGACGATTGATCTGGGCGAGAATGGCATGAGGGCCATCGAGGAATGGTGGTATCCCCTGTACCTCAAGGATGACTGCCCGGGGCTACCTGACTGGAAGGCCCTGAACGAGTGCAAGGAGCTGTTCGCCACCGCGGAAACGGCTCCCAAGGGACGTTATCTCGGCGGCCCGGTGACTTGGGGCGGCTTCGACGACGAGCGTGCGGAAGCACTGGGTCTGGACTACGAAGTGGTGCATGCGGGTACCGACGCAGCCCTGTTCGCCGAGATCCAGTCCGCCTATGAGCGCGAGGCGCCGGTCCTGGCATGGGTGTATACACCGCACTGGGCACCGATCAAGTACAAGGGAGAATGGGTCAACTTCCCGCGCTACGCCGACGAATGCTACGACGACCCGAGCTGGGGCATGAACGCGGACAAAGCCTACGACTGCGGTAAGCCGCGAGGCTGGATCAAGGCGGTCGGCTGGGCCGGCGGCGACGAAAAGTGGCCGAAGGCCTACGACGCGGTCCGTGCCTTCACCCTCGAGAACCAGACCATGGGCGGACTGATCGGCCGGGTCGATCTTGAAGGCGAGGAAGTGGACGCCGTCGTTGCCGATTGGATCGAGAACAACGAAGACGTCTGGAAAGCCTGGACTCAGTGAGTACGGCGGAGTCCGCCGGGGCGGCTCACCGAACGCAGGACGCGACCGGTGAGCCGGCGGGCGAAGGGGTCACGATCGCCTGCCGTAACGTCTGGAAGATATTCGGTGAGGGTGCCGAGCGTGTGCTGTCCCGGGCGAACGGCGCCCTGGACGACGAGCAACTGCGGGAAGCCGGCCTCATCGGGGCGGTGCGCGACGTCACGTTCAGCGCCCACCAGGGCGAGATTTTCGTCATCATGGGTCTGTCCGGATCGGGCAAGTCCACGCTGGTGCGTTGCCTGTCGAGACTGATAGAGCCTACGGCCGGACAGGTACTGTTCGAGGGCCAGGATTTGCTGGCCGCCTCAGAAAAGGTGCTGATCGAGATCAGGCGCCACAAGATGGGCATGGTGTTCCAGCATTTCGCTCTGCTGCCGCATTTGACGGTACTGGACAACGTCGCCTTCCCGCTCGAAGTACAGGGCGTTGACCGGGGCCGACGCGTCCCTCGAGCCCGCGAACTCATCGAGCTCGTCGGGCTCGAGGGCCGCGAGGACTACTACCCGAG
This sequence comes from Gammaproteobacteria bacterium, assembly GCA_018263405.1. Taxonomy (GTDB): domain Bacteria; phylum Pseudomonadota; class Gammaproteobacteria; order Arenicellales; family JAANXG01; genus JAANXG01. Next base: position 5,011 of record JAANXG010000151.1, read on the forward strand.
AGAACTTTCCGGGGGCCAGCAGCAACGGGTGGGCATCGCGCGCTCGCTGGCCGTCGAGCCGGAAATCTGGTTTCTGGACGAGCCCTTCTCGGCCCTCGATCCCCTGATCCGGCGGGAGATGCAGGACGAGTTCCTGCGTCTGCAGGGCGTCCTTCACAAGACAATCGTCTTCATCACCCACGATTTCGACGAGGCCATTCGTCTTGCTGACCGTATCGCCATCATGAAGGACGGCGGCATCATCCAAATCGGCACGCCTGAGGCCCTGGTGCTGGATCCCGCCAACGAGTACGTCGCCGAGTTCACGCGCGACATTCCGCGCGCCAAAGTGCTCTCGGCACGCGCCGTGATGTTGCCCGCGGTCGCGGGTGAGCAATTCGCCGGCGAGATTCCGGGCGAAACCCGCATCGAGCAGCTTGCGGGACGGATCGTCGATTGCGAAAAACCGCTCGCGGTGGTGGACCGCAACGGAGGTGTGGTCGGCCAGATTAGCCGGGACTCAGTGCTGCGCGTGATGGTGAGCGCCGATGACCGGGCCCCGTGACGGCCTCATCCACGATATCCAACCTGCGACTACGGCTGCTGCGACCAGCCACGCTCAACCGGCTGATGGCCGTCGGCGCCATCGTGGCGGTGATGGTGGTGGCATCCCGGGTACCCTGGCTGGTGGCGTATCCGGAGAATTGGGAAATCCCCCTGCGCTACTGGGTCAGCGACTTCATGAAGTGGCTGATCAACGATTTCGACCTCGGTCTTTTCACCTTCCGGCAGTTCACGCGCTCTATTGCCTGGCTGCTGAACTGGCCGCTCGTGTCCGCCCAGGGACTGCTCGCCACCGGTTTCGAACTGGAAATCGGGGACTCCGCGATCGATCTGCCGAGGCTGTCCTGGCTTGGGGTCATTGCGGCGGTCACCGTGCTCGCCCATGCCGCCGGCGGCTGGCGGCTCTCGGTGCTGGTGGCGACTTGCTTCGGTTACCTGGCGGTATTCGGGCAGTGGTCAAGCGGCATGATCACGCTGTCCTCGATACTCATCGCCGTGCCGCTGGGCGCGGTGGGCGGGCTGCTGTTCGGCATCCTCGGTTACCGCAGCGCTCGCATGGAACGTGGCCTGTTACCGGTGCTGGACCTGATGCAGACGGTGCCCGTATTCGCCTATCTGGTGCCGGTGCTGTTCCTGTTCGGCTTCGGGCCGGTGGCGGCGATGATCGCCACCATCATCTACGCCACGCCGCCGATGGCGCGCGTTACGATGCTGGCGTTGAAGTTGGTATCGACCGAGGTCGTCGAGTTCGGCCGCATGGTGGGCTGCTCGCGGTGGCAGATGATGTGGAAGATTCTCATTCCGTCAGCCAAGCCGACCCTGATGGTGGGGGTCAACCAGGTAATCATGCTGTCGCTGAATATGGTGATCATCGCGTCCATGATCGGCGCCGGCGGTCTCGGCTTCGACGTGCTCTCCGCCCTGAAACGGCTGCGCATCGGGGACGGGATCGAAGCGGGACTCGCGATCACCCTGCTCGCCATTGCCCTGGATCGCGTGAGCCAGGGTTTTACCCACCGCGCACAGCCCGCCCACAAGGAGCAACCGAAAAGATTCGTCGCGCGCAACCCCCACCTGGTTATGGCCCTCGCCGCCATCGTCCTCGCCACCCTGGGCGCACTGTTCATACGCGGCCTGGAAGCCTTCCCCGAGAGTCCGCGTATCAGCACCAACGAATTTTGGTCGGGCCTCGTCACCTGGATCAACGTCAATTTCTTCGACCAGCTGGATGCCTTCAAAAACTTCCTGCTGCTGAACTTTCTGATCCCGGTGAAGCGCTTCATGCTGTCGTTACCTTGGTCCGTGGTGGTCGGACTGGTGGCGCTCACCGGATACCGGCTCGGCGGCTGGCGGCTGGCGCTTGCGGTAGGCTGTTACGTAGCGTTCATGGCGGTAACCGGCAACTGGGAGAAGTCGATGAGTTCGGTGTACCTGTGCGGCGTATCGGTGATCATCGCCTGCCTCATCGGGATTCCCATCGGCGTCGTGGCGGCGCGGCGCGAACGTGCGCACCGGGTGGTACAGGTCTGTATCGACACCCTGCAGACACTGCCATCGTTCGTGTACCTGATCCCGGTGGTGATCCTATTCCGGGTCGGCGATTTCTCGGCGATGATCGCCGTCGTCGCTTACGCCCTCACGCCCGCCATCCGCTATACGGACCACGGCATCCGTCAGGTGCCGGCACCCCTGATCGAGGCCGCCACCGCAGCCGGCTGCTCGCAGCGGCAAATGCTGTGGAAAGTGCAGCTGCCCATCGCCGTGCCGGAGATCATGCTCGGCATTAACCAGACCATCATGATGGCGTTGTCGATGCTGGTGATCACTGCGCTGGTAGGCACGCGCGAGTTGGGGCAGGAGGTTTACATCGCGCTGACGAAGGCTGACACGGGGCGTGGTATCGTGGCGGGTTTGTGCGTGGCGTTCATCGCCATGACCTCGGACCGCCTGATCTCGGCGTGGAGCGCCAGGCGCAAACGCCAGCTCGGTCTCGCGTGAGCGCGGGAAGAAAAATGACGCGATGACATCGGAGAGAAGCGCAATGAGCGGTGATCCATTGGCAAAGTCGGCAACCCTTGGCTGCTGGAGGGACAAGGTCGATCCCGAACCGCTGGGCGGCGGTATCACGAATACGAATTTCGTTGTCGAGGACAAGGGCGAGCGATTCGTGGTGCGCATCGGCGACGACATCCCGGAACACTGTGTATCCCGGATCAACGAGCTCGCCAGCGCGCGTGCCGCGCACGCCGCCGGCATCGCGCCTGAGATCGTGCACACCGAGCCCGGGGCGCTGGTGATGCGCTATATAGAGGGGCGCACCCTCAAGCCCGAAGATGTTCGGGACGCGGGCATGCTGGAGCGCATCCTGCCGCTGATTCGCGTCTGTCACCAGGAGGTCCCGCGCCACTTCCGCGGTCCGGCACCACTGTTCTGGACGTTCCAGGTGGTGCGCGACTACGCCGCCACGCTGCGTAAGGACAAAAGCCGGAGGAGCGGCGAACTGCCCCGCCTCGAGGCGATGTCGGCCGAGCTCGAGAAAGCAGTCGGCGCGGTACGGTTGGTGTTCGGTCACAATGACCTGCTGGCCGCGAACCTAATCGACGACGGCACGCGGCTGTGGCTGCTCGACTGGGAGTACGCGGGCTTCAACAGCCCGCTGTTCGACCTGGGCGGCCTCGCCTCCAACAACGAGCTGCCCGACGAGCAGGAACGCTGGCTGCTCGACACCTATTTCTACGAGCCCGCGGACAAAAGCCTCCTGTACCGATACGCGGCGATGAAATGCGCTTCACTGCTGCGCGAGAGCATGTGGAGTATGGTCTCGGAGCTGCATTCGAAGATCGACGCCGACTTCGTCGCCTACACCTCGGATAACCTCCAGCGACTGGAATCGGCCTGGATCCGGTTTCAGTCGCTGGAAGGGTAAGAACCGGAGCCGAGCCCTATGAGCGACCTACCCACACACACGCGTGCCGTAATTATTGGCGGCGGCATCATGGGCTGCTCGACGGCCTACCACCTAACCAGGCTCGGCTGGAAGGATGTCGTATTGCTGGAGGCGGACCGGCTGACGGGAGGCAGCACCTGGCATGCGGCCGGACTGGTGGGACAGCTGAGGGACTCCGCCAGCATAACGCAACTGCTCGGGCATTCGGTAGCACTGTACAACAGCCTTGAGCAGGAGACCGGGCTCGCCACCGGCTGGAAGATGAACGGCGGACTGAGGCTGGCCTGCACCGAGGAACGTCTGACGGAGATCAAGCGCCAAACCACGACTGCGCACAGCTTCGGCCTTGAGATGCACTTGATCACGCCTCACGAGGCGCTCGAGCTCTGGCCGCTGATGAACATCGATGACGTCGTGGGCGCCGCCTTCCTGCCCACCGACGGTCAGGCCAATCCCTCGGACATCACACAGGCACTAGCAAGGGGGGCACGCATGCGCGGCGCCACGATGGTCGAGCGCTGCGGCGTCGAGTCGGTGGAGATCCGTGATGGCGCCGTGTGCGCCGTCGATACGGCTCAAGGCCGCATCGAATGCGAAGTGGCGGTCAACTGCGCCGGCCAATGGGCCCGCGAGCTCGGCCATCGCAACGCCGTCACTATCCCGCTGGTGTCCGTTCAGCATCAGTACATAATCACCGACTCCATTGAGGGCATCGGCGGGAACCTTCCCACGCTGCGCGATCCGGATCGCCTGACCTACTACAAGGAAGAAGTCGGCGGTTTGGTGATGGGCGGCTACGAGCCCGTGCCCCTGGCCTGGGGCAAAAATGGGGTGCCGGCGGACTTCCACTTCACGCTGCTCGATGGCAACTGGGACCACTTCGAGCAACTTATGGAGCAGGCCTTGCCGCGGTTGCCGGCGCTGGAGACAGCGGGCGTGAAGCAGCTCGTCAACGGCCCCGAGAGCTTCACCCCGGACGGCAACTTCGTGCTAGGCGAGGCCCCGGAGGTGCGCAACTACTTCGTGGGCGCTGGCTTCAACGCCTTCGGCATCGCGGCCGGCGGCGGCGCCGGCAAGGCGCTGGCGGAGTGGATTGCCGGTGGCGAGCCGCCCTACGACCTGTGGCCCGTGGACATTCGCCGCTTCGGTCACCCACACCGCGATACCCACTGGGTACGCACTCGTACCTACGAGCTTTACGGCAAGCACTACACGATGTCGTGGCCGTTCGAGGAGCACGCCAGCGGCCGGCCGCTACGACGTTCGCCGCTCTACGGCGTGCTGCACGAGGCGCGTGCGTGCTTCGGTGAAAAGCTCGGCTGGGAGCGCCCCAATTGGTACGCGCCCGCGGGCGTTGAGCCGCGCGACGAATACTCGTTCGATCGGCAGAACTGGTTCGGATACGTCGGCGAGGAACACCGGGCGGTGCGCGAGCGGGCCGGGGTGTTCGATCAGAGCTCGTTCGCCAAGTTCCTGATGGTCGGCCGCGATGTCGAGGCGGCGCTCTCGTGGGTATGCGCCAACGACGTTGCCCGGGCGCCCGGAACGCTCACCTATACACAAATGCTCAACAGCCGCGGAGGCATCGAGTGCGACCTGACTGTGGTGCGGCTTGCGGAAGACCGTTATTACCTCGTCACCGGCACCGGCTTCGCCACCCATAACTTCGACTGGGTGCGGCGCAATATCCCGGATGGGCTCGATGCTAGGCTGATCGATATTACGTCGTCGTCGGCAGTAATTTCGGTGATGGGACCACGCGCGCGCGAAGTGCTTGGCCCGATCTGCGACGATGACCTCGGCAATGGCAACTTTCCCTTCGGCAGCATGCGCGAGATCTGCGTGGCCGGGGCGCCGCTGATGGCGCTGCGCGTGACTTATGTGGGCGAGCTCGGCTGGGAGCTGCACGTGCCGGTGGAATTCGCGCTCACCGTCTATGAGGCGGTCATGGAAGCGGGCCGCAGGTACGACACTGTCAACGCCGGTTACCGGGCCATCGAGAGCCTGCGGCTGGAGAAGGGTTACCGCGCCTGGGGTACGGATATCACCCCGGACTGCACGCCGCTAGAGGCCGGCCTCGGCTGGGCGGTGAAGCTCAAGCGCGGGATACCGTTCCTCGGCCGCGAGGCACTGCTGAGCCAGCGCAAGCGGCCACCGACCAAGCGGCTCGCTTGCTTCACCGTGGATGACCCGGAAGTCGTGCTGCTCGGCGGCGAGACCATCCACCGCGACGGACAACGCAGCGGCTGGCTGACCAGCGGCGGGTTCGGCTATACCGTGAACCGCCCCGTCGGCTACGGCTACGTTCGCAATGACGAGGGCGTGGACCGCACATTCCTCCTCGCCGGCCGGTACGAGCTGGAGGTGGCAAACGAACGCGTGCCATGCCACATTCATCTCGAGCCCCTCTACGATCCGCGCATGGAGCGCATCAAGGCATGAACGTCCCCGACCCTTCGAGCAGCCGATCTCAAGGTTCGATGATGAAGGACCAGGCGGAAATCGTCATCATCGGCGGCGGCGTGATCGGTATCAGCATCGCCTACCACCTGGCGCAACTCGGCCGGCGAGACGTGCTGCTGCTCGAACGCAATCACCTCACGCACGGCGCTACCTGGCACGCTGCGGGACTGGTGGGGCAGCTGCGATCGAAGCTCAACCTGACACGCATGCTCCAGTACAGTGTCGAGTTGTATGATCGGCTCGAAGCCGAGACCGGCGTCGCCATCGATTGGAGGCAGGTCGGGAGCCTGCGGCTGGCGTCGTCAGCCGAGCGCTGGATGGAAGTGCGCCGCACCGCCACCACCGCGCGCAGCTTCGGCTTCGAGCTACACCTGCTGAACGCACGCGAAGCCCAAGAGAAGTTCCCGTTGATAACCACCGACGGCATAGTGGGAGCCGCCTGGATCCCGTCGGACGGCTATGTCGACCCCTCGGGCCTCACCCAGGCGCTGGCCCGTGGCGCCCGCGCCGGTGACGTCAGGATCGAGGAGGGAGTCACGGTCACCGGCTTCGAACGCAACGGGCGGCGGATTACGGGCGTGCAGACCGATCACGGCCTGGTGCGTGCCGAAACCGTGGTCAACGCAGCGGGGATGTGGGCGCGAGGAATCGGCGAATTGGCCGGTGTGCCGCTGGCAACCTGCGCGGTGGAGCATCAATACCTGGTGACGGAGAAGATCCCCGGGGTGACGCCCGTTCTGCCGACGCTGCGTGACCCGGACCGGCTCTTCTACCTCAAACCAGAGGTGGGAGGACTATCGCTCGGCGGCTGGGAGCCCGACACCGTTCCTTTCGGCGAGCAGGGGGTCCCGGCCGATTTCGACCGCGGGTTACTGAATTCGAACTTCGACCGCTTCGAGCAGATCGCGACCAAAGCGGCCAGTCGCATCCCGGCATTTGGCGAAGTCGGTGTGCGCGATCTGATCAACGGCCCGATCCCGATGTCGGCGGACGGCGAGCCGGTGCTCGGCCCAGCGCCGGAGCTCGATAATTTCTTCGTCGCCTGCGGCTTTACCGCCGGTATCGCCGCCGCCGGCGGTGCCGGACGCGCCATGGCGGCCTGGATCGTCGACGGCGATCCCGGCATGGACCTGTGGTCCTTCGATGCACGCCGCTTCGGGCGTCACCACACGGGACGCCGTTTCCTGCACCGACGCGGCGTGGAAAGCTACGGCCGCTACTACGCCATTCACTGGCCCGGCGAGGAGATGGAGAGAGCGCGCGGCGCGCGGCGCAGCCCGCTGCATGCTTTACTGGCTCGCCGCGGCGCCGCGTTCGGCTCGAAAGCCGGTTGGGAGCGCCCCAACTGGTTTGCGCCCGAGGGCGTCGAGCCCCGTGACAGACCGTCATTCACCGAGCCCAACTGGACGCCCTTCGTGGCCGCCGAGCACCACGCCGTGCGCGGTCGCGTGGCACTTGTGGATCTCACTTCGTTCTCGAAGTTCGAGATCAGCGGGCGCGGCGCGGCAGGCTACCTACAGTGGCTGGCCGCCAACGACCTGGACCGAGCGCCGGGCGCCGTAACCTACACGCAATTGCTGAACCGTCGCGGCGGCATCGAGGCCGACGTCACCATCACGCGCCTCGATGAGGGGACCTTTTATCTCGTCACCGGAAGCGGATTCGCCGTGCGCGACTTGGGTTGGGTGACGGCCCATATGCCGCGCGACGGCAGCGTGCGGCTTCGCGACGTGACCTCGGCGCGCGCCGTAATCAATCTGTGCGGGCCATTGAGCCGCGAGGTGCTCGCCGCGGTCACCGACGCGGATCTCGATAACAAGACGTTTCCGTTCATGAACGCTCGTGAGATCTGGATCGGCTACGCACCGGTACTGGCCATCCGTGTCTCCTACACCGGGGAGCTCGGCTACGAGCTACACGTCCCCAGCGAGTACGCGGCCCATGTATACGAGACCCTGCGCGAAGCGGGTGGCGACCACGGCATCGCCGACGCCGGCTACCGCGCTATCGATACCCTGCGCGTGGAGAAGCGTAATCTCTATTGGGGCGTGGATATCACGCCCGACTACACACCGTGGGAGGCCGGGCTCGGCTTCTGCGTGGCGCTGGACAAAGGCGACTTCCAAGGGCGCGATGCGCTGATCGCGGCGCGCGACGCCGGCCGGGCGCAACGCTTGTCGATTTTCACCCTCGACGACGACACAACGGTGCACGGTGGCGAAGCACTGCTGTGCAACGGCGAGGTAATCGGCGTCACCACCAGCGGCAACTTCGGTCACACAGTGGGAAAACCCATCGTGTTCGCCTACCTGCCGACGGCGCTCGCCAATTCGAAAGAGAGCGACTACGAGGTCGAAAGCTTTTGCGAGCGTTACTCCGCCACCCGCCACCGGCGACCCCTGTACGATCCCGACCGCCGCCGCATACTGATGTAATCGGAGGACCTTGACCATGACCGACACCGACATCCAATCTTGGCTGAACCGCATCCCCCGCTTCCGGGGAATGGAGCCCGACTCAATCCGCAGCGAGCCCCTGGCGGGCCTGACAAACCTCAACTACCTCGTAGAGATCGAGGGCCAGCGTTTCGTCTTACGTGTGCCGGGGGAAGGGACTTCGGAGTACATTGACCGCGCGGTGGAGGCCCACAACGCCCGCATTGCCGCCGGGGCCGAAGTCGGCGCAGAAGTCGAGTTTTTCGACGCCGACAGCGGCCTGATGCTGACGCGCTACCTGGACGGCTGCGCGACCATGTCGCCCGAGCTCTTTGCCGAGCGTGACGGCGCTCCGGCGCGCGCCGCCGAGGCGCTGAAACGCATGCACGAATGTGGCCGGGAGTTCCGTTTCCGCTTCGAGCTATTCGGCATGATCGACGAGTACCTCGGCATGCTGGAGCGCCTGGGCGCCACGTTGCCGGACGGTTACCACGACACCGTGGCCGAAGCGGGTACGGTACGCCGGGTGCTGGAGGCGAACCCCGGCAGGCTTGTCCCCTGCCACTGCGACCCCCTGTGCGAAAACTTTCTCGACAACGGCAAGCGCATGTGGGTAGTCGATTGGGAGTACTCCGGGATGAACGACCCCATCTGGGACCTTGGCGACCTCTCCGTGGAGGCCGGCTTCGATGAACGCCGCGATGCGGAGATGATGCAGGCTTACTGCGGCGGCCCGCCGCCGGACGCCACCCGGGGGCGCATGATCGTCTACAAGGCGATGTGCGACCTGCTGTGGACCCTCTGGGGATTACTCCAGCACGCCAACGACAATCCGGCAGAGGATTTCTGGGCCTACTCCGTCAACCGCTTCGAGCGCTGCAAGCGCCTGATGGGGGCCGATGATTTCGGACGCCACCTCGAGGCCGTGCGGCGCGGCGCCTGACGGGTAAACACGACACAGCGACACCGGAAACACGAATGATAAGAGCGATCACTTTCGATCTGTGGGACACGGTCATCCACGATAACTCGGACGAACCGAAACGCGCCGCCGTGGGGCTGCGCTCCAAGCGCGACGAGCGGCGTCACCTGCTTTGCGAGGCCCTGAACGCCGACGAGCCCGTTGACCGCCAGGCTGTCAACCTCGCCTACGACGTGGCGGACGCCGCTTTCCACAAGATCTGGCACAACCAGTTTGTGACGTGGACCATACGCGAACGCCTCGAGGTGGCGCTCGAGGGCCTCGGACGCGAGCTGTCGGCGGCCGCCATGGACCGCGTCGCCGTGCTACACGAGGAAATGGAGGTCGAGGTGCCGCCCGATCCCATCGAGGGGGTACGCGATGCGCTGCGGGCGCTGTCCGCGGATTATCCGCTGGCGGTGGTCTCGGATGCCATTGTCTCGCCGGCACGCTGCTTGCGTCGCTGGCTCGAAATGAACGAGCTCGCGCAGTATTTCAGCGGCTTCGCGTTCTCGGACGAGGTCGGTCGCTCCAAGCCACACCGCGACATATTTGCCTCGGCAGCGCGACAGATGGGCGTGGAGATCGACGAGATGGTGCACATCGGCGACCGCGACCATAATGATGTCAAAGGCCCCCATGCCCTGGGCATGAAAGCGGTACTGTTCGTCGGCACGCGCGATCACGACCGCCACCACACGACGGCCGACGCGATCTGCGAGCACCATCGCGAGCTCCCCGGCATTATTGCGCAGCTCGCGGTCGTGGATCGAGCGATGAGGCAGCCATGAGCACCGAACCGCAGTTCCTGGTCGTCGACGGCTATGCCCGCTCCGGGCGCGAAGAGCTGAGGGCCGGCGGGGCCACGCCGGCCGGCGAGCTCTACGAGCGCATGCTCGGCCGCTGCCACCCGGGTTGTCACGTCGATATCATCTGCCCGGCCGATCGAGACGCCGCACTGCCGCAAGGTGCCGAGCTTTCGGCCTACGACGGGCTCGCCTGGACGGGCTCGAGCCTCACCGTGTACCACGACGATCCCCAGGTGACGGATCAGGTGGCGCTGGCACGCTCGGCCTTCGAGCGGGACGTGCCGAGCTTCGGGAGCTGCTGGGCGGCCCAGATCGCCGTGGTGGTAGCGGGCGGCCACTGCGCCGCTAACCCGCGTGGTCGCGAGATGGGCATCGCCCGCAAAATCACGCTGACCGAAGACGGCCGTGGCCACCCGATGTACGCGGGCAAGCCGGCGGTGTTCGACGCCTTCATCAGCCACGAGGACGAAGTCACGCACCTGCCCCCGGGGGCTGTCAGGCTTTCGGGCAATGCCTTCACCTCGGTACAGGCGGTGGCCGTCACCTGGCGCGGCGGCACCTGCTGGGCGGTGCAATATCACCCCGAGTATGATCTTTACGAGCTGGCGCGGCTGACGTATTGCCGCATCGACAAGCTGATCGGAAAGGGCTTCTTCCCGGACCGCGCCGCAGCGCTACGCTACGTCGGCATGCTCGAGTCGCTGCACCGGGACCCGTCGCGCCGCGACCTAGCCTGGATGCTCGGCATCGACGATGACGTGATGAACGAGGACGTGCGGTTGATCGAAGTGCGCAACTGGATCGGCCAGCAAGTGCTGCCAGGCATGCGGCGCTAGGACTAAAACCGCACCTTCAACTTCACCCGGTCGCCGGTAAACTTCACACGCATCGGCCCGTACGTGCCAAGCGAAAGTGACTTGATGTACTCCCTTGGCGCTTCTCTGGAGTCAGGCCTCGCCGTGGACATGGAACAACCCCGCCCCTCCGGGCAGAAGGAACCGCTTAAGTAACCCAGGCGCCCGACTCGCGGGCTCACGTTCACCGCCGACACTCGCCACGGCGGCGAGGTGCGGCTCCCCACCTCGGTGAGCGCCACGGTCGATCCGACGATGCCGTCCGCGGCGACGGAATAACTCCATGCTCCCACAAAGAGCAACCCTAAAGTCAAAATGCTGCGCATGGTTTCAAACCTCCTCCCGCTACACCCGGGTCACAGTCTCTACATCATCAAGAAGATAACGCCGGCGTATGGTCTTAATATGGTTTATGTAGCGTGCCCAAGACACTTTTTCCACATTTTTGGCCGACCGGTCGATTTAACCTGAGAAACGGTATGTTTCCCTGCGCGCCGTGCGGTATTGGCCCGCTTACGTCGTGAGCCCGTCGCCTGATCGTAACTACGTATCAAGCGACGCGGGTTTTTCGCCCTCCGGTGATGTCGAGCAGCCGTTCCGGATCAACGGCGAACACTGCGTTGGGGGTTCCGCCCGCGGCCCAAATTTCGTCAAATGCAAACAACTGTTCGTCGATCAACGTGTCGATGGATTCGGGATGTCCGAACGGCGGGACTCCGCCGATCGCATAGCCGGCATGGCTCCTGACAAACTCCGCGTCCGCCATGTGTATGCTCGCCCCGAGCTGCGCCCCCACGGCTCGTTCATCGACACGATTACCGCCCGCAGTCAACACCAGCACCGCCCGGCCATCGTCGGTTCTGAATACGAGCGATTTGACGATCTGGTCCAGTTCGCAGCCTATGGCATCGGCGGCTTGTTGAGCGGTGCGTGACGGCTCCCGGAACTCCAGTACCCGGGATCCCGGCGCATACTCGTCAAGCACCGTTTGAAACCGCCGGGCCTTGGCGCTCAGTTCGGGCGTGGTCTTCAACTCGGTCACGCCGTCGCCCAGGCCTCGCGCACCGGACATCGTGCGGCTGCCCGGGAGAATTCCCGCGGCTTACCAGCTATTCCGAAGTTCACGGAGCTTTAGAAACACCGTTTTGGCATCGGGATCGTCCGGCAGATTGGGGAATGCCTCCCTGAGCCTGGCCATGACGGTGGGCGAGCGCAGTCGGAAAAACGCGTTGATCTCTTTTTCCAGAGCCAGGTTGGTCACCATGGCCCGGGACGGATCCTGGTCCTCCACGTCTGCCAACAGACTCTCGGCCTTGATGTTGTCCGGCTCGCGGTCCAGGGTGAATTTCAAGTTGCTGCTTATGTAGTCGTGACCGGGATAGACCTGTGTCTGCTCGGGCAGCGCGGAAAGTTGCTTGACGAACGTTTCGTATAGCTCATTCGGGTGTCCGCCGTTATGGCAGTTGCCGGCGCCAGCGTTGAACAAAGTGTCGCCGCACAACAGTGCGGGCGGATCGGTATGGGAAAAGAGACACACATGGGACATCGTGTGCCCGGGCGTGTCGAGGGTTTCCAGTTCCACCGTCTTGCCCACCCTGATCACGTCGCCGGCTCTCAGGCCCACGTCGATCCCCCTGATCTTGTCCTTGGCGTTGTAGTGCGCCAGTAGTTTCGCCCCTGTCGCTTCGATCACTTGCCCGTTGCCGCCGGTATGATCGGGATGCTCGTGGGTATTCAACACCTGGGTAATCTCCCAGCCCCTGTCCCTGGCCTTATCCAGGCAACGCTTGTGGTCCAGCGGATCGATGGCGAGCGCCTCGCCCGTATCCGGGCAGGCGATCAGGTAGTTGAAATTGCGCAGCGCGTTCGCTGTCCAGATTTGTTCAACCAGCATAAAGTATCCATGTATTTGAACGTGTCGAAACTATAACCCGAAAGTGGGTCTGATGATCAGTCTGATGTAATGAATTGGGGGAAAGCTCGCCCACGGTACGGCGCGCTGTCCGCGAGGACGTCGGATTGAATACTGTCTTTGATTGAGACGCGTCAACAAATCATTCGGGCTTCAGTTTAAGTGTTCTGGTATCCGCCTTCCGGGTTTTGTCCGCCAGGCTGGGCTTTAAAATAGCCATGACTTTGTCGGCCGTGGCGCGATAGCCCGTCAGCTTCCCCCCGAGGATGGAGAGCGCCCTCGGCGCGGTTTCCCGGTCGACCGGAAGAAGCGTTTCTCGGGAGCGCCGGAAGGCCTGACCCCGGGTCGACGGCAGTACCCGCAACCCCGCCCAGGCGTCGAGGATCTCCGTTGACCTGTGCGGGAAGTAATGCCGGTATACGGATAGCAGATACTCTTTCTCCTTGCCAAGCACGGCGGCGTCGGCCGGGTCGCCCTCGAATATATTTTCGGTAGTCCCCACCAATGCCCTGTCGTTCCGCCACGGCGTCACGAACACCGCGCGCCGGTCTTCCGGGACCTCCAGGTAATAGCATCCCTGCTCGATCGGTCCGGGTAACTCCAGGTGGGCCCCCTGCACGTTCTCCACAGGGAGCATCGGCAACCGCGGCTCAAAACGGTCCGCGACCCGCCGCGCCCAAGGCCCCGCGGCGTTCACGATCACCCGTGCTCTGAGGCACCGCGACTGTTCGCCGTGTTTATAATCCAGCTCGACGACATCGCTTCGAATACGTCCGGCAGTCATCCGAGCCGGACACAGGAACTCTGCTCCCAGGTCTTGCGCCGAATGCATCACTGCCCGCGTCAGCGCGGCGTCGTCGGCCTGTGCGTCCGTGTATTGATACACAGTCGTCAAACCGCTCGTAGTCAGACCGTCGAATTCCGGCCACCGCGTGCGCGGGACGATGCGAAACCGGGTATGAGCCTTGAACCCACCGAGCAAGGCATACAGCGCGAGGCCCGCGCCGATCCACCAGCGGCCGCGCAAACTATGCCGATAAACCGGGACGAAAAATCGGCGCCGGTGGACCAGGTCGGGCGCGATGCGCAGGAGGGTTTCCCGTTCCCGCAGCGATTCCCGGACCAGCGCCAATTCGGCGCGTTCGAGGTAGCGCAGCCCCCCGTGAATGAGCTTGCTGGAACGGCTCGACGTGCCGGCCGCCAGTTCGGTCTGTTCCAGCAAGGCAACCGTGTAACCCGCCGCCGCCGCGACCAGGGCCACTCCCACCCCGTGAATGCCACCACCGATAACGGCTACGTCAAACGCCGGTGCGTTCATACCGCCGTGTTACCAAAGCGGTCTGCGCCGTTTAGGCGCTCTGTTTCTGGATCCATCATTTTCACTCGCAGGATAACGCTGGCTCCGTCACGGCGCTTGCGGATAGCCGGCCCGGTATTGATCCAGCAACTCGCCAACGGCATCGGTCTCAATGAGAGTAATGCCTTGTTCGACATACGACAACGCCCGATGGAGATCGTTAATCACATAGACCACCCACTGCCACGGGCCCTGCCATATCTCGGTTTGTTGTTTCGGGATCAACGTGTGCTTGGCGAACAGGTAATCCGGCGCCAATTCGCAGGCGCGCGATTTCACCTCGGCATCCCACCGTGACAGCACCCAGCCTGTTCGAATCCCGTAACATTCGGCGGCATGTTCGATGCAGCGGTCATCGAATGAAATTATCACGCAACGATCCTCCACTCCCTCTATCGCCTCGGTGACGCGCTGCAGTACGGGCTGGATTCCGAATTTATCGAGGGCTACCCTCTTGACTTCAATAAACGCCGTCACGGCACTGTGTTGAGCCAGCCATCCGGCGAACATTTCGAGTGTAGGGATCGGCGTCCCCGCGAAACGATCTGCGAATCGCCCCGGGTAATGCGCACTCAGCTCAGACAGTTTATCGTAGGTTCGGTCGATGACGGACCCCTCGACGCCCGACAGTCGCCTAGTGGAGGCGTCGTGGTACAGAACCGGCACGCCATCTTGCGTGCACTGCACATCCGTTTCCACATAACCGGCCCCACGAATCACGGATTGCCGATATCCCACCAAAGTGTTTTCGGGGAACGCCAGGGGATATCCCCGATGCGCAACCAGTCCCATGTTCCGCAAGGGTCTATCCGTCATTCAACCCGGCCCGCCACCAGTGCGCGATCGACTCGCCGACCTTCGAATGCACGAGATATCCATACGAGCGGTGCGGATTCAACCCCTGATCATTTCTGAAAGCCGTGTAAACCTCGCGATGAATGTCCTCAATGCCATCGACAAGCCCCCGCTCCATCATCGTAGCAAAGTCATCCCCCACGCATTCGTCCACCGACACGATGTCGCCCACCGCCGATACATTCACCCATTTGCCAATGCCCGCGGGATAGCGTTGCGTACCATCCCGCAATCCGAGAAGCTTATTTTGCACATAGTTCATGCCTAGCGGCGAACCCAGCGTAAGGAACAGGTCGATTCGACTTTTCTGGGGGTCTTCATGGGTCTGCTCCCACAGCGATTCGTAGGCGATCACGGAACCCATGCTGTGCCCAATAAGGCAAACCGAACCGCTGTGGTCGCAGGCCCGCCGAATTTCGGTTTTAACGATGTCGCGTATGCGGCCCGCAATCCCTTCGATGTTCTCGAAATATCGCAATGTATCCCCGATCATTGCTTTCACTCGCCGGTCGGGAAGATATTTTATCAACCAGTGGGCGCGATCCCCCATCGCATACATGAACTTGGTTAACGACTTAGACCAGTGCCGGGCTTCCTTGATGTCTTCCGCCGCGACTCCATCGGAGTCGATCAGGCGCTCGACCCACGACACGTCGGCCGCAAGGGATTCGTCCCTCTGGTAGTAGAGGGCGTTCCAGGCGGCAAGCGTAAACCGGCACGAATCCAATTGTTCACCAACGACCGGATCAACCCGCGATACGCCCCGGCGCAGGCACCGCCATAGATATTCCCGGTGAACCGCCGGCGGCGGCTTGGGGCTCTTGCCGGGGACAAAGACAATAGCGTGCGTCAATCGGGGGGTCAGCCTTTGACACAAACGACTTGCTTCAATCTATGCACGATATCGACCAGGTCGGCCTGGTTTGACATTACGGTATCGATGTCCTTATAGGCAGCGGGGCTTTCATCCAGGACGCTTTTGTGGATCCGGCATTCAACGCCTCGCGTTTGCCGGCGCAGGGCGTCCACATCGAAGGTGCGGCGCGCTTGACTACGGCTCATCCGCCGGCCCGCGCCATGGGCGCAGGACTCGAAAGACGCTGCGCTGCCTTTGCCCCGTACGATATACGAACACGTCCCCATACTCCCGGGAATAATTCCGAGTTCCTTTTTGCCCGCGCGGATGGCGCCCTTGCGGGTAACAAACAGCCGCGCCTCAAAATGCGTCTCTTCGGCTACATAGTTGTGGTGACAATTGATGGCGGTTTGGGTGGCGCTGAACGGCGGCAGCGCGTTCTTCAACGCATCGACGATCAGGCGCATCATTTCAGCACGGTTGCGTTGTGCGTACTCCTGCGCCCACAGTACGGCTTCCACATAGTCATTGAAGTGCTCGGCGCCTTCGCTGAAATATGCAAGATCCTTGTCCGGCAGGTTCGACAAATGCTTGCCCATGTCTTTCTTGGCGAGTGCGATAAAGTAACGCCCGATGGCGTTACCGATGCCGCGACTCCCGGAATGCAGCATGACCCATACCGCGCCCGACTCATCGACACACAATTCGATGAAATGATTCCCGCCCCCCAGAGTGCCGAGCTGCCGCGCCCAGGTCGTGTCGAAACGTTTTTGCATTTTGCGCAGATCGGAATGCTTGTCCGCGATCGCCTCCAGCCGACTTCTTAACGTCGAGGCATCCGATGGTTTGACGGCGGGTGACTGGTGTTCGGCAAAGCCCACGGGGATCGAATTCTCGATTGCAGCACGGATTCGCTTGAGATTCTCGGGCAGTTGATCCGCCGTCAGCGACAATCTTACCGCGTTCATGCCGCAACCGATATCCACCCCCACCGCTGCCGGAATCACCGCCCGCCGCGTGGCGATCACTGAACCTATCGTGGCGCCGATCCCCTTGTGTACGTCCGGCATCGCCGCGACGTGATGATGGACGACCGGCAGGTTGGCAATGTTGCACAACTGCGCACGGGCCGATGTGTCGAGGTCCTCGGTGAAGACATACACGGGCACGCGCGAGTCTGTTAATGTCTGTTTGATCGGCATGGCAATAGATCTAATCTTAAGATAACACGGACTCGGGCAAAGTGTTTGGTGCAAGGGGGATTTGGACTCCCGTCAACGATTATGGATATCGACTCGTTGAATAGCGGAAAGTTTATGCGGGAGCAAGAAAACATGAAACGATTCGTGATTGTCTTGGTGAGCGCGTCCGCGCTGGCGCTGGCGGGTTGTCAGGGCATGCGTAAGGAAGACGCCGGCGCCCTGACCGGAGCGGCGGTCGGCGGTGCCGTGGGTCACAACTTCGGCAGCGGCAGCGGCAAGGTACTCGCCACATTCGCCGGCGCGGTGCTCGGTGCCTTTGCCGGTAGCAACATCGGCCGGCGCTTGGACGTGTACGACGAGATGCAGGCCCAGCGCGCTCTGGAGTACAACCGTACCGGCGACCAGACGACTTGGGTCAATCCCGACAGCGGCAAACAGGTCGTTTTCGTGCCGACCGAGACCTATCAGCGCGATTCGGGGCAGTATTGCCGGGAGTACCGGACGCAAGTGGAAGTCGGCGGCCGCGTGGAAGAAGCATACGGAACCGCCTGCCGGCGGCCGGACGGTTCCTGGAAGATCGTCAAGTAACAACCCCCGCACGCTTGTCGGGCTCCCCGGCCGCCGCGGGCGTAATCCTCGCCGCGCTGTATTTAAATTCCGGGATCTTGCCGAACGGATCCAGCTCCGGGCTGGTCAGAACATTGGCGGCCGCCTCGGCATAACAAAACGGTATGAATATCGACCCCGGCGCCACGGCCGGATCGCGGCGCGTGTCGAGCTGAATATCGCCGCGGCGGGTTGTGACCCTGATGGCATCACCGGGCTCGATCCCCAGCCGCTGGAATTCCCCGGGCGAGAGGCTCGCCACCGCGCTCGGTTCCAATTCGTTCAATACGCTGGCGCGCCGCGACATTGCCCCCGTATGCCAGTGCTCGAGCTGGCGCCCGGTGATCAAGATGTACGGAAAGTCGTTGTCGATCTGCTCATGAGGCGGCAGCACCTCCGCCGGTACCAGCTTGGCGCGACCGTTCGCCGTGGGGAAGCCGTCGCCGAACACGACCTCGCTGCCTGGGCGATCCGGTGCGGGACAGGGATAGGTCACCGAATTCTCGACCTCGAGCCGACCCCAGGCGATGTTGTCGAGCGAAGGCATGACTTGTTTCATCTCGTTGAACACATCCTTCGGTCCTTGATAGTTCCAGTCAAGATCAAGGCGCCGGGCGAGTTCCTGCACGATCCACCAGTCCTGTCGCGCATCCCCCGGCAGAGATAGGGCCGGGCGGCCCATTTGGACCTGCCGATTGGAGTTGGTAACCGTGCCGGTTTTTTCCGGCCACGCTGAGGCCGGCAGCACGACATCCGCCAGATACGCTGTTTCGGTAAGGAACAAGTCCTGCACTACCAAGTGCTCCAGTTTGGCGATCGCTTCCCGGACGTGGCGTGTATCGGGGTCCGACATCGCCGGGTTTTCTCCCATGATGTACATGCCCTTGATTTGACCGTCACCTGCCGCCTGCATGATCTCCACAACGGACAGGCCTTTGTTCGGGTCCAGTTTCGTTCCCCACGCATCCTCGAACCGGCGGCGCACGTCCTCGGCCTCGACGGCCTGGTAATCGGGATACACCATGGGGATCAGCCCCGCGTCCGACGCGCCCTGCACATTGTTCTGGCCGCGCAACGGGTGGAGTCCCGTGCCCGGCCGCCCCACCTGTCCGGTGGTCACCGCCAGGGCGATCAGGCAACGTGCATTATCGGTGCCGTGCACATGCTGTGAGATCCCCATGCCCCAGAAAATAATCGCCCGTCCCGCCTTGGCGTAGACCCGCGCCAGTTCGCGTAGAGTTCGGGCCTCGACGCCGCAGATTTCCGCCATCGTTTCGGGAGGAAACCCCAGAACGTGCTTCTTGAGGTTCTCGAAGCCTTCGGCGTACTGCGCAATATAGTCGCTGTTGTACAGCTCCTCATCGACAATCGTGTGCAGCAGGGCATTCAACAACGCCACATCGGTCCCGGGTTTGAACTGCACCCGATAATGCGCGTATCGCATCAACGTACTCATTCTCGGATCGCAGACAATCAGCGTCTTGCCCTGCTTGGCCGCCTGCTTGAAGAAGGTCGCGGCGACAGGATGGTTCTCCGTCGAATTGGCGCCGATGATGAAGATCACGTCCGCGTCCTCGACCGCCGTGAACGGCGCCGTCACGCCACCCGAACCGATGCCCTCCATTAACGCCGCCACGGAAGAGGCATGACACAGCCGGGTGCAGTGGTCCACGTTATTGGTTCCGAATCCTGTGCGCACCAGTTTTTGCACCAAATAGGCTTCCTCATTGGAGCCCTTGGCGGAACCAAACCCGGACAGGGTTTTTGACCCGTCCCGCTCGCGGATGGTTTTCAGGCCATCCGCCGCCCGCTCCAACGCCTCTTCCCAGCTTGCTTCCCGGAAGTGGGTCCGGGGATCGCCCGCATCCAGTTCCTCATGGGGCAGCTTGGGTGCGTCCTCCCGTCGAATCAACGGCCTGGTCAGCCGGTGCGGGTGCTTGACATAGTCGTAGCCGAAACGGCCTTTCACGCACAGCCTGTTGTGGTTGGCCGGCCCACCGCGCCCCTGGACCGCGACGATGGTGTTGTTTTGAGTCTGATAAGTGATTTGACAGCCGACGCCGCAGTAGGGGCAAACACTGTCGGTTTCTTCCAGATCCAGCTTTCGGTCCACTTGCTGGTCATCCACCAGCGTGGCTTCGCGCAGTGCGCCGGTGGGGCACACTTGCACGCATTCGCCACAGGCCACGCAGGCGCTCTCGCCCATCGGGTCGTCGAAATCGAAAACGATTTTCGACTCGGCACCGCGGTACGCCATCCCAATGATGTCGTTGACCTGGACTTCGCGGCAAGCGCGGACGCACAAACTGCAATGGATGCAAGCATCGAGATTGACCCGCATGGCGACGTGGCTGTCGTCGGTAGCAGGCCTCGGCTTTGCCGGGAAGCGGCTGTCCTGCAACCCGACGGCATCGGACCAGCGCCAGAAGTGGGAACTGCTGTCGTGCGCCGCCTCCCGGGGGGGCTGATCGGCCAGCAACAGCTCGAATACCCGTCTGCGCGCCGTCTGCGCCCGGTCGCCGTGTGCCTGTACAACCATTCCTTCGCTGGGCTTGCGGATGCAGGCGGCGGCCAGCACGCGTTCGCCCTCGATTTCCACCATGCAGGCCCGACAATTGCCGTCCGGACGGTAACCGGGTTCGGAGGAGTAACACAGGTGGGGAATCTCATCACCCTCGCGCTTAGCCACCTGCCAAATCGTTTCTCCCGAACGAGCTTCCACATTACGCCCGTCCAGATTGAATCGAATCGATTCACTCATTCCACTTCCTCCGAAAAGTACCGGTAACTGCTGCGCAGGGGATTGGCGGCGGCCTGACCCAGGCCGCAAATCGAGGCATCCGCCATAACGTCACCCAGGTCCTTGAGCAAGTTCCGGTCCCACTCGGGATTTTCCATGATCTTCACCGCTTTTTCGGTACCAACGCGGCACGGCGTGCATTGTCCACAGGATTCTTCCTCGAAGAAACGAGTCAGATTCAGCGCCACCGCCCTAATGCTGTCCTGGTCGCTGATGACCATAATGGCATGGGAACCGACGAAACAACCATGCTCCTCCAGCTTACCGAAATCCAGCGGGATCTCCGCCATCGACGCCGGCAGGATCCCGCCCGATGCGCCGCCCGGCAGATAACCCTTAAATGTGTGTCCCGCCGCCATGCCGCCACAGTAATCATCAATCAATTGGCGTGCGGTCAGTCCTGCCGGGGCCAGCTTGACGCCCGGCTCCTTCACGCGCCCCGACACCGAGTAATGCCGCATGCCTTTGGCACCATTCACTCCCTGGGAGGCAAACCATTCCGGGCCTTTCTCGACAATATCCCGGATCCAGAACAAAGTTTCCACGTTCTGCACCAACGTGGGTTTGCCGAACACGCCGGCCTCCGCGACGAAAGGCGGCCGATGCCGGGGCATCCCCCGCTTGCCCTCCACGGACTCGATCATCGCCGACTCTTCGCCACAGATGTACGCGCCCGCCCCGCGCCTCAATTCGATCAGGATCTCCGTGATCCCGGCCTCGTCGAGTTTTTGGATCTCCGTTTCGAGAATGGCGCGAACGCCCGGGTATTCGTCGCGCAGATAAATGTATGCCCGTTCGGCCTCCACGGCCCAAGCGGCGATTTGCAGACCTTCCAGAACCCGGTGCGGGTCGGTCTCGAAGCAGTGACGGTCCTTGAACGTGCCCGGTTCGCTTTCATCCGCGTTCATCACGACATAGCGCGGCCCCTCGAAGCCTCGTACGATTTGCCACTTTTTGGAAGTCGGGAATCCGGCGCCGCCCAAACCCATCAGGCCGGCGGTTTCCATGACCTGAACCAGTTCGTTAAAGCCTACTTTCCCTTCCCGGCAGGATCGCAGTAGTTCGTAGCCACCCTCCCTGCGGTACGCATCCAGTCTTCGGTAGCCGGGCAGCGTTACAGTGGTGTCACCACGTTGCACGGCGTCCATCACCGACTCCGGCGCGGCGTGATCCATCACGTTCATACCCACCATTGCCGCCGGAGCGCCGGCGCAATGGCCAAGGCAAGGGACGGCCCGAATCTTGACGTTGCCCGGCGGGTTTTTGACGAGGGCTTCGAGCAGATGCAGCGCACCGTGTTGCGCGCACACCCAACTGTTACAGATCTGTACAACCATCTCCGGGACCGTTTGGTCGTCCTCGACGACTCGAAACGACGAATAGAACGTCGCGACTTCAAACACTTCGGCCAGGGGCAGTTTCATGAACTCCGCCAGAGCCGTGAGATGGCGGTGGCGCAAGCAACCGGTGTGATCCTGGATTCGATGCAAGGATTCGATCAGCCCATCCCGCGCCGGGACATGTCCAAGTAGCGATTCGATTTCTTCCAGGGATTCGGAATCGACCCGCCGGCCTTTGGGGAAACGCAACCGGTCGCCGCGAGGCTTGCGAGAACCATTGATCTGTTCATTCTGCTTACTCACCGCGGCGCCCCCGGTTTGTTGCTTTACCATTGCTCCCCCGAGTGCCCGGCCGACGGAGCCGTTAATAGTGCACGTACCTATTGCGGGAGCCGTACTCTACTCCCAAAGGGCCGAGCTTGGAAACAGTTCCCCGCGGAACATCCGGGATGCTCACGCTTGCCCGATATCGCATACGCTTGGTATCTGCGCGTACCTCTATAACTGTTCGGCTCGTAATTCAGCAATTCGTGCGTTAGATTTTACGAATGATCAATTCCGACTCGTCGCGGGCCTGCCAGCCTCTTCAGCCGGCCCGGGTATTAGCGCCCGGCCCGGGGTTCTTTTCATGGTGTAACACGCGGCGCTGTTGGCAGGACCATATCCTGACACCGCACGAACAAACCGCCCTGATGGATGGGGAACCTCTCCGTTGGCCCAGTACTCCAACAGGGGGATAGAAAGAGTACGTGAATTTCATTGGTCGAAAAGACTTACCGCTGGTAACCCTTATCCTCCTTGGGATCAGCGTATTGGTGTCCCTATACTCCAGCTTTGGTTCGCAGTTGGAGCCCATACGGGGCTGGTTCATCACCGAGTACCTGGATGCGGGTCTACCGGAAATCCGCTCGGGGGAACTATGGCGGTTGCTGAGTCCGATATTTTTGCATTTTGCCTGGTTTCACCTCGCATTCAACGGCATATGGATGTGGCAACTCGGTTCAATTATCGAAACACGACTCGGCCCGTGGGGTCTTTTAACTCTGGTAGTCATCATCGGCAGCGGCTCCAATCTGGCCCAGTATCTCAGTACCGGCCCTTTGTTCGGAGGCTTGTCCGGCGTGGTGTACGGACTGCTGGGGTATTTCTGGATCCAGGGGCGGTGCAACCCGCGATTCGGGCTGGTACTGAACAACGCCGTGGTTTATCTGATGCTCGGCTGGTTCGTGCTGTGTTGGGTCGGCATCATCCCCAACGTGGCGAATTGGGCACACACCGCCGGACTCGGTCTGGGGATGGGTGCCGCGTGGATATCGTACCGGTTGGGCCGGCCGTAAGCGGATCGGCTACAATCGACGCAACCAACAATTGAGATGAGAAGTTCATATGTCACGCCGGTTCGGCAGCCCTACGGGCGCGCGCAAAAATAACTTCACAAAGCCCCTGCTCGCCGCCCTCCTGGCGCTGTTGCTTGGTGCTTGCGCGCATACCGGCGGCCCCGGCGAGGCAGGGAACGTCGACCCGATTGAGCCGTTCAATCGTGCGATGTTCAAGTTCAACGACAAGGTTGACCGCGCCGTGGTCAAGCCGTTGGCCAAGGGTTATAAAAAAGTCGTGCCCGCCGGGATCCGCAAGCGGGTTGGTAATTTCTTTTTCAATCTGGGCGAACCCACCACCATTATAAACGACGTTTTGCAGGGCAAACTCCCACAAGCGGGGCACGATTTTTCCCGTTTCGCCATCAACACGACCATCGGCGTGCTGGGTTTCTTCGATGTCGGAACGCAAATCGGTCTCGAGCGTCACAAGGAGGATTTCGGCCAGACCTTCAGCGTTTGGGGCATCGCGAGGGGCCCTTATTTGGTGCTCCCGCTATGGGGCCCCTCCACGCTGACGGACGGGATTGGGTTGATCCCCGCGGTACTCTATACGGACCCGCGTACGGCCATCCAGGATGCCGAAACGACTTACATTCTGATAGGAACCAGTGCGGTCGATGCGCGGGCACGCTTGCTGGGCGCGTCCAAGCTTGCGGAACTACAATTGGACCGTTACATATTTTTGCGGGAGACCTATCTACAGCGGCGACTCCAGCTGGTACACGACGGCGATCCGCCTTTGGATGATGCCTGGGAATAATTATGCCCAAACTTTTCCCGGAGATCCGATCGAATAACCATTTTTATCTGAAACCCGTCGCCCATTCCCTGACCCAAAACTCGCCAAAGAGCTAAACCGATGGCGTTGTTCGCAATTGGGGACGTACAAGGTTGCCGCCATAACTTGACACAGCTGCTCGCCCGGATCTGCTTTAACGAGCACGCGGATCGCTTGTGGTTTATCGGTGATCTGGTCAACCGCGGACCGGATTCGTTGGGAACCCTACGGCTTGTCCGGGACCTGAATGCTCAATTGGTCCTCGGCAACCACGATTTACACCTGTTGGCGGTGGCGGCCGGCGCCCGGCCGGTAAAACGCAACGACACCTTCATGGACGTGCTGAAAGCCCATGACCGGGACGATTTGCTGGCCTGGTTGGCACGGCAACCGCTTTTCGTACGCGACGACAAGGCGCTTTGGGCCATGGTTCACGCCGGGCTGCCGCCGGGTTGGAGCGTCGAGACCGCGTCGCACCTGGCGCGGGAGGTTGAACGGGAGCTGGCCGCACATTACCACGACCGGCATTTTCTACAACAGATATACGGCGACCAACCGGGCCGTTGGTGCGACGTCGTCGACGACATGGATCGCGTTCGTTTCATCGTTAATGCCATGACGCGAATGCGGTTCTGCGACAGCGAGGGGGAGCTCGCGCTGAACTACAGCGGCCCGCCCGGTTCACAGCCCCCCCCATTTCGGCCCTGGTTTGAATTATGGCCCCATGGTAGCCATCGTATTGTCTTTGGCCACTGGTCGATGCTGGGGGCGGGCAATTACGGCAACGCGATAAGTTTGGATAGCGGTTGCGTCTGGGGGCACCGGCTGACCGCGGTACGATTGAAACCGGAGCCGCTAGAGTTTTTCAGTATCGCCTGCCGACATCATTAGGCCATCAGTAAATAGAAAAATATCAAATAAATCAACCACTTATCCAACGTTCGTGGTAATTTCTCAAAAAGTCCGTGCAATGTCGGCGATCATGTGGGGGTAGGGTTGTCTTTCAGGGACGCTGTAAGAAGTGGCATAGGGAAGTGCCGTTTACGGAGCTAAGGATG
>JAANXG010000152.1 GCA_018263405.1 Gammaproteobacteria bacterium
TCGATTTATTGAGGCGAATAGCCAGCTATTTAACGAAATAAATCGGGAAAGTGGGCCGATCTCCCGCCGCCGCAGTAGATTCATCCTAAGTCCGACAGGCTCCTAGCAGGGCTACTATGAGGATTTTTCGATTGAGGATCGTTCAAAGATGGCCCGAAGACGGGATGTGAAAATGGGAAGTTATTTTTGCGCGAGCCCTAAGTTTTCATAATTTCTCGACACCCCACATGACCGCTAATATTGCACAGATTTTTCGATAAGTAGTGACGTGCGCATCGCGATCGGGATCGAGTACAAGGGTTCGGGTTTCAAAGATCGGAAGAGCCAGGACGGAGTTCGTACCGCGCAAGACTGTATTGAAAAAGCCCTGTCACTTGTTGCCGACCATCCGATAAGAGTGGTGGCCGCCGGCCGGACCGACACCGGGGTCCATGCCACCGGTCAAGTCGTGCATTTCGATACGGAAAGATCGCGCTCGTCGTATTCGTGGACGCGGGGCGCAAACTCCCACTTGCCGAATGACGTTCGGGTGCTCTGGGCGAAGCAAGTTCCGAGTGGTTTTCATGCCCGCTTTAGCGCCGCGGCACGTTCCTACAGATATATCCTGCACGTTTCTTCCAGCAGGCCCGCGATTCTCGGCGAATTATGCGCGTGGGTGTATTACGATCTGAATGTCAAACCAATGCAAAAAGCGGCCCAATTACTGGTGGGCGAGCATGATTTCAGTTCATTCCGCGCTGCCGGATGCCAGGCCAAGACACCGTGCCGCAAAGTCACCGATATCGATCTGAACCGTGCAGGATGCTGGTTGTGGTTGGACATTACCGCCGATGCGTTTCTACAGCATATGATTAGAAACATCGTCGGATCTCTGATCTTGGTCGGCCGCGGAGAGCGGCGGCCGGAGTGGATGACGCAAGTGCTCGAAAGGCGGGACCGGACCCTGGCAGGGGCGACAGCTTCGCCCGCGGGCTTGTATCTCAGTAAAGTATTCTATCCCCCGGCGTTCGATATTCCCGCTCCGGCAAGCCGTGCAAGGTTTTGGTAGACTATTACGTAAGTTCTCAATAACCCCGTGCAAGAATGTGGGGGTAGGAAAGACAACCCTACCCCCACATGACCGCCGACATTGCTCGGACTTTTTGAAATTACACTATTACGTGCGAATTTCACCTTGATCTTGAATATTTTGTCTCTCAACCTTTCTCGCCCACAATGAATAGAGGTGCCCACATGAATCTCGCAATGTGCTCCGCGATACGTCGCGAGGATTCAAGAGCGGGGCTGCACTAAATTGAAAACGTATTTCGGGCGGCCGAGAACACGGGTGAAGATCTGCGGGATCGCCGATGCCGAGAACGCCCGCGGGGCGGCGCAAGGTGGTGCGGACGCGTTGGGGTTTGTGTTTCATAAGCCCAGCGTGCGGTACATCGCGCCTGCGCACGCCGGGGAAATCATTCAGGAACTGCCCCCATTCGTCGACGCTGTGGGCCTGGTGGTGGATCTGGAGCCGGAGGATCTGGACAATATCGCACGACTTAGCGGCATCGACTATTTTCAGTTTCACGGAAACGAAGATCCGTGGGTCTGTAAAGCAAGCGGATTGCCGTTCCTGAAAGCTTTAAGGATAAAACCGGGCATGGATATCCAGGCGAGTTCGGATCTCTATACCGGCGCCCGGGGACTGTTGCTGGACACATTCGTCCACGATTTGCCTGGGGGTACCGGCGATACCTTTGACTGGTCGCGGATCCCGGATTCATTATCGTCGCCCGTTTTCCTGGCCGGTGGATTGAATGTCGATAACGTCGCTCAAGCCATACGGACCGTCAGGCCATACGGCGTGGATGTCAGCAGCGGCGTGGAACAGTCGCCCGGGGTAAAAGACCCGGACAGAATCGCGAAATTTCTACAATCGGTCTTGGATGCCGATTACCATTCGAGACACACAGATTCATGAATGCAGTGTTCCCTGTGAAAAATTATTCATTTCCGGACGATCGGGGCCATTTCGGTCCCTATGGCGGTTCATTCGTTTCCGAGACCTTGGTGCGTCCATTGCGAGAACTGGAGGACGCATACCGTAGATATCTAAAAGACCCCGAATTTCTCGCGGAGATGGATCGTGACTTCAAGACATTCGTGGGTCGGCCCTCGCCGCTGTATTTTGCCGAGCGTCTAACACGCCATTACGGCGGCGCGAGGATTTATCTAAAACGCGAAGACCTGAATCATACTGGGGCGCACAAGGTCAACAATACCGTAGGTCAGGCTCTGCTGGCCAGGAAACTCGGCAAGACCCGCATCATCGCTGAAACGGGGGCCGGTCAGCACGGAGTGGCAACCGCCACGGTTTGTGCGCGGCTTGGTCTGCAATGCGTAGTGTATATGGGCAGCGATGACATCGAGCGCCAGACCGTGAATGTTTACCGGATGCGCCTGCTGGGCGCGGAGGTCGTGCCCGTGGAGTCGGGGTCGCGCACGCTGAAAGATGCACTGAATGAAGCGATGCGCGACTGGGTCGGTAACGTGGATACGACGTTTTACATCATTGGCACGGTAGCGGGACCACACCCGTACCCGGTCATGGTTCGGGACTTCCAGGCCGTTATCGGACGCGAGACCAAGGAACAGATGATGGAACTCGAGGGCCGG
Source organism: Gammaproteobacteria bacterium (assembly GCA_018263405.1). Lineage (GTDB taxonomy): Bacteria > Pseudomonadota > Gammaproteobacteria > Arenicellales > JAANXG01 > JAANXG01. The sequence continues at coordinate 2,656 of JAANXG010000152.1, forward strand.
CTACCGGATGCGGTCGTGGCTTGCGTGGGAGGCGGGTCCAACGCTATGGGTATTTTTTACCCATTTATCGATGATGAGGAAGTGGAACTTTACGGTGTCGAAGCCGGTGGCGAAGGGCTGTCGACCGGCAAGCACGCGGCGCCGTTGTGTTGCGGGCGCGTCGGTGTTCTCCACGGACAGCGCAGCTACCTGATGGAGGACGACGAGGGTCAGATCGTCGATACCCATTCACTGTCCGCGGGACTGGATTACCCGGGCGTCGGCCCGGAGCACGCCTGGCTGAAAGATCGGCACCGGGCCAATTACAGTTCGGTGACGGATGGCGAAGCACTACAGGCTTTTCATCTCTTGACGCGGAAGGAAGGCATTATGCCGGCACTGGAATCCGCGCATGCCGTGGCTTACGCGGGCCAACTTGCGGGGGAAAAGGATAAAAACGAATCGATTGTCGTGAATTTATCCGGTCGGGGCGATAAAGATATCGATACCGTCGCCAAACTGGAAGGGATCCGGGTCGCTGTGAACACGGTAATATCATGTTGAAGGCGCGATCCGCAGTGAATGGCCCAGTCCTTTACCAGGAGCGCAACGCCCCAATGGTGGCTCAGGCGCGCTCCCTTCGGGCGGCCCGGAAAGCGGTCATCTGCGGCGTTATGTCTGTTGAGAAGGGCGCGCTATTCCCGGCGAGACAGGCCTTGCGGCTCACCGCTTTGCGGGCCGCTGAACGGTACAATATCAGTGAAGGGGTACACTAGATGGTTTGCAGATCGCGGACGTTTGAAAAACTGAGCGGCCGGCACGCGGCACTGATTCCCTTCGTTACCGCCGGCGATCCCGATCCCTCCGAGACCGTGGCCCTGATGCACAGGCTCGTCGAGGCGGGCGCGGATCTTATCGAACTTGGAATTCCATTTTCCGATCCCATGGCTGACGGACCGGTGATTCAGCGCGCCAGCGAGCGCGCTTTAGCGAAAGGCGTGAAACCTGTCGGGGTCCTGCAAATGGTGCGAGACTTCCGGCAACGGAATCGGCAAACTCCGGTAATTCTGATGGGTTATCTGAATCCGATCGAAGCTTTCGGCTACCAAAACTGGGCCCGGGCTGCGGTCGCGGCGGGGGCGGACGGCGAAATTGTTGTGGATTTACCACCGGAGGAAGCGGGAGAACTAAAAAATCACATGGACGAACACGGGCTGGATTCGATTTTCCTGATTGCCCCGACGACGACGCCGGAACGTGCCGATTTAATATGCACCCGGGCGCGCGGGTTCGTGTATTACGTGTCGCTAACGGGTGTCACGGGCGCAGCAAGTCCGGACGGTCGGCGGGTTAAAGCGCATATCGACGAAATCAAATCGAAAGCCCGATTACCGGTTGGTGTAGGTTTTGGAATCAAAGATGACAAGTCGGCGGCAACGATTGCCGAGTTTGCCGATGCCGTGATTGTCGGCTCCGCCCTGGTTGACCGGATTCACCGATCAAGTGAAGCGGGTGAAGATTTCAAACAGGCGGCGTTCGATTTCGTCACCGAGCTCAGCGGTGCCATCTCGACCTCTAGAGATGCCGAGGAGGCGAGTGCGTGAGCTGGTTCGAGCGAATTCTCCCGCCCAAGGTTAAGGCATCCGACAAGAGCAAGCGCGGTGTACCGGAAGGTCTGTGGACCAAGTGTGTCTCGTGCGACGCCGTATTGTATCGCGCGGAAGTAGACCGTAACCTGGAGGTTTGCCCGAAGTGCGGATTCCATATGCGGATCACGGCGGAGCGTCGATTGGCGGCGTTTCTTGACGGCGGCGACGGAGAGCTGGTGGCCGCCGGCCTGAAGCCGGTAGACATGCTTAAATTCAAAGACACGCGCCGGTATCGGGACCGTTTGAGCGAAACCCAGAAAACCACGGGGCAAAGCGATGCCTTGATAGTGAAAAAAGGACAACTCAAGAGACTGCCCATTGTTTGCGCGGCTTTCGAGTTCGATTTCATGGGCGGTTCCATGGGATCGGTGGTCGGCGAACGGTTTGTCCGGGCCATTCGTGCGTGTATTGAAGAGCGGCGCGCGCTGGTCTGTTTCAGCGCCAGTGGCGGGGCGCGGATGCAAGAAGCACTGTTCTCCCTGATGCAGATGGCCAAAACCAGCGCGGCATTGACTCAGCTCGGCGAAGAGCGTTTGCCGTACGTATCGGTATTGACCGACCCGACCATGGGCGGCGTGTCGGCAAGTCTCGCCATGCTGGGCGACGTTATTATTGCCGAACCGCGCGCGCTAATCGGGTTTGCGGGCCCCAGGGTGATCGAGCAGACGGTGCGCGAGACACTGCCGGAGGGCTTTCAGCGGTCGGAGTTTTTGCTGGAGCACGGCGCGATAGATATGATTATCGACCGCCGAAAAATGCGGGACCGCGTGCATGCCTTGCTGGCAATGTCGATGCAGGTGCGACGACGGAAAATCGTCGGCGCCGACGATACCGGGGAGGATGTTACCGACGCACAAATCGCTCCCTGATTCAGCGCCCTTGACCGCCAATCGCTTACTGGAAGACTGGTTGGCGTACATCCGGACCGTGCACATTCGGTCCATCGATATGACCCTGGACCGAGTGCGGACAGTCCTGCAACGACTGGTGGTTCGTCTATCGTTCGATATCGTCGCAGTGGCTGGAACCAATGGCAAGGGATCCTGTGCGGCAATGCTGGGCGCCATACTGCATGCGTGCGGCTACAAAACAGCCGTCTACACATCCCCGCACCTCGTTCGTTTTAACGAAAGAGTCCGGATTGCCGGAATCCCGGTGAACGACACGGACTTGTGCCGCGCATTCCAACAAATCGAATCGGCGCGCGGAGACACCCCCTTGACTTATTTTGAATTTGCCACTTTGGCGGCTGTACTTGTATTTCAGCAATACGCTGTCGATATCGCGGTTATGGAGGTAGGCATGGGCGGGCGGCTGGATGCGGTGAACGCGTTGCCGATCGATGCGGCGTTGATAACGAACGTTGAGTTGGATCATGTGCGTTGGCTGGGCGGGGACCGGGAAGCTATCGGCCGCGAAAAGGCACACATTATGCGCGGCGAACGTCCGTCGGTTTACAATGATTCCCAACCACCCGGGGCCATACTGGATTACGCCGCCAGTGTTCGAACCCGATTGCTTGTGGCCGGCCGCGACTATCGCCACGAATCGATCGGTGGGCGATGGCGTTGGTTCGGTCCAAACGGTGAAACCTGGGCGCTGGAGCCTCCGCCCATGCCCGGTGCGGTGCAGATCGCGAATGCGGCAGGTGTATTGGCACTCTTGGCATGTTGGAAGAAAGTGCGACTCGAGCGGGAAACCGCGGTACAGGGGTTGAGAGACACCCGCATTCGCGGCCGATGCGAAATTGTCTCGTACGAACCGCTGGTGATACTCGACGTGGCCCATAACCCGTCGGCTGTGGAAATATTAGCGAGGCAATTAGCCGCGAACCCAGTTACCGGCAAAACGACCGCGGTATTTGGAATGTTGAAAGACAAGGATCCCGCCGGCATTGTTCGGACGGTAGAGGGGTACGTCGACACGTGGTGTCTTGCCACGATTCGGGACGAGCGCGGAACGGATGCCTGGGAGTTGGCAAACTTGATCTCGGGCCTGGTGCGTGGTCGGGTTCATTGCCACGCCAGCGCAAAGGAAGCGTACAAATGCGCACTAATACGCTCGTGCGGCGACGACCGGGTTGTCGGCTTTGGGTCCTTTTACATAGCGGGTGATATACTCGACTATATGGCGAGGCTGTCCTGATATGTCCGGACAAAAGCAAAGCGAGACGTTTGTTTTGAAACATCGTTTAACCGGCGCGATCGTCTTGATCGGTTTTACCGTAATTATTCTGCCGATGCTATTGAGCGGTCCCGCGGACCGGAACGATAGCCGGAGTACCGACAGGGTTCCCGGCGAGCCGGACCCCGGAGAGTTTCGCTCCAATATTACGCCCATAGGCGGCGATACTCCGACCTTAACTCTCCCGACGCAAGACCGGAAAGCAAGCGACGGGGACACGTCAAATCGTTCCGGGTCGACTCCGGCCACTGGTGCCGTCACGCAATCGGACCCAGCGCAAGGTTCCGGGGACGATGGGGTGAGCGAAACCACTAAACCGACTGGTGACGAGGAGGCGTCGGCTGCCTCCCGGGTCGATTCGCGGAGCGGTGAATCGGCGGAAGTCACGCCGGGAAAATCGATCGAACGTGGCTGGATCGTTCAGGTCGGAACGTTCAAAAATCCGGTTAACGTCAAAACGCTCGTTGCCAAACTCGAGCGCAGTGGTTTCGGTTCTTCCACGACGGATGTGACGACCTCGGAAGGCAGGGCGACACGGGTCTGGGTGGGTCCGTTTCAGACTCGCGTGGAGGCGGCTCGGGCGAAGACGCGCGTCAAGCACCGCACGGGGTCGCAGGGGTTCATTGTTGCGTATCCGTGAAAAACACGACTACCACGCAGCATGAACGGCGCTGACTGGGCTATTCTTGCAATCACCGTGTTGTCCGCGCTGGTCGGAATCTACCGTGGTTTCATACGCGAAATCTTGTCCCTGACCTCCTGGATTCTGGCATTTTGGGCGGCATTCAGTTTTTCGGAAACTGTCGGGGTTCATTTCGAACCTTATATCGAGTCCCCGGCGCTTCGCGTAGTAGCGGCGTTCGCTGCTTTGTTTATCGCAACGCTGCTGATTTTGTCCGCAATCAGTTACTTGTTGTATCGCCTTTTGCTGGCAAGCGGCGTTAGCGGCACCGATCGCATATTAGGCGGCCTGTTCGGCATCGTTCGCGCCATCGTCCTGGTATCGGTGGTTTTGCTTCTGGCGCGTTTGACTGCCTATCCGCACGAAGCGTGGAGGGATCAATCCATTTTGGTACAGCAATTGAATCCCGTGGCGGTATTTTTTTACGATCGCTTGCCTCCTGATATTGTCAAGTATCTGGAAACGGTTTAGGTTTCTTTATTATGTGTGGTGTTGTAGGCATACTTGGTCCAACTCCCGTCAACCAATCCATCTACGATGCACTGACAGTGGTTCAGCATCGTGGTCAGGATGCCGCGGGCATCATGACCTGCGACGGAAACCGCGTTTATCTGCGCAAGGACAATGGCCTGGTTCGGAATGTGTTCCGTACGCGCCACATGCATCACCTCGTCGGCCACATGGGTATTGGACATTGTCGGTACCCTACCGCAGGCACCGGTTCGGCCGCGGAGGCACAGCCCCTTTATGTCAATTCTCCCTTCGGAATTGCCTTGGGCCACAACGGCAATCTCACCAATACCGCCCAACTGCGCGAAAGCTTGTTCGCCCAGGATCTGCGCCATCTGAATACGAACTCCGATTCCGAGATTATTCTCAATGTATTGGCTCATGAGCTGAGAGCCGTCATGGGACGAAAACGAGAGTTGACGCACGAACACGTATTCCATGCGATGAATAAGGTTTACGAACGCTGCCACGGTGCATACGCCGTAGTATCCATGGTAGTGGATGGAGGAATCCTCGCGTTCCGTGATCGTTATGGCATTAGGCCGCTTGTCTATGGTGTCCGTGATACACCGGCGGGCCGCGAGCATATGTTTGCTTCGGAAAGCGTTGCTCTGGATGTCCTGGGCTTCGACTTGGTAAGCGATGTCCAACCGGGAGAGGCTATGTATGTATCCAAAAGCGGACGTTTGTACCGGCAACTATGCGCGGAAAAGCCGTGCCATTGCCCGTGCATTTTCGAACATGTATATCTGGCCCGACCCGATTCGATTATCGATGGCGTTGCAGTACACAAGGCACGGATGCGGATGGGCGAGAAACTCGCGGACCGCATACTCGAACATTGGCCGGACCACGACATAGATGTAATCATCCCGGTACCGGACACCAGCCGCACGTCCGCCCTGCAGATGTCATATGAAATGGGTGTAAAATACCGCGAAGGATTTATTAAGAACCGTTACATAGGTCGTACATTTATCATGCCCGGGCAGGCGGAACGCAAGCGCTCGGTTCGGCAAAAACTCAATGCAATCGAGCTGGAATTCAGGGGCAAGAACGTTTTGCTGGTGGACGATTCCATTGTCCGCGGCAACACATCGCGCCAGATTATTCAAATGGCCCGGGAAGCCGGAGCGAATCGGGCATATTTCGCATCGGCGGCACCCCCGGTGCGTTATCCCAATGTCTACGGGATCGACATGCCGGATGCCGGCGAACTCGTCGGGCACGGTCGTAGCGAAGAGGAAATCCGGATAGAGATTGGCGCGGACAGACTCTTTTTCCAGAACCTGGAAGACCTTCTGGATGCGGCCCGTGAGGGGAACGTGGATATCGAAGACTTCGAAGCGTCTTGTTTCCACGGCCGATACATCACCGGCGACGTCAGCGGCGAATACCTTGATCGTCTGCAACAGGCCCGGCACGATTCGCAAAAAATGGAAGCGTCCACCGTCGTGGACCTCAATGAGGTGAATAGTTACGGTGCTTCATAATGGATGAATTCGAAGACTGGGATAATGTTGGTATGGGTACGCGTTCGGTCCGGGCCGGTCAACGCCGAACGAATGAGGGCGAAAATGCCGAACCGATTTTCGTTACCTCGAGCTTTGCTTTTCAAAGCGCTGCTCAGGCGGCCGCCCGCTTTGCCGAACAGGAAGCCGGCAATGTGTATTCCCGGTTTACCAATCCCACGGTAAGAACATTCGAGCGGCGTCTGGCGGCGCTGGAAGGCGGTGAACGTTGCATTGGGACGTCCTCGGGTATGGCGGCGATTCTCACGCTGTGCCTGGGCACGCTGCACGCGGGTGATCACGTGGTGTCCTCCCGAAGCATCTTCGGTTCGACTCGCATGCTGTTCAACAAGTTTTTAACACGCTTTGGTATTGAGTTTACTTATGTCTCGCCGACGGACATCTCCAGGTGGCGCGAGGCCGTGCGGAACAATACGAAAATGCTTTTCGTCGAAACCCCGGCGAATCCACTGACGGAGATTACCGATCTCACCGCCATTGTTGAACTGGCGCGCGAACGGGAACTCATGTCGGTCGTGGATAACTGCTTTTGTACACCGATCTCCCAAAGGCCACTTGACATGGGTATCGACGTGGTCATTCACTCGGCCACCAAGTATCTGGACGGCCAGGGCCGCTGCGTGGGCGGCGCGATCGTCGGGGCGGAGCATCTGGTGGGAGAAGACGTTTTTGGCGTACTGCGCAATGGGGGCACGACCATGAGTCCGTTCAATGCCTGGGTGTTTCTCAAAGGTCTGGAAACGCTCGGGATTCGGATGCACTCCGTGAGTGAGCGGGCCCAACAGCTGGCGGGCTGGTTGGACGCGCACCCTGGTGTCGGGCGGGTGTACTACCCGGGCTTGCCCAGCCACCCGCAATACGAACTGGGTCGCCGCCAGCAGTCCCTAAGCGGCGGCATCGTTTCTTTCGATGTGAGGGGCGGGAAGGCCGCGGCCTGGAAGCTTATCGATGCCACGCGCCTCATTTCGATCACTGCCAATCTGGGCGACACCAAAACGACCATCACCCACCCCGCCACCACGACGCACGGCAAATGGAGCCAGGAAGACCGGGACGAGGTCGGCATCGGCGACGGTCTGGTTCGAGTGTCGGTGGGCCTCGAGGATATCGAGGACATTAAGGACGATCTGCGGCTCGACGATCTGTAGGGCACCCGGCCCGGTGCAGTCTTGCCGTAGAGCTTGGGCTGACCTTCGCTGTCAAGCGAGTTCCCAATGCCCCGGCGAACACCTCAGGATACTGCTCTGCTCGTACCAGTCACCCAGGACAATGCGGTGGGTGCCGCCGGAAGCGACGTCGTCGTGAATAGCCGGCCGGTGGGTGTGGCCGTGTATTAGAAGCCGGACGGCGTACTCGTCGATTGCCCGTCGCACGGCGTCTTGGTTCACGTCCATAATGTCCATGTCGATACTGTCTTTGTGCTCCTTGCTTTGTTCGCGGGCGGAATCCGCCATCTGCATTCTTGTTTCAATGGAGTGTCTCAGAAATTCGCGCTGCCAATGGGGGTCGTCGACCGTGGCACGAAACCTTTGATGCTCGATGTCGTCGGTACACAGGAAATCCCCGTGCATGAGCAAGACCGGCTCGCCGTACAAATCGATCACGCTGGGGTCGGCGAGAATCTCGCAGCCGGTATCCGATGCGAACCGATGGCCCACCAGAAAATCCCGGTTGCCGCGCATGAAATAAACCGGGACGCCGGACTCGGATAGCCCACGGAGTTGCTGAAGGACCGGTAAATATCCCAGTGTGCCCGCGGCGTCGTCCCCGATCCAATATTCGAACAAGTCCCCCAATATGTACAGCGCATCCGCTTGCCTCGCTTCGCCCTCGATCATATCGAAAAATAATTCGCCCATATGCGCTCGCCATGGCGTGAGGTGCAAGTCAGATACAAAAAGTGTCGTCATACGAGCTTGTTCAAACTGGTTGAATCAACATCGATCTCTTGGGTTGGGATGGACCGGCAATCCACCACTTGGTGCGTGACGACGCTCAAGAGCTTCCGTGTTGTCCGTGACGCGTCCGATGGTACGGTATCCGGGCTCGAACATACCGGCGTGTTTCAGTGTATCGTCGTCGCGGGATTCGATGGGGATCCGAATACAGCGGATTTCGATAGACATTGTCCATTTGGGAACGATTCTATTCAATAGGGCGGGCCAAACCGGTCATAAACCGCCGCGCCCGGGTTTTGCTTACGGAAAAGCGGCGTTTATACTACAATCCCGGTTTGTTGGGGTACACTAATCCGGGCGGTTTTTGTATTGTGAATCATATCTGTTTCGGGGGACAAAGGTGGAATTAACTGGTGCGGACATCGTCGTTCGCTGCCTGCAGGACGAAGGTATCGAGCATATCTTTGGTTATCCGGGAGGCGCGGCGCTCCATATTTACGACGCGCTTTACAAGAACGACCACGTCAAGCATATCCTGGTGCGCCACGAGCAAGGGGCGGCCCACGCCGCCGACGGTTATGCGCGGGCGACCGGAAAGCCCGGCGTGGTACTGGTCACCTCCGGTCCCGGTATCACCAATGCGGTCACGGGTATCGCTACCGCGTATATGGACTCCACCCCCATGGTCATCGTTTCCGGACAAGTAGCCACCCACCTGATCGGTGACGATGCTTTCCAGGAGGTGGATGCAGTCGGAATCACCCGGCCGTGTGTCAAGCACAACTTTCTGGTGAAGGATGTCCGCGATTTGGCCACTACAATGAAGAAGGCATTTTATCTGGCATCCAGCGGCCGGCCGGGCCCGGTGCTTGTGGATGTGCCCAAGGACGTGACGGCGCACACGACGGAGTATATCTACCCCAGTTCGCTGAGCATGCGCTCTTATGCCCCGGTCAACAAAGGTCACCCGAAACAGATTCGCCGCGCGACGGACTTGTTGCTAAACGCCAAACGCCCGATTGTCTATAGCGGTGGCGGTGTTGTATTGGCCGATGCGGAAGAAGAACTGCGCGAACTCGTCCGCCTGCTGGGCTATCCCTGTACCAGCACCTTGATGGGACTCGGTGCTTATCCCGCGGGCGATCCGTTATTCCTGGGAATGCTGGGAATGCACGGCACCTACGAAGCCAACATGGCGATGCATGGCTGCGATGTCATGTTAGCGGTAGGCGCCCGATTCGACGACCGTGTTACCGGCGAGCTGTCCAAGTTTTCTCCCGGTTCGAAGATTATTCACATCGACGCCGACCCGTCCTCCATCGGTAAGAACGTGCGCACGGATGTCCCCATCGTGGGTGATGCCGGGCGCGTGCTCGCGGACCTGGTTGCCGACATCAAAGCGCGGACACAAAAACCGGATGAACAGGCCATCGAGCAGTGGTGGGATCGGATCAACGAGTGGCGCAGGGTCGATAGTCTGGCTTATGATCGTGAATCGGAACTGATCAAGCCCCAGGAAGTGGTGGAGGCGCTGTACTCGGCGACGGGCGGCGAAGCTTTTGTTACCTCCGACGTTGGCCAGCACCAGATGTGGACGGCCCAGTTTTACGGTTTTAAGCAGACCCGCCGCTGGATAAATTCCGGTGGATTGGGGACCATGGGGTTCGGTTTGCCGGCGGCCATGGGCGTACAGATGGCGCACCCCGGCGCCACGGTGGCCTGCGTGACGGGCGAAGCCAGCATCATTATGTGTATCCAGGAACTGTCCACTTGTCGTCAGTACGACCTACCGATCAAGATTATCAACTTGAATAACCGTTATATGGGAATGGTCCGCCAGTGGCAGGAATTCTTCTATGACCGGCGCTATGCCCACTCCTATATGGATGCGTTGCCGGACTTCGTGGCCCTCGCCGAGGCCTTTGGTCACACCGGTATGCGGATCGAGAAGTCGGGAGACGTGGAAGGTGCGCTGCGTGAAGCGGTAAACCTGAAGGACAGGCTCGTTTTTCTGGACTTCATTACCGATCAAACGGAAAACGTGTACCCGATGATTGCTGCGGGGGCCGGTCACAATGAAATGCACTTACATCCGGGCATCGGCGCGCCGCCGCGGGAACGGGAACTGGCCTGACAATGCGACATATCATTTCAGTCCTGCTTGAAAACGAAGCAGGAGCATTGTCACGCGTTGCCGGTTTGTTCTCGGCTCGCGGTTACAACATCGAATCCCTGACGGTTGCGCCGACGGAAGACCGATCCTTGTCCCGCATGACCATCGTGACCTCGGGTTCGGACGAGATTATCGAGCAAATCACCAAACAGTTGAATAAACTGGTTGATGTAGTAAAGCTGTTGGATCTCACGGGTGGAGCGCATATCGAGCGTGAGTTGATGCTGGTTAAGGTCAAAGCGGAGGATCAGGCACGGGAAGAGATCAAGCGGTTGGTGGATATCTTTCGCGGGCGCATAATCGATGTAACGGATTCTACTTATACGCTGGAATTGACCGGCACCGTGGAAAAATTGAATGCCTTCGTTAAGGCGTTGGAGATTACGGAAATTGTTGAAGTCGTGCGCTCCGGTGGTACCGGCATCGCACGCGGGGACCGGGTGCTTGCGGTTTAAAGTTTCCGGAATTAGGAGGGCACCAGCAGTACGTCTGACACCATTTACCGTTACATCCACCTACATTTCAGTCATCGGACATAGAACCATGCAAGTTTTTTATGACAAAGACGCTGATCCTTCAATCATCGGCGAGAAGAAGGTAGCCGTCATCGGCTACGGGTCCCAGGGCCACGCCCATGCCAACAACCTGAAAGACAGCGGTGTTGACGTGGTTGTCGGCTTGCGGGAAGACTCCGAATCGTGGTCAAAGGCCGAAAAGGCCGGGCTGAAGGTTGCGGGGGTTCCGGAAGCCGTGGCCGGCGCGGACGTAGTCATGCTGCTGGCGCCCGACGAGCTCCAGGCGAAGATCTACAGCGAGCAGATCGAGCCCGGCATGAAGTCCGGCGCGGCGTTGACGTTCGCGCACGGATTCAACATCCATTTCGGTTTCATTACCCCGCGAGAAGATATAGACGTGTTCATGGTGGCCCCGAAAGGACCCGGGCATTTAGTGCGCACGACATTTACCCAGGGCGGCGGCGTACCGTGCCTGATCGCGATCCAGCAAGACGCCAGCGGCACCGCGAAGGCGACTTCGCTGTCGTATGCGTCGGCGATCGGCGGGGGACGCGCCGGGGTGATCGAAACCAGTTTCCGGGAAGAGGCCGAAACCGACCTGTTCGGCGAGCAGTCCGTCCTGTGCGGCGGTATGATGGCGCTGATCCAGGCGGGTTTCGATACCCTCGTGGAAGCGGGTTACAAGCCGGAAATGGCGTATTTCGAATGCCTCCACGAGACGAAACTGATTGTCGACCTGCTGTACGAGGGCGGGATCGCCAACATGCGCTATTCGATTTCCAATACGGCGGAGTACGGCGACCTGACCCGCGGACCCCGGATCGTCACCGAGGAAACCCGGAAGGCCATGAGAGCCATTCTGGAAGAAATCCAGAACGGCAAGTTCGCTCGGGAGTGGATGGACGAGAACGCCGCCGGGCAGCCGCGATTCCGCAAGCTTCGCGAAGACGCGGCAGCCCACCAAGTCGAAGAAGTGGGCGCCAGGCTTCGGGACATGATGCCCTGGATCAAGGCCGCGCGCGTCGTCGATAAATCCGTCAATTAGCCGGTCGCGCTGACTGCGTGAGCAAGCATCAACCGATCCTGGCCCGGGAGGGCTGGGTGCACGTAGCCGTTGTCGCCGTATTGGCGATGCTGGCTACATTGCTCGGGCCGTGGTGGGTTTGGACCTTGGCTTGGGTCGCTGTGGTTTTTGTTCTCCAGTTCTTTCGCGACCCAAAACGGGTGTCGCCTTCGGGCCCCGATCTTGTATTGTCGGCGGCGGACGGCAAGGTTGTATTTGCCGGCAATACAAGCGACCCGTACCTGGAGCGCGACAGCTACAAGATCAGTGTATTCATGAATGTATTCTCGGTGCACTCGAACCGGGCTCCGGTCGGTGGAACGATAAGCGAGGAATGGTATACGCCTGGAAAGTTCATCAATGCGGAATTGGACAAATCCTCGGAGTTGAACGAACGAAAAGCCCTCTGGATACGCGATTCGCTGGGGCGCGACGTCGTGGTCGTGCAAATTGCGGGACTGATCGCCAGGCGAGTGTTGTGCCACCTTCATAAAGGCGACCCGGTGTCGTTGGGCGAACGCTACGGGTTTATCCGTTTTGGTTCGCGCGTCGATGTCCACCTTCCGCCGGAGACGTTTCAGCCGCAGGTGGCGCTAGGCGACAAAGTGACCGCCGGTCTGAGTGTGCTGGGCCGATTCCGATCCGGGAGCTGATCGCCATGCCGAATCGAGAAAAACGCTGGGAAAAGCCGGGGCGTGAGCGGGGACGTATCGGACGGCGTTCAATCTATTTTCTGCCCAACCTGATTACCACGGCGGCGCTGTATTTCGGGGTTTTCGCCATCGTTCAGTCCACCAAGGGAAATTTCGAATTGGCGGCGAGCGCTATATTTGCCGCTATGGTACTGGATGCGCTCGATGGACGGGTAGCGCGATTGACTCAAACCACCAGTGACTTCGGCGCCGAGTACGACAGCCTCTCCGATGTCGTCGCCTTCGGTCTCGCGCCGGCGCTCATTCTCTACGAGTGGTCACTGTACTCGATGAACAAACTGGGTTGGCTCGTGGTGTTCGTTTACGTGGCGTGCGCGGCACTGCGGCTCGCACGCTTCAATATTCGCACGGTGATGGACAAGCGTTATTTCCAGGGTCTGCCAAGCCCTGCGGCGGCGGCGGTTCTGGCCGCCTGGGTGTGGTTGCTCGAATCGTACGAGTTCGATGCCCTCGAACTGCGCTATCTTACCTGGGTATTGACGCTATGCGCGGCCGGCGCCATGGTCAGCGGTATCAAATTCCGAAGCTTCAAGGATATGGATCTGAAGGAACGGGTACCTTTTATCGCATTGTTGCCGGTAGTATTGTTTTTGGTGTTGCTGGCTTTCGACGCACCCCTGATCTTGTTCTCGATATTCTTCGGCTACTTCGTGTCCGGTCCAGTGCTCAAGGTCATGCGCATCCGTAAAATCCGCCGCCGGAGGAAACGGGTCCAACGCGCGCGTTAACCCGCCTGTCGGTCGAGTTTCCAGCCCAACACACCGGCTTAAAAAAAAGCCCCTGTTGGCATGGCCCTGATCTCCGGAATCGTTTCGACGGCTTGCTTTTGAGCGGTTTTTGGGCATACACTGCGCCCATGCTTAAAGGCCGCCGTTTCTCCCCGAGCCTTCAAGCCCTGCATTTGACGGGCGCGGAACTACTCGCCCTCCTGCTGCTGCGCCGCTAGGCGCAATCATACTCGACTCCTAACATACGCACGAACTCCTCAGATCATCCGCCGATCCGGCGGTCGACGACAATGTTTTGGAGCAGGCAGGAGCTGAACCATGAGTGATCAATTAATCATTTTCGACACCACGATGCGTGACGGTGAACAAAGTCCCGGTGCATCCATGACCCGGGATGAAAAAATCAGGATTGCCAGGGTATTGGAAAAAATGCGGGTGGACGTGATAGAAGCGGGGTTTCCCGCTGCGAGCAAAGGCGACCACGATGCCGTGCGGGCGGTGGCAAAAACGATCGAAGACAGCACCGTATGCGGTCTGGCCCGGGCGGTTCGATCGGACATCGACCGCGCCGCCTCGGCGATCGAACCGGCGGAGTCCGGTAGGATTCATACGTTTCTCGCCACTTCTCCTATTCATATGAAGGAGAAACTTCGCATGACACCGGATGAGGTGCTGAAGCAGGCCAGGTGGGCGGTGCGCTACGCCAGGCAGTTTACGGACAACGTCGAATTTTCCCCGGAAGACGCCGGCCGCTCGGAATTCGATTTCTTGTGCCGCGTGGTGGAAGCGGCTGTCGATGCCGGTGCGACGACGGTCAATATTCCCGACACCGTCGGCTACAACGTACCGGAACAGTTCGGCAACCTAATCCGCCGGTTGCGCGACAACGTCCCCAACTCGGACAAGGCGGTTTTCTCCGTGCATTGCCATAACGATTTGGGGCTTGCCGTGGCCAACTCTCTGGCGGCGGTGCTGCAGGGCGCCCGGCAGGTGGAGTCCACCATCAACGGACTCGGGGAGCGGGCCGGCAACGCCTCCCTGGAAGAGATCGTGATGGCCGTGCGCACGCGCCGGGACGTGTTTCCCTGCGACACCCGCCTCGATGCCACCCAGATCGTGCCGGCAAGCCGGCTGGTGGCCGGCATCACCGGATTTCAGGTCCAGCCCAATAAGGCGGTAGTGGGCGCTAACGCGTTCGCCCACGAGTCGGGGATACACCAGGACGGTGTCATCAAATCCCGTGAGACCTACGAGATCATGCGCGCCGAAGATGTAGGCTGGAGTACCAACCGCATGGTGCTGGGCAAACATTCCGGCCGCAATGCTTTTAAGTCCCGCCTGCGGGAATTGGAAGTAGAGTTTGCGTCCGAGGAAGAACTTAACTCCGCTTTCGCACGATTCAAGGATCTGGCGGACAAAAAACACGAGATCTTCGATGAAGATCTGCAGGCGCTGATCACGGAAAGGGAGATCGAGCAGGTGTATGAGCGCATCAAACTCGCGGGCATGCAGGTTTGCTCACGGACGGGGGAGACACCGGTCGCGAATGTAACGCTGTCGATGGATGGTGTGGAACAGTCGGCGCAGTCACCGGGCGACGGTGCCGTGGATGCGACCTTTAAGGCTATCGATAAGATCGTCGAGAACGATGCGGAGTTGAAACTGTTTTCAGTCAGTGCGATTACCGGCGGTACCGACGCCCAGGGCGAGGTGACCGTACGCCTCGAAAAAGGGGGCCGGGTATGCAATGGACTTGGCGCCGATACGGATATTGTGATTGCTTCCGCAAAGGCCTATGTGATGGCACTGAACAAGCTGACCGTCGAAACACGGACCCACCGGGGGCATCCACAGCGCAGTCAGGCCATCTAACCGACCGGATCGAAAGCGACGGATCGCGCGGGGGTCGCAACTCGCCCGGGCCAAGGCGTGGGTGTAAACTTGGTGTATGCCGGATTCACACGCGAGCTACCTGAATGCCATGGGGATCGTGCAGTGGCGCTTACGCGCCGGACGAACGAACGGTCCCGCGCCGAGGTCCCCGGCCGAACAGTCCGATGAACAAATCGGCGGCCTCGACGAGGAAGCACTGCGCGAGACCGTCGCGGTCTGCACTCGATGCGACCTCTACCAAACCCGCACGCAAACGGTGTTCGGTGTCGGCAACCCGGAAGCCGACTGGATGTTCGTCGGCGAGGCACCCGGCAGTGAAGAGGATCGCAAAGGCGAGCCGTTTGTAGGCCGGGCGGGTAAGCTCCTCGACGCAATGTTGGCGTCGGTCGGCAAAGCCCGCGAGGATGTATACATCGCCAACGTCCTGAAGTGCCGCCCTCCGGACAACCGGGACCCTCACGGGGAGGAGGTCCGCCAATGTAGCGCGTATCTGCTCCAGCAAATAGAGTCCGTGCAACCCAGGCTGTTAGTCGCTTTGGGCCGGTTTGCCGCCCAGTCGCTTTTAAACACAACGCGTCCGATCGGAAAATTGCGGGGTGAAGTTTTCGAGCATGCCGCGACGCACATCCCGCTTATCGTGACTTACCACCCGGCTTACCTGCTGCGCAATCCCCTCGCCAAACGCCAGGCGTGGCAGGACCTGTGTTTGATTAAACGAACCAGCGGACCGCCATGAGTGCCGTCTTCAGTCATCAAACCTACATCCGGACCATGAGTGACCGGCATATGGACACGATATTGGCGATCGAACAGGCTGCCTATGATTTTCCCTGGAGTGCGAACATCTTCGAGGAGTGCATGAAGGCCGGGTATGTATGCCGGGCGTGTTTCGACGATATCGAGGTGGTGGGATACGGGGTCATGTCGGTAGGTGTCGGTGAATGCCATCTTATGAACCTTTGCATCCATCCCGACCGGCACGGTAATGGTTACGGGTCCATGTTGGTGGGAGACCTGTTGGCCATCGCGAAGCGCGCCAATGCACGGATCGCATTTCTTGAGGTCCGCACATCCAATCGTCGTGCCCACTCTCTGTACCGACATCTCGGTTTCAATGAGGTCGGCATACGCAAGAACTACTATCCCGCGCGGCGGGGGCGTGAAGACGCCTATGTGTTGGCGAAGACGATGGATTAAAGGTGTCCTGTGTTTGTCCGGACGTGCCGGTGGGTTACAATTCTCGGTTCCCCTCGACGTCCTTGCCCATGCAACACCCCAGCGTTTTTTTTCTACACCTGCCAAAAACCGGCGGCACGACCATGCGCCGAGTGCTGGGCCGCCAGTACCACAACGCGCGTTGTTACGAAATCGGTGAAGACGTCACGGGGGATATTCGGAGTTTTCGTGACCGGTGCTGGGACACGCATAACGCCCCAACCCTCGTACAAGGACATATGAGCTATGGATTGCATCGATTTCTGCCCGGCCCGTCCACATACGTGACACTGTTGCGCGATCCGCTGCGTAGAGCACTTTCGGATTATCACTACGTTACCTCGACCCCAAACCATCCGATTCATAAGCACGTTAAAGATCTGAACCTCCGGCAATATTTCGAAAGCGGGATAACGGGTCAGCTCAGCAACGGCATGGTCCGGCTGCTGTCCGGCGACAATTTGCCGAACGACCCCGGCGTACCCAGCAACCGGGCTATGGAACGTGCGGATCTGAAGCGAGCGCGGGAACATTTGTACAATGGATTCGCGGCGGCGGGACTGCAGGAGCGATTCGATGAGACCTTGATATTGTTTCGCCGCCGCCTGGGATGGCGCTGGCCGTTTTATGTGCGCGAAAACGTTACCACGCGCGCTTACCGCATAAAGGAAACCGATCCGGAGGATCTGGCCCGAATCCGCGATCTGAACAGATTGGATATCGAACTTCACGAATCCGTTCGCACGGTATTTGACGATGCAATTTCCCGGGAGGGCATTGGGTTTCGCCGTGAGTTGGCGATGTTTCGGATTTTGAATCCTGTGTGGGGATTTTTGGCCGAAAATCTTCCGCCTTCGATACGCCACGCGGGCGGTACAGTGCTACGCAGAATCCGCACCGGTTGAAAGACGAACAATGAGCAATATCGACGGGAGATTGTGGACATGAGCGAAATAAAGGTGGCGGTCGTTCAAGCCGCGCCGGTGGGTTTCGATCGAGCGGCGACCCTAGTCAAGGTCCGCGAACTAACCGCGTCGGCCGCGGCCGAGCGAGCCCGCCTCGTTGTGTTCCCCGAAGCGTTTGTGTCCGCTTATCCCAAGGGGCTCGATTTCGGAGCCCGTATCGGCATGCGCTCGCCGGAGGGGCGCGAGGACTTCCGGCGGTATTTCGACAGCGCGGTCGATGTGCCGGGCGCGGCTGTCGACGAGTTGGCCCAAATTGCACGCGATCACGGCGTTTATTTGGTCATCGGTGTCATCGAACGCGACGGTGGCACGCTTTATTGCACCGTTCTCTTTTTCGGCGATGGCGGCAACTATCTGGGCAAACACCGCAAACTGATGCCAACGGCGATGGAGCGTCTGGTGTGGGGGTTTGGCGACGGCTCGACGCTGCCTGTATTCGATACCCCCTTCGGACGCATGGGCGCGGTGATCTGCTGGGAGAATTACATGCCGCTGCTGCGTATGGCCATGTACGGAAAAGGCATACAGATCTATTGCGCCCCGACGGCCGATGACCGCGACGGGTGGGTGGCCAGTATGCGGCACGTCGCCCTGGAAGGTCGCTGCTTCGTATTGTCGTGCAACCAATTCACGAGACGTCGCGACTTTCCGGACGACTACCGTGCAATTCAGGGTGACGATCCTGATACCGTAATCTCCCGTGGCGGGAGCGTCATCGTCAACCCGCTTGGTGAAGTACTGGCCGGCCCGGACTATGACGGCGAGACGATCCTGAGCGCCGTACTTGACCTCGGTGAGGTGGCTCGAGGTAAGTATGACTTTGACGTCGCCGGGCATTACGCAAGACCGGATGTCTTCCAGCTCGGTGTCGACGAAAATCCGAAACCGGCGGTCGTCTATAACGGTGCTCGGTTGGACGATCCCGAAGGGGAAAACGGATAATCCCGTTCCGCCCCAACGACGATTATTTCTCTAATAAATCCTAGCCGTGATGCGGGTCATGTCTCAGCTGAATCGTCTGTTGGTGACGTTGTTTATCAGCCTGGTGGCGGGCTGTGCTTCACAGCCGCCGAGTAGGCAGCACAATCTCTGCGCGGTCTTTAAACAGCATCCCGACTGGTACGATTATGCCAAGGAATCGGAAGAGACCTGGGGAACGCCGGCCTCTATATCGATGGCATTCGTCCGCCATGAATCCAGCTATCGATCCGATGCCAAACCACCCTTCGAGTGGTTCCTATTTATCCCCCTCGGGCGACCGTCTTCAGCCAAAGGTTTCGCCCAGATCCAGGATCCGGCGTGGCAGGATTATAAGCAAGAGCGCGGCGGCTGGTTCCGGAGCCGTTCGGATATGGAGGATGCTCTGGATTTCGTGGGGTGGTATAACCACAAGAGCAACAAGCTGCTGGGTATCTCCAAGTGGGATCCGAAGCGTCTTTATTTGGCCTATCATGAGGGCCATACGGGCTACCGCCGCGGCAGCTACGAGGGTAAACCACAACTATTGCGCATTGCCGACCGGGTCGATCGCACCGCACGGGAATACGGTGCGCAGCTACGCCGTTGTGAAGGCCAATTCAGATGCCGCAAGTGGTACCAGAGCGGTCCATTATGCGATTAGGCCCTGTTAACAATTACCGTTCACGGCGGCCTTGCGGCCCTTTTCCACGCTGACTTCGTTGCGATCATCGGTTCGGCACGGACTTTTTGAGAAATTACAGCCAGCGACGCTGAGTGCTTGGTTTTGCGCGAGCCCTTAATGGTGGGCGATGCTGGGATCGAACCAGCGACTTCTGCCGTGTGAAGGCAGCGCTCTCCCGCTGAGCTAATCGCCCGCTGATGTGGAAACGCAAGTGTACGATCGGTGGCGAAACGGGTCAATTCCAGGCGAAAAACTGCAGCTTGACCCCCCTGCACGCAGGCTATAAAGTACGCCCCCCTCTGGAGGCCGCTACCCGCTCGATCATCCGGGGCCATAGCTCAGCTGGGAGAGCGCCTGAATGGCAGTGTTGAGGTCGGCGGTTCGATCCCGCCTGGCTCCACCAGATCGCAATAAGCAACGGTATCCGTCCCCATCGTCTAGTTCGGCCTAGGACACCGGCCTTTCACGCCGGCAACAGGGGTTCGAATCCCCTTGGGGACGCCATATCTTTCGCAAGTTGTAGCGAAAGCAGGCGTCGAACGCCAATGTATTGCCCTACCGGTAACGATCGAGTTCAATCAGATTGTTGTCCGGGTCCTTAACGTAAACTGCGCCGCTGGTACCGTAGTCGTAGGAGTCGGTGATGTCTATGCCGTTGTATTTCATGAAAGCCCGGGTTTGCGACAACGAACTGACTTCCAGTGCGATTTGGGCGCGCCCCTCGTCTGGCTCTTGTTGATTCAGCAGGTTGATGGCGACGCCACTGTGGTGGCGCATGACCACAGGCCTGCCTTCGCTGAAGCCGCAATCCTCTTCCTTGGCGAATCCCAGTATTTCGTAGAAATTTACCGAACGGTCAAGATCGCTGATAAAAATGCTCACATGGTCGATATTTCTAATGGGTATCCCCGAAACTTTATCCAGCGTGGGAGCCACCCCTTGTTCGGCTAGTTCCGGTGCGACCTGCGAAGCGCGTGCGACCTCAATTGCCGCGGCGAGCTTCATTGCCCCTTCAAACAGCGCTCGACCGATAATCACGCCCTCGATGTTCGGCAACAGCGTCAAAGCGGATACGTCGTCAAGCGTGTCCACGGTGCCGGTTGAGATCAAAGGGATTTCCAGTTCCGTGCCCATTTCGATCGTCGAGGCTATCCCGACCGCCTGGCCGCCTTCGAAACGGTCCAGATCCGTGTAAATGATCGCGGCGGCGCCGGTGCCCTCCAATGACTTGGCCAACGCCAATGTCGTGAACGAAGTTTTTGTGCGCCAGCCGTCAATCATCGCATAACCGTCTTTGCCGGTTATGGAAATGACAATCTGGCTGGGAAAGCGGCCACAAATGTCCATTATCAGGTGGCGGTCCACGACGGCAGTGGTGCCCAGTACCACCCGCGCCGCACCTTGCTCCAGCCACCATTCAACGTCGAGAAACGTGCGAATACCGCCGCCCACTTGTACGGGAACATCGACGGCAGCGACGATCTGGCGGATGAGTTCAGTGTTGGAACGGTTTTCTCGTAGACTGCTATCGAGATCAACAACATGGAGCCACTCGGCGCCTGCGCTTACAAATTTGTTCGCGGCCTCGAGCGGTGATATATCATAGACTTCTGGCTCGTTTTCCTTGCCGCGAATTCGGTTTACGGATTGTCCGTTTTGAATTTCAATATCGGGAAAAATGATCATTGTGTTTAAAACGTACCTTTAAATAAATCTAACGTGAGCTCTTAATAACCTTGTCTCCACATGATTGCAGCATTGCTCGAACTTTTTGGGAAGTACCCCAGCCCGCTGCGCGGGCATACATTGGAGAGTAACTTGGCACAAAAGCGGGAAGTTACTCAAAAGTTACAATCTAACAATTCTAATACCGTTATGAGTATTGACTTCAAAGAGCGGTCGCGGCGATGCTCCAGCGCTCGGCCTGGAAACCGGCATTCTTCGATTAAACCACGGGGGACGCGCGCAGAGGGAAGTGCCGTAACCGACCATCTCGGTATGCCATTAATACATCATGGCCCAATCGTTCAGGGCTCCCGCGTTTGCCGCTATGATACCCGTTAATGCTCCTTATGTCTAAGTCCCCTGGCAATGGGCCTTTCCGATCCCGCTGAACGTGTGCGTAATTGTGTCAAGGGGCGCTAAGTTACTCGCCCTGTGCTGTATGCTCGTCCTTGGTTGGGGGCCGGCGGTGGCGGCACTGCCACGGGATTTGCGCGAGCTGCTCGACGAATTCCGCGTGCCGTATGAACATATTGGACTTTACATCTCGCCCGTGGAGCACGCCAAAAACGCAAGTTCCTTGAATCCAAGGAAACCTTTGAATCCCGCGTCTGTCATAAAACTGCTCCCCTCGCTCGCTGCACTCGAGATGTTATCGCCTTCATACCAATGGGCAACCGATGTGTATACAACGGGCAACAGCACAAACGGCGTGTTAAACGGGAATCTTTACATCGAAGGCGGGGGTGACCCGTATTTAACCGTCGAATCCGTTTGGGCGCTACTAAAATCCGTACGGGCGCGGGGTATCGAACATATCGCGGGAGATATTGTCGTGGACGATGGGGTTTTCGCGTTAGCGGGATTCGATCGCGCGGCTTTCGATGGCAAACCGTATCGGGTTTATAACGGCCCGCCCAACGGGTTGATGATGAATTTTTGGGCGGTGCGTTTCACGATTACAGCCCTCTCGAAAGAAGTCCATATCGACGCATTCCCGGATTCTTCAAATCTAAAGATCGTTAATCGCGTCAAGCATTCGAACGCAGCGTGCGCGCGATCCAAACGCCACATCGGTTACCAGGTAAAGCAAACCGCCGACTTGGTGACCATAACTTTCGACGGGATCCTATCCAACCGCTGCCGTCCGGTGGTCATGACACGCGCCATCATTCCCGCTGAGCATTATCCGGCATTCGTTTTGCCCGCTCTGTGGCGCGATGCCGGCGGCTCATTGGGAGGTACAGTCAAAAAAGGCCCGGTCCCCGACAACGTCAGGAAGATTTACACGCACCCTTCGAGGACATTGGGGGAGGTGGTTCGGGCTACGCATAAGTTCAGTAACAATATGATGGCGCGGCATATTCTTCTGACGCTGGGTTTACTGCACAAAACGCACGACATTGAACTGAAAGATGGTATCCGGGCTTTGCATGATTGGTTGAGAATAAAACACATCGATGTGCCCGGATTGAACGTTGTAAATGGATCAGGTTTGTCCCGCGATACACGGATCAGCGCGCGGGGCATGGCGAATGTATTACGGGCCGGTTATAGGTCCCGGTATGCCCCGGAGTTTCTCGCGTCATTTCCCATTGCCGGCGAAGACCGGGCTCTGGAAAGCAGGGAGTTCGGCGAGGAAGAGACAGCCATGGTACGGATCAAGACCGGACTGATCGACCACGTTCGCGCGATGGCCGGTTATATCGTTTCACGCACCGGCGAGACTTATATCGCCGTGTTGATCGTGAATCACGGCGGTGTTCATCGTGGTCTGGGCACGCGGCTTCAAAATGCCGTGATCCGGTATATCCTGGAGCTATAGGCCCCGCACGCCCACTGACATTGTACGGACTTTCCGAGAAGTTACGGCGGCCTTATAATAATGCGGGAGAGCCGCGAGCCTTAAGGCACGTGGTATCGGGGCTGCATTGATTGATTGGCGGGACGCTGGCATGATCCGGCGCTTGCTGTTTGACATCTCCACACTCCACACCGATGCACGTAGAAGATACACCGCTGGCGGGCCTTAAAGTACTGACCCCGAAAGTCTTCGGCGATGACCGCGGATTTTTCATGGAAACTTTTAATCGGGAGACCGCCGCGAAAGCGGGTATTCCGACTGAATTCGTTCAGGATAATCACTCGTATTCCCAATACGGTGTACTCCGTGGCCTGCATTACCAGTACCCCACTTGGCAAGGCAAGCTGGTTCGTGTGGTGGAGGGTGGGATTTTCGATGTTGCCGTGGACATCCGGCGCGACTCGCCGACGTACGGGCAGTGGTTTGGCGTTCATTTGTCCGGGGAAAACAAGCGACAGATCTATGCCCCGGAAGGTTTTGCCCATGGGTTCTGCGTTACCGGCGACGACGCGCACGTGCTATATAAATGCACGGCTTTATACACGCCCGATGAAGACGCCGGGGTGCTTTGGAACGATCCCGATATCGGGATTCAATGGCCGGTTGCCGAACCAATACTCTCGGACAAGGACAGGAACGCGCTGCGGCTGACAGACATTCGATTATGAAGGGACTGGTCTTTGGTAAAACCGGCCAGGTCGGACGTTGCCTAGCGGCGCGCTTGCGGTCGCTGGAACATACGTCGTTTGTGGGCCGCGAACAGGCGGATCTTTCCCGGCCGGACAGCGTAAGTAAAGCAATCGAAGCATTGGAGCCGGACGTCGTGATCAACGCCGCGGCGTATACCGGCGTGGACCGGGCCGAATCCGAGCCCGGTCTCGCGCATACCATCAACGCGGATGCGCCGGCGGCCATGGCCACGGCCTGCGAGAAGACCGGCGCCTGGCTGGTCCACTACTCGACGGACTATGTGTTCAATGGCGCAGCGGAGCAACCCTATAGCGAAGACGACCCGGTTTCACCGATTAATGTGTACGGTAGAACCAAGCTGGCGGGAGAACGGGCGGTTCGAGTGGCCTGTGAGCGGCACCTGATATTTCGAACTAGTTGGGTTTACTCCAATGCCGGCAAGAATTTTCTGAATACAATGCTTCGATTAGCTGACGAGCGCGACGAGCTGAATATCGTTTCCGATCAGTTTGGCGCACCCACCTACGCCGGTTCCATTGCCGACGCCACGCGGCAGGTTTTGCAGCAGCTGATTACCCGGCGCTTAAGCGGCGATAACGAATCCGGAACCTATCATATGACTTGCGCCGGCCGGGCGTCATGGTACGAGTTCGCTCAAGCAATTTTTCAGGAGACGGGTCGGCTCGACGGCGTTCGGCTCAACCCGATCGCCACCGCGGAATTTCCCACGCCGGCTCGGCGGCCGCTGTATTCGGTGCTCTCCAACGAGAAGCTTAAGCGTGTGTTCGGTGTACAGATGGAATCGTGGAACGATGCCCTGCGCAAGTGCCTGAGTGAGCGAAACGACCACGAACAGTGAACGGACCCTCGGCCCCGGCGGGCCGTTCGAACGATGCTTGCCTGCGTTCAAGCCGCGGTCGGTCCAACAGAAATTCGCTTCGAGTATCGAGCACACCCTGAAACACGGCGGCGTGCTGGTGGCGGAATCCGGTACCGGCACGGGCAAAACCTTCGCCTACCTGGTACCCGCGGTTCTTAGCGGTTTGAAGGTCATAATCTCGACCTACACCAAGAATCTGCAGGAGCAGTTGTTCAAGCGGGATCTTCCGGCGGTTTGCGGCGTTCTAAACATCTCCCCCAATGCCGCACTACTGAAGGGCCGGGCCAACTACGTGTGCTTGCACCGGCTCGAGCTCACCCGCGACACGGAGATGTTCCTGCATGACCGCGAGCGGGCGGCGTTGGAACAAGTCCGAAACCGGATGCAGCGCCATCGACGCGGCAGTGGCGATATCGCGGAAATCGGCGGTATCGACGAGGATTCGTCAATCTGGCCCATGGCGACCTCGACCCCGGAGAATTGCCTGGGCGGGGAATGCCGGTTCTATCAGGACTGCTACGTTAACCGGGCCCGTCAGAAGGCCTTGTCGGCGGATGTTTTGATCGTGAACCACCATTTGTTTTGCGCCGATCTCGGTCTCAAGGTGGATGGATTCGCCAACCTGCTTCCCGGCGCCGACGCCGTGATTTTCGACGAGGCGCATAAACTCCCCGGTGTCGCTTCGGTGTTTCTCGGCACGAGCGTTGGAAGCGGACAGATTCTGGATCTGTGCCGCGATCTGTCCCGGGAAGAGGAAAGCGAACAAAGTCAGGTACAGGGACTGCTGGAGGGCGCGGCGCGGCTCGAACGCGAAGTAACCCGGCTGCGTTCCGCCCTGCCGGGCGAGACCTTGCGTTTGTCCTGGGACGATGCGCAACGGCAAGTCGAACTGCCGGGTTTGCTCCAGGGGTTGATCGGTGGAATTGACCGACTGGCCGACCTGCTGAAGCAGGCGTCGCCCGCCGGAGAGGGCCTCACGCGTTGCTGGGAACGCAGCGTTCAGCTGGCGGAAAAGCTGTCGGATTTCGCGGATTCCCGCGAACATTCCCAAATTCGATGGGTGGAAACGACGGTAAAAAATTTTCGGTTACACGTGACGCCACTAGACGTCGGCCATTCGTTATCGCAATATCTGGACCCGTTGGAGAAAACGTTTATTCACACCTCGGCGACGCTGTCCGTGAACGGACGTTTCGATTATTTCCTCGACCAGGTCGGTGCGAGCGGTGCGGATACCGTCAGCCTGCCGAGCCCCTTCGATTATCGATCACAATCTTTGCTGCTGGTCCCCGAAGATCTCCCGGATCCGCGTGCCCGGGGTTATATCGAACGCGTCGTGAGTATCGCTTCGCCGATCGTTGCCGCCGCGCGCGGCAGAACATTTTTGTTATTCACCAGTCATCGCGCCTTGAAGCAAGCCGCGCAGCTGCTTCGGAAACAGGTTACGGACTGGGTGTTGTTGGTACAGGGAGAAGCGCCGCGCAACGAACTGTTGGAGCGTTTCAGGCAAACAGACAACGCAGTGCTGCTGGGTTCGGCGAGTTTTTGGGAAGGCGTGGACGTTCAGGGGGCGGCACTTTCCTGCGTCATGATCGACAAGCTGCCTTTCGAATATCCCGACGAGCCGGTGCTTCGGGCGCGTTTTGCCGATATGGAAGTGCGGGGTCGACGCCCATTCGTGGAGTATCAACTGCCCAACGCCGTTATCGCGCTACGGCAGGGCGTGGGACGCCTGATCCGGGATGCGACGGACAAGGGCTTGCTGGTGCTGTTCGACCCCCGGCTGTACAGCAAATCGTACGGGCGCGTATTCTTGAACAGCCTTCCGGACATTCCGGTTACGCGCGATGCCGGCGACGCCGTGTGGTTCTTGAAACAGATCGATCGAACCTGATGGCGGCCAGAATTCTCGCCGTTGAAACCTCGACACGGGCTTGTTCCGTGGCGCTGCTTTGGGACGGGGAATGCCGGGAAATCCTGAGATTGGAGCGTAACCGCCATGCGGAGATTCTGATTCCCATGGCCCGCGAACTGCTCGCGCACGGGGATTGCCGGTTCGAGCAGCTCGACACCGTGGCGTTTGGGAGCGGACCCGGATCGTTTACCGGTCTGCGCATCGGGATCTCCGTCGTGCAGGGACTCGCGTTCGGTATCGATCGTCCCGTTGTCCCGGTCTCGTCCCTGCTGGCGCTGGCGACGCGTATTAATTCGGCGTATGTCCTGGCGGGCATCGATGCCCGGATGCATCAGCTCTACTGGAACGTATACGAGCGTGTCGGCGGATATGGAATGAGAGCCCTTCAGGAACCGCGTGTCAGCGGCCCTACCGACATCCGCTTGCCGGGCGGCGAGGAATGGACCGCTGCCGGCACCGGTTGTGACGTATACCGCGCCGCGCTCATGCGGATGCACACGGCGGATGTGGAATTCGCCCAAGGCGTGCATCCGCATGCCGGGGACGTGGCGCGCATCGCTGAATCGGAATACGTGGCGGGCAATGCCGTGGATGCCGGGGAGGCGGCGCCGGAGTATGTGCGCAACGACATCGTGCAAGGACGTTGATCAAGCCGCTTGGGGAGACACTGATCCGTTCTTGTATTCGGATCAGCAAATTACTTCAAACTTTTTCTTGCCGATCGATTGCTCGTCCACCCGAAGACGGAGTTCCCACTCGCCCACGAATTCTTCCATACCCGCCGAAGGATTCATAAATTGAACCAGGGACGACTCGGCCGAGCGGCGCAGCTTCAACCAGACCCAGATACGCGCACGTCCGTTTATCAACTGAAACGAATACTTGGTGAACTCCTGATCCTCTCCGGAAGGATTGCGCCAGGTTGCGAATAACGTATGCCGCGTTGTGTCGCCCGGCCGGTTAATCTCTAATACCGCGTAAATCTTGTCGCTGCATGAAAATCTACGCGCCGGCTCGTTCGCGGGGTCG
>JAANXG010000153.1 GCA_018263405.1 Gammaproteobacteria bacterium
CGGCCCACTTTCCCGATTTATTTCGTTAAATAGCTGGCTATTCGCCTCAATAAATCGAAAAATTGGTCTCGATTTCCCACCTACCTCGCTACGATCCCCTAAGTCCGACAGGCTCCTAGCAGAGCTAATATGAGGATTTTGCGATTGAGGATCGTTCAAAGATGGTCCGAAGACGGGATGTGAAAATGGGAAGTTATTTTTGCGCGAGCCCTTAGTGCACGGTTTCCGACTGGGGCGCCCCGTCGATTTCTTCCAGGAGCCGCGTAGCATTGTCCATGTATCGACAGCGCTGCAACACGAGCTGCCAGCGGCTGCCGCCGAGCTGCGAAAACAACACGCCCGAACGAATTCCCGCCAGTAGGCTGGTCCGGATCTGGGCGACGACGTGGGTATTCTTGAGGTGATCCTGCTCACCTTGGACAATAATCCCGGGCTTGAGCCGGCTGAGATTGGCTTTGTACAAGTCGGCGAATCGTTCATAAGTCTCGGTGGTTATATCACCGCCGGCATCGACGGAGACATCCTCCTGGATAGCCGCGAGCTCTTGCGATACCCGGTTAACGAGTTCCGGTGAGCAGTAGAAACGCTTGGCGAGTCGGCACAGCGCTACAACATATCTCGCCACTTCCAGATCGCCCGCCGATCCGCTCTGGCGGCTGATCGACAAAAGTCCCAATCGCACGCCTTCGATGCCCCCGAAAATAGAAACCGTATTCACGGCGTCGGTAATCAGCACACTTCTCACGCTCGCACGAAGCGGCGCTTCATCGGCGTAACCACGACGGGCCAATTGCCGAGCGAGCGCGGCTCCCTGATACAAGCCCGCCAGCGCCAGGATCTTGTCTCGTTCGTTCGCGTCGCTCACGATGTTATTTCCTACCCATGAGTATCAGTGTGCCTCGGCGCGCGCATTCGCGCTCAGAATATCGCGGAAAAATCCGGCTTCCCAGGCGAGCGCGTCGATATTGGCGTCGCTGGTTCTGAAACCGTGGCCCTCACCGGGGTATTCAATATAGTCGTAGTCACGCCCGTGCCGTTTCAGGGCCCGCACGATTTCCCGGGATATATCCGGTGGCACAACCTTGTCCTCCCGACCCTGGAAGACGATCACCGGACAGCTTATGGCCGACACGAAATGAATGGGTGACCTTGTATAGAACCGGCTTGTTGCATCTTTGGCGCGTTCGGATCGATAGTCTTCACCTATCAAGCGGTCGGTATACCGACCCTCGAACTTGTGGGTGATCCGAACCAGTGTCAATAAATCGCCGATACCGTAATAACACGCTCCAGCGGCGAAGGCTTCCGGGTATTGGGTCAATGCGCTCAATACGGCATATCCGCCGGCACTTCGACCCCGTATAAACACACAGTCACGATTAATCCATCCGAGGTCCGCAATGTATTTAATGCCTTTCGCAATGTCTTCGGTATCGCCCTGCCCCCATCGGCCAAGCAGCGACTGACGATAGGCGCGGCCATAGCCGGTGCTGCCCCGGTAATTCACATCCAGTACCGCGAAACCGAACCCCGTCCAGTATTGCCGCGTCAAATCCAGGGCGTTCGAACTGCGCGCCGTGGGGCCGCCATGCACCATGACAAGCATTGGCGGTGCATCGCCTTCCGGAGCCGTGTAGTGCGGGTTGCAAGGCGGATAAAAGTAAGCATGAGCCACCTCTGCATTCCCCGTGGGGTATTCAACGGCCTCGGGTCGGCTTACGCCGTCGCCCGGCAACAGCTCCCGCACGCTTTTGATCGGCGTCAAGCGCTCGTGCCTCCACATTGTCAATGTCGGCGAACGATCGCGCGTGGCCGCGATCATCAAAGCTTCATTGCCTCCGGCACGAGATAACTGTTTGATGTTGACGGCATCCGTTCGAACCACTTCAACGCCGCCGCCGTGCTTGTCGACGGTCACCAATTCGTCACCGTCGGCGCCGGTTCGCACCGCGAGGAGATAGTCCTGCAAAACAACATACCGGCAATCACCGAACACCCAATGCGGCGCCCCGTATTCTTTGTCATCGAACGTCAACTGTATGAATTCTCCGCCGCGCCAGCGGTACAGGTTCCAAAAGTCTTGATTCATCCCGGGTGCGGAGTTGCCATCGATGGCAAGCAGCAAATCTCCGTCGTCATCGAACGCCAACTGGCAGACAGAAGTTTCAGAAGCGTTGATGACCGAGGCGGGGGCGCCGAGTCGTAGCCCTTCCCGGGTTTGCGAAAACGATGCGATCATCGCCTCGGATCGATCCCATGGCATGTTTGGATCGTCCCATTGAAACCAGGCAATACGCCGGTGGGCGGAGTCCAGCACGAGGTTCGCATAGAAATCGTGCCCCCGATGCAGGACTCGAGGATCGTGAATCGCCCCGGGTTCGATCCTGACCACTGCAAGACAGTTTTCAATATCCGACGATGACCGCTCCCTTTCCATGACACAGACCAAATGCGCCCCGCCCGCTACGACACAAAGGTCGATATAGCGTAGTGCATCGTCCGTCTTGCTTCGCGGCGTCACGGGCTGCGGATCGGGCGGCACATCCAGATATTGACGGTATATCCGCTGATCGCCGTCGTTGACGAAATAGCAGGTATCATCGTGCAGGGTATAAGGGCAGCCACCGTATTCGTGCACCCGGCTGCGGACCGAAAAACCCTCCGGCGTCAGGCAACATTCGGCGCCCGATGAGTCACGCTCCATCAATACGCCCCGGCCGCCCTCTTCGGTCCTGGTTTCCAACCATATTGTCCGGTCCTTTCGCCTTACCGGGTACATCGGCGTCGCGGGTTTTTCAAACAGGGCTTTGGCATCGAACAACCCGGTCCATAAGCCGTGGGGAGCCGTCTTCAAATCACGAGTCATTACTGCAACCGTTCGATCTTCCATTGTTCAACGGTGATCCGCTGTTCGATAAAATATCCCGCACGCGTCTCCAGCGCCGCCGCCACCGGGCGTCGCGGGCTGTAATACCGATGCCGAGCCGTGCCGAGCACGGCGGGTTCCATACGCTGAATATCGACGATCGAGCCAGACTCGTCGATAAACGCGATGTCGAGGGGGGCTTTAACGTTGCGCATATGAAAATTGGCGTGACGGGACCGCTCGAAGAGGAAATAAATCGCCGTGCTTTGGATGGTTTCAGGGCAAACATACTGGAATCCACCGGCGCGTTCCCGGTAATCGTCCGCGACCCGTACTGCAAGTTTGATCGACTCTTTCTCAGGTCCCGCCAGAATCAATTCAGCACCGCTCATGGAATCCAGTGCCGCCGTCGTTTGCCGGCAGTCGGCACCGGCGTTGAGCGCGGCCGGCAGCAGGACCGCGAGCAGGCACCATCTCATCTAACCAGTGGCCAGGACCACGTCAACCACTCGCTGGACTTGGTCTTCGGTCATGTACGGGTGAATCGGCAGGGATATACATTCCCGCGACGCCTTTTCAGTATTCGGTAAATCGTTTGCAGCGTATTCGAGAGGAAGGTAGACCCTCTGGCGATGCAAAGGAACTCGATAGCACAAATTAAATCCGATTCGGGCGGACTCGAGCCGATCCCTGACCCGGTCCCGGTCCGAAGCGCGAATAGTGTAAAGGTTGTACACGTGTTCACCATACGGTGAGCCGGGCGTGATCACATCGCTTCCCGCAAAGCCCTTGTCGTACCAGACGGCCACCTGCCTGCGCTTGTCGATGCGGTCATTAAGGCTGCGCATTTTGATGCGCAGCAGCGCCGCCTGGATTTCATCCAGGCGGCTGTTATACCCGATCGCTTCGTGTACGAACGCGGCGCCGGCCCCGTGGTTCCGTAACTTTTTTATCTTCTCCACATAACCGGGATCCTGGATCGTGATAATTCCCCCGTCGCCGTAGCACCCCAGCACCTTGGTGGGATAGAAGCTAAAACAACCAAAGTCGCCCCATCCGCCAACCCGCCGGGTTTTGTGGACGGCCCCACAGGCCTGTGCGCAGTCCTCGATCAATGGTATTCCGTGACCGTCGGCGAGAGCCTGAAGCGCACCCATGTCCACCGGGCAACCGAACAGGTGTACGGGGAGAATAGCGCGTGTCCTGGCGTTGATGCAGGCTTGCACCCGATCGATGTCCAGGTTGAATGACACGGGATCGATGTCCACAAATACCGGGGTCGCGCCGGTCCGGGAGATGACTTCCGCCGTGGCAAAGAAACTGTACGGCGTGGTGATGACTTCGTCTCCGGCGCCGATATTCAGCGCCTTCAGCGACAAAATCAGCGCATCGGTGCCGCTGGCCACGGATACCGAGTAAGGAGCCCCGATATAATCCGCGAATTCACGTTCAAAGGCATGAACTTCGGGACCCAGGATGAAGGCACCGGACATGCCGATGCGGCGAATCGCTTCCAGCCACTCGTGTTCCAGAGCTTCGAATTCCGGTTTCAGATCCAGAAACGGAACGGGGATTTCGTTCATGTCAAACATTCTTTAATCTTGTTTTGAACGAGTTCCGCCACTCTCAAAGCACGAATTCCGTCCTGGCCGTTAACGAATGGCTTCTGTTTGCTCGAAATGATTGAAACAAAATGCTCTAACTCGGCATCCAGAGAGGGCTTGGACGCCACTTCGAGTTTTTCCGAAACCAGCCCGGGATATAACTGTCCGGGCTCGGGCTTTGTCTTTCGGACTATATCCATCTGTTGATCGATGAAATTCAAGGCGTGATAACCGTCGCCGCTAAAAACTCGAATGCGCCGGAATTTCTTGGCGGATACCCTGGAAGCCGTGACGTTGGCGACCGCACCGTTTTCAAACTCCAGCCGGGCATTGGCGATATCCACGTGGTTGGTTACCACCGGCGAGCCTATCGCCGACACGTACTTGAGATCGGAATGGACAAGTGACAGGACGATATCTATGTCGTGAATCATCAAATCGGTCACCACGTCAACGTCCGTCGCCCGCTCGACGAACATGCCCAGGCGATGCACTTCAATGAAGCGCGGATCGCCCACGCGTTCCGCCAGTGCCATGATACCGGCATTGAACCGTTCCAGGTGGCCTACCAAAAACACGTTGCCCGCCTCTTCTGCCTTGGCCACGAGCTTCTCGGCATCCTCCGCCGTGGGGGCCACCGGTTTTTCCATGAGCATGTGCTTGCCGGCGTCGAGGTAAGGCAGTGCCACTTCGCAATGGCTACTGGTGGGTACGACAATGGAAACCGCATCCACGTCATCGATCAAGGCATAGGGATCGGTGTAATAAGGACAAGCGTGCCGGGTTCCGATTTTCGAGGCGGTCTCGGCCTCGATATCCGCTACACCGGCCAGGTGCACGCCGGACATTCGGGCGTATATGCCGGCGTGAATACTGCCCAGGTATCCCACACCTACCACACCCACGCGCAGGGGGCTATTCACGGGATACTCGCAGCGATCGCGGCATGGAAATCGGTCCGGTTAAAATTTCTAAACGGGACGCGGATTATAAACAAAGCCTCCTTTGTCCGTGCAAATTCATCGCGAAATCATCGATAGTTTGTCAAAATTAAGTAATTTCTCAAAAAGTCCGTGCAATGTCGGCGATCATGTGGGGGTAGGGTTGTCTTTCAGGGACGCTGTAAGAAGTGGCATAGGGAAGTGCCGTTTACGGAGCTAAGGATGCAATACCTCCCTGTA
>JAANXG010000154.1 GCA_018263405.1 Gammaproteobacteria bacterium
CGCTCCGCAGTGAATGGCCCGGTCCTTTACCAGGAGCGCAACGCCCCAATGGTGGCTCAGGCACGCTCCCTTCGGGCGGCCCGGGAAGCGGTCCTCCGCAGCGTTATGTCTGTTGAGAAGGGCGCGCATTCCCGGCGAGACAGGCCTTGCGGCTCACCGCTTTCCGGACCGCTCAACGTTACAATATCAGTGACGGGGTACACTAGTGCTAGATCTCGATCATCTCGAAGTCGTCTTTGCCGGCGCCGCAGTCGGGGCAGGTCCATGTTTCCGGGATATCCTCCCAACGCGTCCCGGGGTCGATATTTTCATCGGGCAGGCCGTTCTCCTGTTCATAGATGAATCCGCAAATAACGCACATATACGTTTTGTATTCCATACCGACGCCTCGGGAGCAGGAGTTTGAATTCGGGGGCGATTTACACAACGGAGCGGCGGGCAATTATACGCATACCGCTGCGCGGCAAATCTCTGGAGTGATGTGCCATGCACCCGCGGCATGACGGGCTCCGGCGATAGAATTGACTGAATCGTTGCACGGCCTCTACGTACTGACCGATCCGGATCTCATAAGCGATACCGAGCTCACCACCCGGGTGCGGCAGGCGATCGAGGGCGGTGCGACCGCGGTCCAGTATCGGGACAAACGAGCGGGATACGGGGACCGCCTTGAGCATGCCCGTGCTTTGAGAACCGTCACCCAGGATCTCGGGGCGTTATTGATCATTAACGACGATCCCCAACTGGCCGTCGACGCCGACGCCGACGGCATTCATCTCGGGAGAGACGACCCGGATATCGCGCGGGCCCGGAGCATCGTGAAACAGCGCATAATCGGGGTTTCCTGTTATAACGAATTCGAACGTGCCGTAAGCGCCGAACGAGCGGGCGCGGACTACGTCGCTTTTGGCAGCTTTTACCCAACGCGGACCAAATCCGGCACGGTCGTAGCGACACCGGACCTGTTGCGTCGCGCCAAACGCCAATTACGCGTACCGGTGGTTGCGATCGGCGGCATCACCCCCGAAAATGGCGCCCCGTTGATCGCGGCCGGCGCCGATGCCCTAGCGGTCGTGAGCGCCGTATTTGCCGGCAACGATCCGCGAAAAGCGGCGGAAGAATTTAAAAAGACATTACAAGTGGGTCCGACATCATGAGCGCAGTGTTTGAAGCAGCCCGATCCGTGATTCCCGGCGGCGTTAATTCACCCGTCAGAGCCTTCAAGGGCGTAGGTGGCGAACCGGTCTTTTTCGAAAAGGCCAAAGGCCCTTACATGTGGGATGTGGACGGCAGGCGTTACGTTGACTACGTCGGGTCGTGGGGGCCCATGGTTCTCGGGCACGCCGACGAGGAGGTAGTCGAAGCGGTCAAGGCCGCCGTGGACAATGGACTGAGCTTCGGAGCGCCGACGACGATCGAGACGGAACTGGCAAGCCGCATCTGCGAGCTGATTCCCTCGGTGGACAAGATACGCATGGTGAACTCAGGCACCGAAGCGACGATGAGCGCCCTGCGACTGGCGCGAGGCTATACGGGCCGGGACAAGGTGATCAAGTTTGAAGGTTGTTATCACGGCGGTGTCGACAGCCTGCTGGTCAAGGCCGGATCGGGAGCATTAACCTTCGGTACGCCGACGTCGCCCGGCATCACTAAAGCGACGACCCAAGACACGCTGGTGCTGGACTTTAACGACGCCGAGCAGGTGCGGCGGGCTTTCAAAACCCATGGCGAGGAAATCGCGGCGGTGATTGTCGAGCCGATTGCCGGCAACATGAACTGCATCCCACCGGTGGCGGGTTTTCTGGAAACTCTTCGTGAATGTTGCACGCAATCCGGTTCGGTCCTGCTTTTCGACGAGGTGATGACCGGATTCCGGGTCGGGTTAACCGGTGCCCAGGGCGTCTACGATGTCGAGCCCGATCTGACCGCCTTCGGCAAAATCATCGGCGGAGGTATGCCGGTGGGTGCGTTCGGCGGCAGTTCCGAGATCATGGGACAGCTTTCTCCGGAAGGTCCGGTTTACCAGGCCGGCACATTAAGCGGGAATCCCATCGCCATGACCGCAGGGTTATGCACTCTCCGTCGTCTCGGCGCCCTCGGTTTCCACGACGAGCTCGCGCGGAAAACCCGGGCGCTGCTCGAAGGCGTTCGCGAGGCTGCCCGTGACAATAATATTCCGCTGTGCACCCAATCGGTGGGGGGGATGTTCGGTCTGTTTTTTACCGACGCGCCGCAAGTAACTGCTTTTTCGGCGGTTCAGCGGTGTGACACTGAACGTTTCGGCCGGTTTTTTCACCGGATGCTCGATAGCGGCGTCTATCTTGCGCCTTCGGCGTTTGAAGCGGGTTTCATGTCGCAGGCCCACCAAACCGAGGACATCGAATTCACCATCGAGGCGGCCCACCGCGCCTTCGCGTCACTACGGGACTGACAGCCGGGAACCGATTAATCGACCGGCGGGTACTCGCGGCTTATTGAAACGCGTGCATCAACGCGGCCAGATTCTCCATCTGCTGCCGGGTCAACAAAAACGCGATGCTGTTCATGATTCGACCATCGCTTTGCCGGTCACCGGTTTTAAACGCCTGCAATTGATTCACCAGATATGTCTGCTTCTGACCGGCCACGCGCGGGAAGCGCGTCGGAATCCCGTGGCCCGACGGTCCGTGGCATCCCATGCACGCCGCGATCTCCATGGACTGGTCGCCCCCGCGATACAGTCCGGCGCCACGGTTTGCCGCTTCGACGCTGTCTTCCGGAATGGCGCCGCGTTTGGCCGGCAGCGACGAATAATATGCATCGAGATCCGCCATGTTCTGTTCGGAGAGACCCGCCGCCATGCCTAGCATGATTGCATTCGCCCGCTGCCCCGACTTGAACCGGGCCAACTGGTCGGCGATGTATCCGGGGACCTGCCCCGCGAGATTCGGGTTCTCCGGCGCCGTGCCGATGCCATCCGTACCATGGCACGCGGCACAGATCAGCGATTTGCCCTTTCCGGCATCGGCATCACCCACCACGGCCGCATGTGTCAATCCCGGTGCCAGCACGAACACCAAACCCAGCGAGATACGCAAATTTTTATTCATTGATTTCTCCGGAGTTTGTAACACTGCACCGGGCCGCAACCGGTGAAGCGGTTCGTTTTCAACGAGTCGCCGGTAATGTTATACATTTAGAATCGTCAGAGATTCCTTTTTCTATTTTTCGCTGACATCACTGTAATTGCAGGCCGTGTTTTATATCATTTCGACACTGCCATCACAATAGTGCCCCTTCACTAGGTCAACTTCCTTGCCCCTCAAAACCGAAGAAAAACCGGAAAACTTGTTAAATCGAGCGCGGTTCACCATCGCGGCCGCGGACCCGGCGCAGTGGCCGGCGGCCCCAGGTGCGGAAGTTGCGTTCGCCGGGCGCTCCAATGTGGGGAAATCCAGCGCTATTAATGTCGTCACACAACGGCGCGGACTGGCACGGACCAGCAAGACGCCCGGCCGGACCCGGCAGATCGTGTTCTTCGATCTGGGCGGGGGGGGTTCCAGACTGGTGGACCTGCCGGGTTACGGTTACGCCAAAGTACCGGACGAGTTGCGGGCGAGCTGGGCGCGGCTAATCGAACGGTACCTGACGGAACGGAAAGCGTTGAAAGGGTTGATACTTCTTATGGACGCTCGTCATCCGCTGACGGAATTGGATCGGCGGATGCTGGAATGGTGCGAACCCCGCCGTTTACCGATCCATGTCCTGCTCACCAAGTCCGACAAACTCGGCCACAACCAGGCCAGGCAGGGCGAGTTCGCGGTCCGGCGTTTCGTGACGGCGTCGCAGGACATTATCACCGTGCAAAGGTTTTCCGCCCTCAAGCGCGTTGGCGTGGCAGAGGCGCAGCAACGGATTCGAGATTGGTTGGCCGGGAACGGTAATTGTTAACGGGCCCCGGCAGCAAGCCGGTGCAAGACAAAAAATCCCCGGAGCCTAAGGGGAAGGGGGGATCGCTCCGGGGCAAGTTTCACGGTTATTGACTAACCACCCCGCTCGGGGGAAGCGGGCAACGGTGTCCCGTGATGTCAGATAAGACCGCTTCACCTCCTGGAAGTTCCTTTGTTGTTAGGGGGCTCAGTGTGCGCTTCCACCCAGTTGCCGCCGCTGCCAACATCAACTTCAAGCGGCACGTCTAGCCGCGCCACTTCGGACATCGTCCGGGCAATCCGTTTTTCGGCCCCGACCACCGAGTTTTCAGGGAGTTCGAATACGAGCTCGTCGTGCACCTGCATAATCATTTTGATCTCCGGCGCTTCACCGGCGATCCAGTCGCTCACGACGAGCATCGCCATCTTGATGATGTCCGCTGCCGTGCCCTGCATGGGCGCGTTAATGGCGGTGCGTTCGGCGTACTGGCGACGCGGGAGATTGCCGGACTTGATGTCCGGCAGGTACAAGCGTCGCCCGAAGACGGTTTCTACATAGCCATTGTCCCGGGCCTCGGATCGGGTGCGGTCCATGAAGGCTTTCACCCCGGGGTAGCGGGTGAAATACAGATCGATGTACTGCTGGGCCTCCTTTCGGGGTATGCGGAGCTGCTGTGAAAGGCCATACGCGGACATACCATAGATCAGCCCGAAGTTCACCGCCTTGGAACGCCGGCGCTGATCGGCCGTGACCGCCTCGAGTCCGACGCCGAAAATTTCCGAGGCGGTGGCCCGGTGGACGTCCTCGCCCTCCCGAAAAGCGTGCAGCAGTCCTTCGTCTTGTGACAAGTGCGCCATAATTCGGAGCTCGATCTGCGAGTAGTCGGCGGCCAGCAAAACATTGCCGCTTTCAGGGACGAACGCCTCGCGAATACGCCGCCCTTCGGCGGTCCGTACCGGAATGTTCTGCAAATTTGGGTCGCTGGAGGAGAGGCGTCCGGTAGCAGCCACCGCCTGGTGGTAGGACGTATGGATACGGCCGGTTTGCGGATTGACGAGGTTCGGCAGTTTGTCGGTATAGGTGGATTTGAGCTTGCTCAATGCGCGGTGATCGAGGATCGTCCCCGGCAGATCGTAAGAGACCGCTAGTTCCTGAAGGACGTTCTCCGCCGTCGAAGGCTGTCCCTTCGGCGTCTTGCGGAGCACCGGCAGCCCCAGCCGCTCGTAAAGCACTTCCTGGATCTGCTTCGGCGAGCCGATGTTAAACGCCGTGCCCGCCTGCTCGTAAGCCTGCTGCTCCAATTCGTCTATCTGCCTCGCCAATTGTTTGCCGTGTTTGGCGAGCATTTTCACGTCGACACGCACGCCATTCTGCTCCATGGCGGCGAGCACGGGGATGAGGGGCATCTCGATCCGCTCGAACAATTCGGCGAGACGCTCCTGCTTTTCCAGCCGTGGCCACAGGGCCTGGTGAAGCCTGAACGTGATGTCCGCGTCCTCGCAAGCATATTCGACGGCCTGTTCGAGCGGCACTTCATTGAAAGTCCGCTGACCCTTCCCCTTCCCCGCCACATCCTCGTAAGAGATCGTTTTGTGTCCGAGGTATTTCAAAGAAAGCGTATCCATGTCGTGGCGATTGGCGACCGAATCCAATACGTAAGACTCGAGCATCGTGTCGTAGGCGATGCCGTGCAGTTCGAGCCCACAACGGGCGAGCACCGTAAAGTCATACTTCAGATTCTGCCCCACTTTCTTTTTGCCTTCTGCTTCGAGCATCGGGCGCAGCGCTTCCAAAACCTCACCGCGATCCAACTGTCCCGGCGCGCCCGGGTAATCGTGTGCCAGGGGAATATATGCCGCCTTACCGGCACCAACCGCGAAAGAGATACCCACCAAGTCGGCGCGCATGGCCTGCAAGGCGGTCGTTTCGGTGTCGACGGCGATCAACTCGGCGTTCTCGAGTTTGCGCAACCATTCCTGTAACTGTTCGGTATTCGTGAGGCACTGGTAGTCGACTTCCACGGCTTCGGCGGATGAGGAGCCTTCGTCCTCGAGATTCGACAGCCAACCGCTGAATTCCAGTTCCTTGAAAATACTTCGCAGGGCGCCGGTATCCGGCGCCCCCGGCGCGAGCTCCCAAGGTTCCAGAGCAAGATCCACCGTGTCATCGACCGTTACCAGGCTCCGACTCAACGGTAGCTGCTCCAAGGTCTCGCGCAGGGACTCGCCGACCTTGCCCTTGATCTCCCCGGCGCGGTCCATGAGTTTGTCCACGGATTCGTATTCCTGGATCCACTTGACCGCCGTCTTGGGGCCGACCTTGGGCACCCCAGGAACGTTGTCCGATTTGTCGCCGATCAAGGCCAGGTAATCGACGATTTTTTCCGGCGCGACGCCGAATTTTTCTATTACCGCCGACGCGTTCAAGCGCTTGTTGCTCATGGTATCGATCAGCTCGATGTCGGTATCGACAATTTGCGCCAGATCCTTGTCGCCGGTTGAAACCAGGGTGGAAAGCCCCTGCGCGCTCGCCCGTCGCGCGAGAGTAGCCAGGACATCGTCCGCCTCGACGCCGGGCACGGAAATGAGGGGCAAGCCCATGGCTTCGATGATCCGGTGCAGATCCTCGACCTGTTCTCGCAGTTCCGGCGGCATCGGCGGGCGCGTCGCTTTGTAACCGGGGTACATTTCGTGCCTGAACGTCTTGCCCTTGGCATCGAATACCACGGCCATATAGGCCGGATCGTGCTCGGCGCACAGTTTGCGCACCATGCTCACCACCCCGTAAATGGCTCCGGTATGGCGTCCTTGGGAAGTCGTTAAACCGGGCAGCGCATGAAATGCCCGATAAAGATAAGACGAACCGTCAACAAGGATGAGTAATTTACGTTTAACCATAAACGGGGATATCCAGAATCGAGATTAGGTACTTAGTACCCTTGGGCATAAATACACACACGTTCAGAGCGTCTCCAAAGTGCCAATGCAAGGCGCGCTTCGCAGGGAATGGCGAGCCCTTTTCAAGAAGCGCAACGCCGCAGTGGCGCTTTGGAGGCGCT
>JAANXG010000155.1 GCA_018263405.1 Gammaproteobacteria bacterium
TACTCGGTCAACATCACCAGAAAGGCCGCCAGTCGTTGATACGCGTCGCGAGTGCCCAGGGTGACGAGGAAATTCTCGTTGCGCAGAATCGTCGCACTCAAACGCTTGAAAAGAAAACACGACGGATAGGAACGATAACCCATATACGCGGGGTTCGTAAAGGCGCTGAGAGAAGGTTTTTGGTGGGGGCGAGTAGCGTTGACGGATAGTGCTACCACCGACGTCATTTTGTAGGCGTAGCACCGATTTGAAAGTGCGGCTTGCAGGGGGCTGATTTTTGGTTTAATCATCACTCCCCCTCGATCTTGTCTTTCATCCTGAAGCTGCGCCCTTCGATGACGATCGTCTCGGCATGATGCAACAGCCGATCGATCTTGCGCCGTTGGTGGGCCTTGGCGGCGATCCCGGCGTGCAGCGAGAAACCGGCGGTCTTGGCCAAGCTGCTGTGGTTGCTGTCCTCTTGCCGGGCGGGCACGGTTTGCAGCGTGAA
This sequence comes from Gammaproteobacteria bacterium, assembly GCA_018263405.1. Taxonomy (GTDB): domain Bacteria; phylum Pseudomonadota; class Gammaproteobacteria; order Arenicellales; family JAANXG01; genus JAANXG01. The sequence goes on from JAANXG010000155.1 coordinate 491, forward strand.
CGCCTTGCGGCCGGCCTGGGGGCCGACGGCGATGCGGTACGACTGCAGGGATGCAGGAGGTAGAGCCACGCAGGAGCGGTTGCCGAGGTGATGGAATGGCCGAGCAGTTCATTCAGGGCGGATTCGTCCGGGGCCTCGAGCTGCAGGTAGGTGTTCTCGATGTCCCGTACCAGCAGGCCCTCACGTTCCAGATAAGCGCCGACCCGTCGACTGATCGTCTGGATAAGCCCTTCCAGCGCCCGGGGACTGGGCGCCGACAGACGGCGAAATACGGGCTGCTCGCGGTCTATCAGATACACCCCGTCTAGAAACAGCGCCAGGCGCGGTTCGAAGCTGCGCCAACAAGCCAGCGGCATGGCAGGCGGCGCTACACGCAGTCGCTTTGAATCCAGAAGAACGATGTGGCCGCAGGCGTATTTCGCGACATGATAGGCTACACTTCAACCAATAACGCCACCGCCGCCGATGGGAACGTGCACGGTCGCGGAGGTTCGTTCGCCCTTTGTTTGACCATTGCTCAACTGTTAGCGCCCGACACTGCGTCCTGCTCCCAATCGATAGACGCCTCCACTGCGCTTAGCAGCCGCCGAATATCATTGCAGTTCACTTCGCCTATATTTCCGATTCGGAACGTGTCCACGATTGTGACCTTCCCGGGATAGATCACAAAGCCCTTTCGCTTCAGCGATTGATAGAATCGCTCAAACGAATAACGAGGGCTGGTGGGGCTAAGAAATGCCGTGATTATCGGAGAGTGGTACCGATCCTCGAGCAAACAACGAAAGCCTAGAGACCGCATACCCCTTACCAGGGTCCGTTGATTGTTACGGTAGCGCGCGAAACGTGCCGCCACGCCACCTTCTTCTGCGAACTCATTCAAAGCCTGACGAAAGGCTCGAACGGAGTGGGTGGGTGAGGTGAAGCGCCACTTTCCGTGACCGTCCTCCATGCAGCGCCACTGATCGTATAGGTCCATGCTCAGAGAGCGTGCCCGGCCTTGAATCGATGCCATTGTGGCGTGTGTCGCAATGACGAATCCGAAACCCGGTACACCTTGAATGCACTTGTTCGCACTGCTGATGCAGAAATCTGCATGGCTCGATTCCATGGAAAAAGGTATGCCGCCGAACGAACTCATCGCATCGACGATAAATATGCGGCCGTATTCTTTGACCGTTCTGCCGATTTCTTCGATCGGATTGAGCATGCCGGTCGTTGTTTCGCAATGCACCGCCGCGACATGCGTTATCTCGGCATCTATGTCCAACTCCCTGCGTAATCTCGGGATATCGGGCGGAGCTACTTCGCCACTGTCATGAACGATCGTTGGGATGCGTAAATAACTGGCGATTCTTGCTATGCGATCGCCATACGCGCCATTTACGAGCACCAGCAGTTTGCCGTCTGCGGGTATTGCCGAGCCGATCACCGATTCGACGGAGAATGTGCCGCTACCCTGCATCAGCACCGACGTGTATCCATCCCTCTCCGTGGCGAGCTTGACAAGATCGCATCGCACCGATTCGACAATATCATTGTAGTCTTTGTCCCAGGTGCACCAATCCCGGAACATTGCCGCTCTCACGGATTTGCTGGTCGATAGCGGGCCCGGTGTTAGTAGCAGATAAGGGTTGTCTGGCAGTTCCAGCTGGCTCATTTGTAACGGCGTAGCAATTGCTTGTGGTTTTTCATTACGAGCGCCTGTCGTCGGAACGTCGTGATATGTGAACATTGACTACGGACGTTCGCCGCGCGCCAAACGTTCGTTGATCTCCTCAATCACTTCCGGTAGTTCCACTATGCTGTCGACGACATAATGCGCACCGGTTCTACGTAATAGATCACGGGTATGTTCAGTTCGGCGTTCGATCTCCTCTTCAGGAAGGCTATCCGCTTCTTCGATGCTGTTGATGTTCATGTAGTTGCTGTAACGGGCCACGCCAACCGCCCAGCAGCCGGCATTGAGTCCCTCGCCAACGCCGGACACGGTGTCGTCGACTTTCACGACGGATTGAATCGTAGTGATGTCCAACAGATCCAGGTTCTTGTAGACCATGTGAGGCTTGGGACGCGCGCCTTGCGACACTTCGTCACCCGCGACCGTGGCATCAGGGTTGAATCCTTGCTTGCGCGCATCGGCCAGTAACACATCCACCATGGCGCGTGTGAATCCCGTCGAAACCCCCAATTTAATGCCCGAACGCTGCAACGCTTGAGTGACGTCGGCGACGCCCGGCAGCAAGCGACTGTAGTTCGGCAGGCATTCCAGCTGCGCCGGCACAAAATCGGTGAACATGTTGTCGACGTCGGCTTGATCGGGATACTTTCCCTTAATAGATTTCCAGCGCTCCCGAATTTCCGGGTCTTCCGTCAGTGCCTTGATGTGGAGGTCCTTGCGCAGCCCCATCGGACCGCGAGCTTCAAGCATACTGATCTGGACACCTTGCTTGTTGAAAACCTCGACGAACACAACGGCGGGGGCGATAACGTAGGCATCAACAGTCGTGCCGCTCCAATCCAGAATCGCAGCCTTAACCCGGCCGCGGTATTCTCTCCTGTACACACAGTCTGCATTTGCGCTCATCGTGATCCTTGCGGTGATGGTTTCGTTCGTCGGCCGTTAATCTTAGTGAATGCACAAATTTACAGTCCAATTAATAATTCTTGAATAAATATTAGTTTTGTTTATATAATTGTCTGTACTTCGGCGTCGCGCTGCCATTCGTTTTGTCGCGCGACCTTTTCTCAGCGCGTTAGACTGCTGCCTTTTCGCACGGCCGTCACCAGTTGTTCGACCCGGTCGGGTATTTCTTCTTCATGTGCACAGGCAAAGCCGAGCATTAAGCCGGGTGCGATGCTCTCTCTGTTGCAGAAAATTGAAAGTGGCAGACAATCGACGCCTGCCGCCCAAGCGTTCTGTGCGATAGCCGTGTCTGAAACATGATCATCCTTCAACCAGGCGATAGTGTGCATTCCTGCATCGGTAAAAGAGGCCTCGAACAAATCTGCTGCATGTTTGCCGAGCGCTTCCAGCAGCCGTTCCTGACGCACTTGGTAGATCGATTTCATTCTTCTGATATGGGCGTGGTAGGCGCCGTCGTCAATAAAGCGGCGCAATACTTCCTGGGTCACAGGTGAAACGTTTTGTGACAAGAGTATTTGTCCGGCTGCAAACGTATCCACCAGATCCGGTGGTGCAACAAGATAGCCAATGCGCAAACCCGGAAACAGGGATTTGGAAAAACTGCCGATGTAAATCACACGGCCATATCGATCAAGACTTCGCAGCGAAGGAATCGTTCGGCCGACGTAGCGATACTCACTATCGTAGTCGTCCTCGACAATCCAGGCCTCGCTGAGCCGGGCATATTCAATCATCTGCATGCGCCGCTCCAGGCTCAGGGTCATCCCGAGGGGGTGCTGATGGGAAGGGGTGACAAAAATTAGTCGAGCGCTGGGGAGACTGTTCAGGGCGTGGGACAGGTCGAATCCATCAGAATCCAGGGGAACTGACAGGGCGCGTATCCCAAATAGGGCCAACGCGTCGCGGCCGGCAATATGACCAGGATCCTCACACCACGCGACGTCTTGTGGATTGAGCAGAGTGAGTGCCACCAGGGCGAAGGCCTGTTGGGCACCGGCCGTGATAATAATCTGCTCTGGCTCGCAGCGCACGCCGCGCAAGTCGCGGATATGTTCGGCGACAGATCGTCGCAAACCCGGCAGTCCGCCCGCGGGCCCGTAACTGAATAGGTCGCCATCACCCTGGCGCAATACGCGAGAGTAGATTGCAGCCCAGATCTTGCGGGGAAAAAGATCAAGGGCTGGAACCCCGGGTCGGAATGCCCTGAATCCTTCCAACCGCGTTGTCGCGCCAGTGCAGGCCACCGCCGCCGCGCGCTCCGACAAGCGTTGCCGGTGCGCCGAAGGCTCGGATTGAGAGGGGATATCCTGCGGGTGCAACTCGTAAGTCGAGATCTGGGCGACATAGGTGCCGGCGCCACGAACGGCCTTTAGAAATCCTTCCGACACTAATTGCTCATAAGCATTCTTGACCGTCAGGCGCGAGATCTCCAGGTCCAGCGCAAGTTGGCGCGACGCAGGAAGGCGCAAACCGGCCGCGAGATCACCGGTCAGGATTAGGCGCCGGAGTTCAGTCTCGAGCTGGCGATAAAGGGGCACAGGTTGCTCGTGGTGCAGCTGCAACATGGACAACAACGCGCCGCCGGTTTCTCTGGACATGGTCGAGAGCTAATTGGGTATAAGGTTCGCGCTATTCCGGATATATATTCTATATCCAACAATAATTCTAATGTCATCTGATTTCTTGCCAATAGATTTTCTGTCCGTAATCCCATGCGGCAGAGGAGGCGGTTTATGGCTCAATTTGATTTTTCCGAGGGCGTAAAACACCTGTCCCGTGCGATGACCACGGGCTCTGACAGTGTGCCCTTCATAGCCCAGATGCACGAGTTTTCCATGCGGGAAAGCGGCACTCCCGGTGACGAGTTTTATACCGATGCCAAAAAATTTGTGCGCGGTGTCTGTGAAACCGCGGAGCGATTCGGTTTTGATACGCCCTCATTTATCTGGGATGCATACAACGTTGAAGCGGAAGCGCTGGGCTGCACCCTGGTCAAATTCAAGGACAAGGCGCCGGCTATTGAGAATTCCGACCCTCTGATCAAAACGGAAAAGGACCTGGCCAGGCTGAAGGCACCGGATCCATACTCCTCCGGGCGTATGCCGATGGTGCTCGAGATCATGCATGAAATCAAAGGCCAGGCGGGTATGACGCCTCTGCCTGGTTACTGTGCACCGTTCACCCTGGCGTCTCATGTCATGACGTTTGAAAACTTGATTGTTCAGATACAGGAGAGCCCCGGGTTTGTGCACAAGGTGATGAGCTTTTTGGTAGACGAAGTACTGGCCCCCTATTTGAATGTCCTGCTGAAGGAATTTCCCGACGCTCCGGTGGCCGATGGGTCAGATGCCGTGGCCTCGTTACCGTTCATTACCCAGGACATGCTGGATGAATTCGCGCTGGGCTACATCGAGAGGTTGCAACAGCAGACCATTCGAACGGCAATTTGCGACAACTGGTGGGGTGATTCCTATTCGGATGATCTCCATCGTTTCTGGGAGCAGAAGCTGCGCGCCACGCCGCCGTATCTGAAGGTCCAGGATCCGGATCTGTTCAAGGTCGGTGTACAGCCCGTGATCGACTATGCCAAGGCGAACAATCTGCCCGTGGTGCTCGGTGTTGATAACAACGTCTTTCAAAACGGCCCCAGCGCGGAAATTGAAATGCGTATCCACGAATACATGGAGGCCATCGAGGAAATTGGTAAGGGCGCCTTGTACTTGTGTTCCCTGAGCGCAGTCACACCGGCTGAAAACGTCGAAATAGCCGTGAAAGCGGCGAAGCAGTTCCGCGCCGGTGATCGACCCTACGCCGGGCTGCGCCGTGCCGGTACGCCGGAAGCGCGTGGCGAAGCAGAGGAAACCCCCACCACCGTGGATATGGCGGCCGGTGGCGCCGCGTTCGCCGCCGCACAGGCTGAGGCCACCGAAGAGGATCAGTTGCTCGATCAGATATTTGATGCGGTACTTGATCAGGAGGCCCGGGAAACCGCACAACTGGTTGAAAAAGCATTGGAAAAAAATATGGATGTCCATGAAATTCTCAACGAGGGCCTGATTGTCCCCATGGACGAAGTCGGCGACGAATTTTCCGAGGGCAAGATATTTGTGCCGGAAATGCTGATGGCCGCACGGGCCATGAAAGCCGGGCTCGAAGTCCTGCGTCCTATCCTGAGTCAAACCGGCGCACCCGACAAGGGCAAGGTTATGCTGTCCACTGTACAGGGAGACGTTCACGACATCGGTAAAAACCTCGTGGGCATGATGCTGGAAGGCGCCGGTTATGGAGTAGTGGATCTGGGTGTCAACAAAACGCCGGAGGAAATCCTGGATATGGCAAATGAACTCAAACCCCACGTGGTGGGGTTATCGGCGCTGCTCACGACGTCAATGCCTTCCATGCAGAAAACCGTCGCCCTGTTTAAAGAGGTCAAGTCTGAATTTCCCGTTATCGTTGGTGGCGCGCCGGTTACCCAGGAATTTGCGGATGTGATCGAAGCCGATGGATATGGCGAAAATGCACCAATGGCGGTTGAAACCGTACACCGCCTCGTCGACTCACAACTGCGCCGGGTGGTGTAAAGGCAATTGGGGTAGCTATTAGGACGCTTACCGTGGTCTCATCCGCCGGCCGGGAAGTCGTCATCGGTTTTGATCGGCCCTTCGTGGTTATCGGTGAACGAATCGACCGGACGGGACGCAAGATCCTGGCCAAAGAGATGTTTTCATTCGTCGGCTGTTAATCTTAGTACCCTTGGGCATAAATACACACACGTTCAGAGCGTCTCCAAAGTGCCAATGCAAGGCGCGCTTCGCAGGGAATGGCGAGCCCTTTTCAAGAAGCGCAACGCCGCAGTGGCGCTTTGGAGGCGCT
>JAANXG010000156.1 GCA_018263405.1 Gammaproteobacteria bacterium
CCGGCGTTACGCTCGCTTGAATTGACCGGGCCAGTCCTGCGCTCGCGTGCCTTGGCGATCGGCTTTTCCGATCCCGCTGAACGTGTGTGTATTTATGCCCAAGGGTACTAAGAGTGTTGCTGGCCGAAGACAACCTCGTAAATCAGAAGGTCACGAGTAAAATTCTGGAGCGAGCCGGGCACGAAGTCCGTGTCGTCGACAACGGCAGGCAGGCGCTGGAACAATTACAGGAGGACAAGCGGTTCGACGTGGTGATCTGCGACATGCATATGCCCGAAATGGGTGGCATCGATACAATGAAGATGTATCGATTCGCACAACCGAATCGGCGTACACCGTTCCTTGTTGTCACAGCCAATGCCACGACCGAAACCCGCCGGCAATGCGAAGAGGCCGGCGCGGAGGGTTTCCTGACCAAACCGATCCAGGCACAAGCGCTGTACGATGCGCTGGACAAGGTCGTGGGTACTCGGCAGAAGAACCCACCGGCTGAGCTCCCCGGAAACAAGAATCGCGGCTCGCCCGACACCGTAAGCCTGACGAAGCTGGCGGAATTGAAAGCTCTCAGCCCCGATAGGAAGTTTGTGCACGAGCTCGTCGGTGTATTCATGGACGATGCCACAGCGCTCTTGCAAAAGTTGGAAACCGCCGACGAACGCGGCGATCTTCAGGAGATGAAAAACTTGGCGCACTCTTTCAAAGGCAGTGCGGCGAGCATCGGCGCCCAGGGATTGTGCGAGATCAGCGCGCAACTCAATCAATTGAGCATCAATAAACCAGCGGGCGACAGCGGCGACTTACTGCGATCATTGCACAAAGAACTGGAACGGGTTGAAAAGGAGTTGATGGAATTCCTCGACGAGCGCGACACGGGCGTTTCCCATTAACGGGGAGTCCCGGGCCTCCCAAATTATGTTACTGATCGACTATACTGGCTCAATTAGTGAGTAAATAACAAATGCAGCACGTCAGGCGCTTGGACTCGAACCAGCCTCGAATAGACCCGGAGGTTCGGTCTCGCATACTCATTGTAGACGATGTCGCTACAAACCGCTTTGTATTGCGGTCGCTGCTGTCCAAGCCGGACCATCAAGTCCTTGAAGCCGAGGATGGCGAACAGGCACTCGAGTGCATCGATCGAACCCCACTGGATCTCGTGGTGCTCGATATTCTCATGCCCGGAATCAGCGGCCTCGAGGTTTTACAAAAAATACGAAAGAGCTACTCCGATTCCGAACTCCCCGTATTGATGTTATCCGTTAATGACAGTATCGATGACGTGGTTAAGGCATTGGAAACAGGAGCCAATGACTACGTAACGAGACCGTTTGACTACACAGTACTAACAACGCGAATAAATAATTTAATCGCCTATAAACAAACGCAAGACACCATTCGAGAATCTCACGCGACACTGGAAAATCGCATCGCGGAGCGAACCAATGATCTGGTGCAGGCCAATCGAATTTTACGGAATGAAGTAATCGAGAGAAAAACAGGTCGAAGAGCAAGTCAAGATAAGCCAGGAACGGTATCGCATGCTGTATAACGATACCCCTTCCATGTTTTTCACGTTAGGTGTCAATGGCGAGATATTGTCAGCGAATCAATTCGGAGCCGATCACCTGGGTTACACCGTGGATGAAATCGTCGGCAAATGCATCAGCGATCTGCATGAGGAGGACGAACAGGCGCCGGTTCTGAAAAAGGTGCAGGAATGCGCGAACGAACGGCTCAAGGTCCACCATTGGGAAGCCCGTATGCGACGCAGAGACGGTTCCAAAGCCTGGATAAGAACCGCTGCGCGAGTGATGTCCGACAATACGCAAGATACCGATCCCATACTTGTCGTATGCGAAGACATTACTGAGGCTTATAAGCTATCGGAACAATTGAAATATCAGGCCGGACACGATGCCTTAACCGGCCTCATGAACAGGAACGAGTTTGAGCGCCGCTTACAGAATATGCTGAGCGACTCCAAGGATAACGATACCCGTCATGCTTTGCTGTACATGGATCTCGACAACTTCAAAGTTATTAACGATACATGCGGCCATAACGCCGGTGACGAGCTCTTGCGTCAATTGAAACCGGTATTGAGGAAGCACATAACAGACGATGATCTGTTGGCGCGATTGGGCGGGGACGAGTTTGCCGTGCTGTTATCCAATTGCGATCCGGAACAGGCCGTCTCCGCCGCGCAGACTCTACATCGGGCTGTCACCGATTATCGATTCATTTGGCACGATGTCAGTTCCAGAATCAGTGCCAGCATAGGGGTAGTAGCGATCGACCACACTACGGAAAACATCGCAACCTTGTTAAGCGCAGCGGATACTGCTTGTTACTCTGCAAAGGAGGAGGGACTAAAGCACGTTCATTTATATCAACCCGACGATAAAGTAGTCGTGCGCCGCCACCGGGAAATGACTTGGATCACGAAGATAGACAAAGCATTGGAGGAAGAACGTTTTGAGCTGTTTTACCAGCGGATTGTTCCCGCAAAGACCATGAAGCCCGATTCTCTCGAGGCAGGGAAGCACTACGAGCTGCTACTGCGTATGCGTGACGAGGACGGAAAAATCGTGATGCCCGGCTCGTTCCTGCCTGCCGCGGAACGCTACAAATACACTACCCAATTGGACCGCTGGGTGGTGGGGCACGCGTTGCAATGGTTATCTAATCACCCGGGCCACGTCGACGAATTGTCCATCTGCTCGATTAATCTTTCAGGCCACTCCATAGGCGACGGTGACTTCCTCGACTACTTAACCGAACAACTCGAAAGTTCATCGGTTCCACCCTCAAAGATATGCTTCGAGTTAACCGAAACAGCGGCTGTCGCAAATTTGCTAAGCGCGACCGAGCTCATGGAAGAATTGCGCGCCACCGGGTGCCGGTTCGCCCTGGATGATTTTGGAACCGGTTTATCTTCGTTCGATTACCTGAAACATCTACCGATTGACTTTGTGAAGATCGACGGTCAATTTATCAGCAACATCGTCACCGACCCCGTAGACTACGCCATGGTCAAGTCCATAAATGAAATCGCCACCGTAATGTCAAAAAAGACGGTCGCGGAGTTCGTAAATAGCGAGGCGACTCTAACGATGCTGCGGTCCATCGGCATCGACTATGCGCAGGGGTACGAGATTGCCAAACCTAAGCCTCTTTCTACTTTACTGCCTTCTACCTGACCGGATAACTGGTTTCCAGCCGGAAACGCTCGTATCCGGATTTCCAGCCATCAATTAATAGAGGGGCCCTGAAGTTATTGTTGCGCGATCCCTAAGCGGTGCATCCTCGATCGGTGCATGCAACGCGGCCGACATCAAGCTTAATGCGAGCGCTGCCAGCCAGATCACAGTATAGGAGCCGGTCAGATCATAACTGATGCCGCCCAGCCAGGCACCGAAAAATGCACCGATCTGGTGGCTGAACATAACAACGCCGAAGAGTGTCGCGAGATAACGGGGACCGAATATTTGGTCGACCAGGCCGCTGGTGAGCGGCACGGTGCCGAGCCATAAAACCCCGAAGGTAACCGCGAATAACCAGATCGTCCATTGAGTTATCGGCAAAAACAGCAATCCCCCGATAGCGGCGGCACGCGCCAGGTATATGGTGGTCAGCACCCGCTTTTTGCGGTAACGGCCGCCCAGCCATCCGAATAAAAATGTGCCGAGTATATTAAAAAACCCGATAACCCCAAGTGCCGTGGCGCCGATCCATGCGGGCAAGTCCTGCGATTGCACGTATGCCGGGAAATGCGTGGCCACAAACGCGACGTGAAAGCCGCAGACGAAGAACCCCGCGTTCAATAACAAATAACCGTGATGAGCGCGAGCTTCGGCAAATGCCGCACTCAGCGTCAACTCGCCCGCCTGGAGCGGTGCCGGTCGCCCGCTCAGCGGCGCCGCCAGAGGCACCATGACCACCGCCGTTACCGCAAGTCCGATCAAGGCCGCCGACCAGCCCCAACCACCGATCACCGCCTGGGTGGCGGGCAGCAATACGAACTGCCCCATGGAACCTCCGGCAGTGGCAATACCGAGCCAAGTGCTGCGCTTCTCCACCGGCGCCACGCGGGAAACGGCGGACAGCACCAGGGGGAAGCCGGTGGCGGACACCGCGATACCGGTGAGGATGCCGGCGCCCATGTGCAAACCCAAAGGCGTTTGCACCAAGGCCATAACCAGCAACCCGGCCACATAGACAAGGCCGCCCGAAACGAGAACGCGGCCCGTGCCGTAGCGATCCGCGAGCACCCCGCAAAGCGGTGTCAAAGCGCCCCAGAGCAGATTCTGCACGGCAATCGCCAAACCGAAGCTAGCGTGGCCGACGGGCAGCGCGCCGGTCATCGGTTCAAGAAACAGGCCATACGTCTGGCGCAGTCCCATATTCAGGCTAAGCATGGCGGCGCCGGCAATCAGGACCGCAGTGCCGGTAGAAATTGCGTTTCTCTTAGGGCTCGCGCAAAAATAACTTCCCATTTTCACATCCCGTCTTCGGGCCACCTTTGAACGATCCTCAATCGCAAAATCCTCATAGTAGCCCTGCTAGTACTGCGGTTTTTCTCCATCGGATCGTCCAAATCTAACCCAAATTCGGGCGCGAATTCTGTGAAGTTATTTTTGCGCGTGCCCTTAGTCGGCATTCTGAAAATTGGTTAGCGTTTGCAACAATATTATGGCGATAATGACACGGGAATCACTCTGGAAATCAACGGCAAAATGAACAACAAGAAATCCGTCACGCTCAGCATCATTATCGCCTGTTACAACGAACGGGAAACGATCGAGGAGATACTGAACGCCGTCCATTCATCGTCGTGCAAGCTTCCGAAGGAAGTGATTGTCGTGGACGACGCTTCCACGGACGGCACCGCGGCGCTGATCCGTCGGGAGCTGCAGCCGCTGATCGCATATTTCGTCGAGCATACAGACAATCAAGGCAAGGGTGCCGCGATTCGCACCGGGCTCTCCCGTGCGACGGGGGAGATTATAATCATCCAGGATGCTGACCTGGAATACGATCCAGACGATTATAGCGCATTAGTCGACCCAATACTTCGCGATAAGGCGGACGTCGTGTACGGCAGCCGTTTCCTCGGCGCGGGACCGCACCGCGTTTTGTATTTCTGGCATTTCAAAGGGAATCAGCTTCTGACCACGTTTTCAAACATGTTCACGAATTTGAACCTCACTGACATGGAAACGGGGTTCAAGGTTTTCCGCGGGAACATCATTAAACGGCTGAAACTGGAACAGAACCGTTTCGGCTTCGAGCCCGAAGTGACCGCCAAAATCGCACGCGTGCCGGGGGTCCGAATTTACGAAGTCGGCATCTCTTATTTTGGACGAACCTACACCGAGGGCAAAAAGATCACCTGGCTGGACGGGCTGCACGCGGCCTGGTGCATTCTCAAATTCGGGATACTCAGGGGGTAAAGTACTTGTATATGGATATCAACTCGTCCGGCGCGAACCTCACTATCACAATTTCCTGACCCGGAATAATCAGGTCTGGGTTCCTTCCGAGCCTCTCTGTTTGGTAGTTGTAAACATACGATTGACGAGTCTTTTCGTGTATGAGCCGCCCGAGAAACGAACTTGACGTATCGGGCCGGCGTTCGTCCGCATGCCGCGGGATATCGACGCGATAGGTCTCCGACGACTCACCGCGATGTACCGCCACCCCCCGGGCGAAATTTTCGACGATTCCGTGGTGGACTACCCCCCAGATTCCCTGGTCGTCCTCCGGCTGGACCGTGTGTACGTAAAATACCGCATCGGAAGGAATAACTTCCTCGGGACCGATGAGGTCTGCAATGGTAACGGGCGCTTCTTCGTTCAAAGGCAGGTCAACCCTGGGCTCCGCCGAGCTTTCCATCCCGGCGTCGGAGTCTTGCTGCCCGGACGTGCTCTCGCCCGCTCGCGTCTCCACAGTTTCCGCCTCGGGGGCGCTTTCCTTCGTTGCAACCTCGGGGGCTTCCGGCTGCGGTGTGCTATCCACCGCCACTTCAGGGGCTTCCCGCCGCGGCGTTCCCGCCGCGCCGGTCTCTTCGGATTCCTTCGACATCGGTCGATCGGGGCTTACGAATGCCTCGGCCCGGTCCAGTCGTAGCGGTTTGTCGGAAGGTTCGGCGAGCTGCTCGACATACGATTCCGCTTCTCCCTGGAGAGCGGTATCGGTTTCGTCATCCCCAAACAGCGAATCTTCCGACTCCTGGGTGCCCGACGGTTCACCGGACTCGGACGACCGGACCCCGGCAACACCCGTGTCGCCTTCCGATCCGGTCTCGGTTTCGCCCGTTTCGGCCGAAGTATCCGCGGTGCCGGTTTGTGCGGTATCGGTTTCGTCATCCCCAAACAGCGAATCTTCCGACTCCTGGGTGCCCGACGGTTCACCGGACTCGGACGACCGGACCCCGGCAGCACCCGTGCCTCCTTCCGTTCCGATCTCGGTTTCGCCCGTTTCGGCCGAAGTATCCGCGGTGCCGGCTTGTTCGGTCGACTTTCCCCCGGTTAAAAACCCTTGCGACGCGGCCAATACAGCGATGACAACCGCCGCGAGGACCGCCACAATTACCCCCCATGTCGCCTTGCTCATGTTTCGTTTTCCCATTTATTGAGTGCGCCAGGCGTACCTTGCGTGCCGGCAACTTGCCGCACACGCCACAGTATATAGTATGAAGCAAGAAAATTCGGCATTGTCGACGGCAGCGGGATGGCTTCCAATGTCGATGCCCACGCCGGCGAGCAGGCGTATACCCCCGACCACGAGTTCGAGAGGTATTGCATCCTTAGGGCTCGCGCAAAAATAACTTCCCATTTTCACATCCCGTCTTCGGGCCATCTTTGAACGATCCTCAATCGCAAAATCCTCATATTAGCCCTGCTAGTACTGCGGTTTTGCTCCATCGGATCGTCCAAATCTAACCCAAATTCGGGCGCGAATTCTGTGAAGTTATTTTTGCGCAAGTCCTTAGCTCCGTAAACGGCACTTCCCCATGCCACTTCTGATAGCGCCCCTGAAAGGCAACCCTACCTCACATGATCGTGGACATCGCGCGGACTTTTTGAGAAATTATGTTTCGATGCCGTACAATATTGATCTTGGAGAGTTATGCCACCGGAAATTTCACCAATACGGGAAAAAATCGCAGAATACAAAGCCGCGGGCAAAAGGCTGTTCGCAACCTCTTCGTTCCAATCCCACAGCATCCCACTACTTCACATAATCAGCGAGATCGACGCGGCGATCCCGGTCTACTTCTTGAACACAGGTTATCTGTTCCCCGAGACCGTCTCCTTTGCAGACCGACTGCGGCAAGAACTGGGCCTTACGGTTATAGGGCTTCGACCATTAATTTCAAAAACGCATCAGCTCGACGATGAAGGTCACTTGTTCTTCGCGTCAGACCCGGAGTACTGCTGCTACTTGAATAAGGTACAGCCTCTGGAGCTGATACTGATGCAGCACGACGTGTGGATCAACGGAATTCGGGCGGATCAGAATGCCAACCGCCGGATCATGCACGAAGAAGAGCCCGCACCGCATAATACGATCCGTTACCACCCAATGCTCGAGTGGAATTCAAAAACGATCCATGAGTACGCCCGCGACCACGATCTGCCCGCGCATCCGTTGGAGGCACAGGGTTACCTCAGCATCGGCTGCGAACCATGCACCACGAAGTTTTTCGAGCAAGGCAACGAACGCAACGCGCGGTGGTTCGGCCTGAACAAGACTGAGTGCGGCCTGCATACCGATCTGGTTGAAAAGCCGGAATGAAAGTATTGATTACCGGCGGGGCCGGATACATCGGCAACGAACTCGTCTATCGGCTGGCGGCAGCGGATAATGTCAATGAGATCGTTATCTACGACAACCTGGCAAAGGGAAACTACAACCTGTTCACGGGACTGCGCAAACTACCGATCGCCAATGTCAGATTCATCCGCGGCGATATTCTCGACAGCCGAAAGCTGCGTACGGTTATGGAAGGCGTGAACGTCGTCTATCACCTGGCCGCCAATGTAACGACACCTTTCGCCGATCAAAACGCGCATGTATTCGAACAAACGAACCACTGGGGCACGGCGGAAGTCGTCTACGCGGCGGAAGATGTCGGACTGGACAAAGCTATCTACCTAAGCAGTGCTTCGGTATATGGATCCTACAATACCGTTGGTTCAGTGAACGACCCGGTGAATCCTCGCAGCTTTTATGCCATATCCAAACAACGCGGCGAGGATCACATGCTGAGACTTCTTGAGAAGCTGTCTGTTTACGTCATACGTTGCGCTAACGTATACGGCTATTCCAAGAATCTGCGCTTCGACGCGGTGATCAACCGCTTTATGTTCGACGCCCATTTCAGCAACCGGATCACCGTACACGGCAATGGAAAACAATATCGCGCTTTTATCAGCATGGATCGGACCGTTGATCTACTCCACCAACTGGTTGATACGACCCTTGAACCCGGCGTCTACAACCTGGTTGATAAGAACCTTTCCATTATTCAAATCGTCGAGACACTACGGAAAATTTATCCGGATCTGGAAATGATATTCATCGACCAGCACCTGCCGATGCACGACATCTGGGTTGAACACGACGAACGGTTGGACACAGTGATGAAACTGCCGGAGAAGAATTTGCTGGACGACCTCCATGACTTCAAACGCACGTTCACGTTCTAAGGGCTTGCGCAAAAATAACTTCACAGAATTCGCGCCCGAATTTGGGTTAGATTTGGACGATCCGGTGGAGCAAATCCGCAGTACTAGCCTGAGCTTCCTACTTATACCAATAATTTCTTCCTAATCCCAACCTCCCTGTTAATCTCCGTTCACATCCCCTCCCGAAAACAAAGGCTTTTTGAGAATTTTTCGCTTTCGCCATCCGGATAATTGGCTTTTTGAAAACGTATACACTGAATAATATCACAAAAGTCCGTGTGAGTGGGCTGTATATACTGGAAACAATACCTATTGCCAGGAATAGTATTGACATTATTTCCAATATGTATACACTGATCATATGGCGACTCTGCAAAAGAAACAATCCCGCGGGAAAACCTATTGGCAAATCGTCGAATCCAGGCGGGTCAACGGCAAACCTAGGCCGATTGTGTTAATGCACCTGGGTAGCGCCGAGAAACTCTTGCATCGGCTCCAGCAGGGCGTGGGCAAACCGATCAAGGCCAAAGTCTTACAATTCGGCGCGCTCGCGGCTTTATGGAATATTGCACAGGAGTTACAAATCGTAGAAATCATAGATCGACACGTTGGAAAACGACACCAGGGATTGTCCTGCGGACAATATATTCTGCTGGCGGCACTCAATCGCTGTGTCGGCGCAACCAGCAAGAAGTCATTG
>JAANXG010000157.1 GCA_018263405.1 Gammaproteobacteria bacterium
GTAGATTCATCCTAAGTCCGACAGGCTCCTAGCAGGGCTACTATGAGGATTTTGCGATTGAGGATCGTTCAAAGATGGCCCGAAGACGGGATGTGAAAATGGGAAGTTATTTTTGCGCGAGCCCTTACTTGTTGAAAGGCTTGAACCGCCGCGACCCTTTTTCACGCCGTGCGGCACGGGTCGTATTTTTTCCCTGGATCCTCACCGGTGCGGACAGGGAATCTCGCAGACCCGGCACCACCCCGACCTCTTGAATGACCGTGCGCGGCGTCTTGCGCTTCGGCCGAGCGGGACGAAGCGAAAGGGCTGCAACAACCGTTCGACATCGGCCTGGATCATCCCAGTGGGTGCTGTCGGAATACCGGAGGTCGGGATATTTATTCAAAGCCTGCTGCCGATAGATCCCGGTACGTTCCAGATTGGCTCCCCGAATATCCGCGCCGGGATAGGCGGAGTCCCGAATTCGGGTCGACCACAATTCGCTTTCGGCGAAGCCCGTATTACTTAAATCACAGTGAATAATCCCGGCGTACATCATGGTCACCGCGTTCAATTTGGCATGGGTAAGCCGGGCGTTGACGAAACATACTCCAGTCAAAGTCGCGGATTCGAAGTTCGCGTTTTCCAGCACCGCACTGGTGAGGTTTGCGTTGGAAAGGTCCGCTCGTTCCGCTCGTGCACCGCTCAAAACCGTGTCGCTCAGATTGGCGCCGGTGAGCTGGGTCCGCTCGAGATTAGCGTCGCCCAACCGGGCCCCCGCCAAATTCGCCGCAAAAAGCTTCGCTCGCGCCAGATTCGCCAGACTCAGGTTGGCGCCCCGCAGATCCGCCCCGGACAGATCGGCGTCGCGCATGTCCGCTTCGTACAGGTCGACATACTGAAAGTCCGCGCTGTTGCAATGGGCGTCGCGGAGCAACGCCCCCGACAACTTAGCGCCGGCGAGCTTGGCCCCGGACAGCTTCGTTCCACTTAAATCGGCGGCCGTCATGTCCGCGTTGGACAGATCCGCCCCAAACAGCCGCGCACCACACAAGCGCGCCCGAAACAGGTCCGCGCCACTCAGGTCGACGCCGGTTAAATCGGCATCGGTGAAGTCGACCCGTGACAGATCGGAGCCGGTTAGATTCGCGCCCGACAGGCGGGCTCCGGAAAGATTAAATCCGGCAAGTTCGACACGGCACAATTCCCCACCGGGCCGGTGGTTACGAAGCTGCTTCGCGACCGCGGTTGCGGCTTTACTGGCCATGGATACCCTTCTCCCCGGCGTCCCCCGCTCGAAAGACGCCGAAGGATTTAGATTTAGTGGTGCTTGTAACAGATTCCGGCCGGGTCAGTATAACAGACTCTATCGGCTCGCCGCCGAGTCGTCCCATCCATCGAGCCGGCGCCACAAGCAGCCTCCCTCGCTCTCTCGGTCCAATTGGTCGAGCCATTTTTCATGCTGTTCCAGTTCTTCCGGGCCGGCGTATACCACCTTCAACGGCGTGTCCGCCGGCGCTGTTTCACCGGGACGGAGCACCGACGAGGTGCTCGGCGACGCGTTATCCAGCAACAACGCCGTTTGACCACCGGTCATCGCGAGGAACACGTCAGCCAGTATTTCCGCGTCCAGAAACGCACCGTGCAGTGTGCGCCGGGTATTGTCGATGCGGTAACGCTGGCACAGCGAATCCAGATCATTCCGCTGCCCCGGATGCGCCTGCCTGGCCAGTTTCAGCGTATCCATGACTGCGCAGTATTCGCTAATGGTGCCGAGTTCCGGCCCGATTCTGCCCAGTTCGCGATTCAGAAAATTAGTATCGAACTCGGCGTTGTGAATAATCAGTTCGGCGTCTTTAACATAGGACAAAAAGTCGCGGACGATTTCGACAAAGCGCGGCTTGTCGGCGAGAAACTCGTTCGTGATTCCGTGGACGCCCAGTGCCGCCTCATCGATTTTCCGCTCCGGGTGACAATACACCTGGTAATCGTTGCGGGTGCGTCGCCGGTTAATTAACTCAACGCAGCCGATCTCGATAATGCGATGACCTTCCGCCGGATCCAGACCGGTGGTCTCGGTGTCAAGGACGATTTGCCGAACCGCACTCATAGCAATTCATCGATAGCCCGGTTTGCCAGCCGGTCCGCGCGCTCGTTTCCCGGATCGCCGGCATGGCCCTTAACCCATATCCACTCGACGTCGTGACGCGCGGCCTGCTCATCCAGCGCCTGCCACAGCTCCTGATTTTTCACGGGTTTCCTACCCGCCGTTTTCCACCCACGACTCTTCCAAGCGTCGATCCACTCAGTAATGCCTTGGCGCAAGTATTGCGAATCGGTATGCAGTTCGACACGGCAAGATCGATTGAGAACGCGCAACGCCTCGATAGCGGCCGTTAATTCCATTCGATTATTGGTGGTGGATCGCTTAGCCCCCATGATTTCTTTCTCTCTGGTCCCAGCCTTCAGTACAGCACTCCAGCCCCCCGGGCCGGGATTGCCGCGGCACGCTCCATCCGTATAAATCACCACCTGCTTCGATTCGGCCATAGGTCGCGCCTGTGCTCAGGCAACCGGCTTGGCAAGACCAGGATTTAGTCGCGATTGTCTTTTCCATCGAAGATGCAACGGCGTGATGCCGATTTCGCGCTTGCGGGCTATGAGGACATACACGGCTGCGCCAAACGGCCACCAGCGATCGCCGAATTTTTCCAGGAAGTCCAAACGCCGCCGAATACGCTCTGACTGCACGGGTGGCTTGTGATAGACCATTTTCCCGGCCCTGAGCTCGAAATTCAGCAATTGCAGCCAATCCTTTATCCGAGCCAGAGAGGAGAACCGGCCATTCCAAGGGCTGTGACGGCGGAACAGGCTCACCAAGCCCCAAACGCTCACCGGATTGAACCCCAGCACGATCAGGTGGCCTTCGGGCACAAGGACACGTTCAACTTCTCTTAGTATTTGGTGGGGATTATCACTGAACTCCAGCACATGGGGCAATATCATCACGCTTATTGATTTGGCGTCAAACGGAAGTTGCTCCGGTATACAGCGCAGATCGAATGCAACTCCGGAATCCGCCACATGCATATGTGCCGTGTAACAAAATACGGCGTCCGAAAAACGCACAAAAGAATAAAAACCGGCCGCGCCGATTTGGACCGCTATCGGGCCGAACAAACCGGTAAGCATCTCCTTTAAACACTCGCATTCCACTTGCATCAACGACTGCCCCAGCGACGTTTCGAGCCATAACGGCAGAGTATTCGGATGATGGAATCGCTTGTTCATGTCGCACTTATGACACAACCGCGCTATGCGTTTCAATAAAATTGACGTCTAGTACCGTACTCCGTACCATGTCGCGCTCGCATGGCCGGGAAAAAAATACAACGAATATTCTGCCTTACGTTAAGCTTGCCGGCCTTATTTCTCGGCGCTTGTGCTACAACTCCGAATCCGGACGTCAGCCCCCCCCATCTGACGTCCGGGTCATCCGCGGCTAGAAACGATTCCGTACCGTCGGTCAATCATCGCCATGAAAAAGCCGCCAACAAGGCCGCAAACGAGCCTTATGAAGATGTATGGGACCGCATACGGGACGGCTTTCGCATGCCGGAATTCGAGAGTCCCTATATAGACTATTATGCGGATTGGTACACCCAGCGGCCGGAATACATGGAAAGGCTTGTCGGTCGCGCGTCGATCTACCTGTTCTACATCGTGGAACAGCTCAAGCAACATGATTTCCCGATGGAAATCGCATTATTACCCGCCATTGAAAGCGCGTTTAAGCCCCGTGCCTATTCCCATGCCCACGCCGCCGGGTTATGGCAGTTTATCTCTTCCACCGGACGCCAATATGGCTTGAAGCAAAACTGGTGGTACGACGGCCGTCGCGACGTGGTCGACGCCACCGAAGCCGCCATCGGATATCTCGCTTTCCTCCGCGACGAATTCAAGGGGGATTGGTTTCATGCCCTGGCGGCCTATAACGGCGGGGAACGGCGTGTACAACGCGCGATAGCGGCGAACTGGCGCCACGGCAAACCCACGGACTACCAGCACCTCGCGCTACGTCGCGAAACCATGCGTTACGTACCGAAATTGCTCGCTATCAAACGAATCATTCGAGATCCACAACGCTACAATCTGGCCCTAAAGCCCATTCCCAACCGACCCTATTTCGAAATTGCGAACGTCGGGTCGCAAATAGACCTCGGCATCGTCGCGGAGTACGCCGACCTGTCGGTCAAGGAACTGCATAAGCTTAATCCGGGTTTTCGACGCTGGGCTACGGACCCCGCCGGGCCACACCGAATACTTGTTCCAGCCGGGAAAAGAGAACAAGTGCTTGCCAAATTGGAAAGCCTACCGCCCAACAAGCGCATGCGATGGGCACGCCACAAAATCAGACGAGGCGATACGCTCAGCGAAATCGCGCGTCGATACGGTGTGAGCGTCAGCGCGCTGCGCTCGTCCAACCGTCTGCGTGGTACGCTGATACGCGCGGGGCATACGCTGCTGGTGCCGTTATCCGCCGCTTCCATCGCGTCGTCGGACTATGGGCAACGGTCCGGGCAGCCGGTCGTACACCGGGTGAAACGGGGCGATACATTGTGGGACATCGCCCAGCGCTACAAAGTCCACATCCGGCAACTGCAACGCTGGAACCAAATCGCATCGCGGGATTTGCTGCAACCCGGACAGAAAATCACGGTTTATCTCAACTAGTCGAAATTAGCCCCCGAAGACTTCCATTCCCGGGTTCGAAGCACGGACTCGTCGAGACGCTACTCAAGCCATACGGAAATACTCCGGTTTCGCGGGAGCCGTGCGGATTGTCCGGGTTTCGACCTTGACACTCATCGCTCAAACGGTCATAAATAACAATTAGGGGATATTCGTAACAGAGTTTTAACGACGATATTCCTTCCACGAAAACCCCTACATCTAGGAGGAAATGAAACAATGAACATAGTGAAATCCATGGCCGCCGCAGCAGCCTTGAGCGTCGCTGCGGTGGGAGCCAACGCTGCGACCCTGGACGACGTCAAGGAGAAAGGATTCGTCCAATGCGGCGTCGATGGCGGTTTGCCCGGCTTCTCCGCGCCGGACGATTCCGGCCAGATGCGTGGCATCGATGCAGACGTGTGCTATGCCGTCGCTGCCGCCGTATTCGGTGATTCCAGTAAGGCAAAATTCACGCCGTTGACGGCAAAGGAACGTTTCACCGCCCTGTCATCCGGCGAAATCGACGTGTTGTCCCGCAACACAACGCATACCCTCCATCGTGACTCCGCGTTGGGCATCAACTTCACCTACTACAACTATATCGACGGCCAAGGATTTATGGTCAAGAAAAACCTGGGCGTCACAAGCGCCAAGGAACTCGACGGCGCCGCGGTCTGCGTGCAACAGGGCACAACCACGGAACTGAACCTGGCGGATTTTTTCCGCGCCAACGGTATGGAATTCACGCCGGTCGGGTACGACACTTCTGTTCAAACCCGCGAAGGTTTTGACGGCGGTTCCTGCGATGTGTTGACATCGGACAAATCGCAGCTTGCTGCCATCCGCACCGAGCTCAAGGATCCAGACGGTGCGGCGATCCTCCCGGAAACCATTTCCAAGGAACCGCTCGGCCCGGTGGTCCGGCAAGGCGATGACCAATGGTTCAATATTGTCAAATGGGTGTTGTATGCCCTGATCAACGCCGACGAAATGGGTATTACGTCTGCAAATGTCGACGAGATGAAGGACAGCGGCAACCCGGCAATAGCGCGAATAATGGGTACCGAAGGCGAAATGGGTAAGGATATTGGCCTGTCGGCCGATTGGGCCTATAACGCCATCAAGCAGGTTGGCAACTACGACGAAATCTACCAGCGTAACGTTGCGCCGCTGGGCCTGGCGCGCGAAGGTAGCGTAAATGCGTTGTGGACCGAGGGCGGCGTTCTTTACGCCCCGCCAGTTCGGTAATCACGTTGCAATAAGAATAAATAGGCAGTTGTAATAATATTGAAGCGGGCAGCCGGCGCGACCGCCGGCCGCCCGACGCGTTCCGATCGTAAAACCGGATCGAAGATGGCGGAGCATCACACCAAGATTCCCTGGCACCGCAACCCTAAAGTCCGGTCGATTTTTTTCCAGGTCGCGTTGCTGGCGGCGACGGTCTGGGTCGCAGCGACAATCCTCGGTAACACCGTGGAAAACCTGGAAGAACGCGGGATACGAACGGGCCTCGGCTTCATGGGCGGGGCCGCCCCGTTCAATGTCGGTTTCAGCCCATTTATCGAATACAAGCTCGGAGAGAGCACTTACACGGATGTATTTATTATCGGCGTCCTCAACACGATGCTCGTCAGCGTGTTGGGCATCGTCGCCGCCACGGTGCTCGGCTTTTTTATCGGCGTTCTGCGATTGTCGCCGAACTGGCTGATGGCGAAAATCGCGTCCGCTTATATCGAAATATTCCGTAACGTGCCTCTGTTATTGCAGATCATGTTCTGGAATTTCGCCGTTTTCCTACCCATACTGCCCGCTCCCCGACAAAGCTGGGGCCTGGGGGCGACGGCCTTTCTCAACAATCGCGGGCTCTATCTACCTTCACCTATCGTGGAAAGCGCGGCCGGCGTTTGGTTGATGGTTGCGGCCATCGCGGCCACCATCGTCGGAATCATCATTCTGAGGCGCTGGGCGCACCGGCGACAGAACCGCACGGGCCAACCATTCCCGGTGCTCCGGGTGGCGCTGGCCGCGGTCGTCGTTGTGCCGGTGCTGGCGTATTTCGCCGGGGGTCAACCCTTTACCCTCGATTTTCCGTTTCTGGACACCTTCAATTTTGAAGGTGGCATGCGGATCCCCACGCCTTTATTTGCCTTGTGGTTTGCACTGACCACGTACACGGCCTCGTTCATCGCCGAGGCTGTACGCGGCGGCATACTGTCCGTATCCCACGGCCAGACGGAGGCCGCCTACGCCCTGGGACTGAACCGCAAGCGGACGCTTGACCTGGTGATTATTCCCCAGGCGATGCGGGTCATTATTCCCCCCACCATCAGCCAATACCTCAACCTGACTAAGAACTCTTCTCTCGCCGTAGCCATCGCCTACGAAGAGCTGGTGAACCTCTGGGCCGGTATTGCGCTCAATCAGACGGGGCAGGCACTAATCATTATTGCCATGACCATCGCGGTCTACGAGACGCTCAGTCTGGGGACGTCCGCCTTCTTGAACTGGTACAACGCCAGAAGACAACTGGTTGAACGATGAACGCGGCATTCACGCATAAACCGGCACCGGATCGACCGCCCCCGCGGATCAGCGTTGGCGCCGTTGGCTGGATGCGGGACAACCTGTTTTCCTCCTGGATGAACACGGCGCTCACGATTGTCGCCGTTTACATCCTGATTACCCTGATACCGCCATTCGTTCAGTGGGCGCTCCTCGACGCCAACTGGGGCGGACGGGATCGCTCGATCTGCGACGCCAACAAGGACGGCGCCTGCTGGACCTTTATCAAAGTCCGATTTCTGCAGATCATGTTCGGCCTGTACTACGGCGCAAATCCGGACCAGGTATGGCGGCCGGTTCTGGCTTTTGCCCTGCTGATCGCACTGGCGATTCCGCTGTTCGTGGAATCTTTCCCCTATAAGCGCTATGTCAGCATCGGTCTGCTGGTGGTGTTCCCCTTCGTCGGTTACGGATTGATACACGGGCAGTGGTTCGGCCTGCCGGTCGCGGAAACCTCCCAGTGGGGCGGGTTCATGTTGACGTTTGTCCTCGCCAGCGTCGGCATCGTTTGCGCGCTACCGATTGGAATTCTGTTGGCGCTGGGCCGACGCTCCAATATGCCTCTAGTCCGCACGCTTTCGGTGTCCTATATCGAGTTCTGGCGCGGGACGCCGTTGATCACGATCCTGTTCATGGCGTCCGTGATGCTGCCGCTGTTTTTCCCGGCGGAAGTGGATTTCGACAAGGTGGCGCGGGCCATGATCGGCATCGCGCTGTTCCAGTCCGCCTACACCGCCGAAGCCATTCGCGGCGGCCTGCAGGCCATGCCCAGGGGACAGTTCGAAGGAGCCGACGCCATGGGACTCAAGTACTGGCAAAGCATGCGCTTGATCATTCTGCCCCAGGCGCTCAAGATATCGATTCCGGGAATCGTGAATTCATTCATCGAATTGTTCAAGGACACTTCCCTGGTCGCTATCATCGGACTGCTGGACCTGCTCAATATGGCGCAGACGGCCAGTCGTTCCATCGAATGGAAAGGCTACGACATCGAAGCCTACCTGTTCGCCGCACTGCTTTTCTGGATCTGTTGCTATGGGATGTCCCGGTACAGCCAGGCCCTGGAGAGAAAACTGGACACCGGTCATAAACATTAATGACTACTTTGCGAGCCGACGCCGTGAATCAAGCACCGAACCAAGATCCCCGTTCCCTCATTATCGAAATGAAACAGGTTAATAAATGGTTCGGGGAGTTCCACGCCCTCAAGGATATCGACCTTTCCGTAGAACCGGGGGAGCGCATTGTTATATGCGGCCCGTCCGGATCCGGCAAATCAACGATGATACGCTGCATCAATCGCCTGGAAGAGCATCAAAAAGGCGATATTATTGTCGACGGCATCGAATTGACCGCCGACGTCAAGCATATCGACAACGTGCGCCGTGAAGTCGGCATGGTGTTTCAGCACTTCAACCTGTTCCCCCATCTGACTGTTATGGAAAACTGTACCCTGGCCCTCATCTGGGTCAGGCGTATGCCCAAGAAGGACGCCGAAGAGGCCGCCATGAAATATCTGGAGCGCGTGAAAATCCCGGAACAAGCACAAAAGTATCCCGGTCAGTTGTCCGGCGGGCAACAGCAACGCGTCGCCATCGCGCGCAGCCTGTGCATGAATCCGAAAGTCATGCTGTTCGACGAACCGACCTCCGCCCTGGATCCCGAAATGATCAAGGAAGTGCTGGACGTGATGATCGAACTCGCCGAAGAAGGCATGACCATGCTGTGCGTCACCCATGAAATGGGTTTCGCCAAAACCGTAGCCAACCGGGTGATGTTCATGGACGGCGGCGAAATTGTCGAGCAGAACAAACCTGACGAGTTTTTCACGAACCCTCAGTACGATCGTACCAAGTTGTTTCTCAGCCAGATTTTGCAACATTAGAACCGGGATGCAGCGGCGACAACTCACTGAAGGGCACCTCTATTCATTGATGGCCGGAAATCTTGAGTCCAAAATATCCACTATCCGCGTTAAAATCCTTCGCAATAGCTTGCTATTACGTGCGAATTTCGTAAGTTCTCAATAACCCCGTGCAAGAATGTGGGGGTAGGGTTGTCTTTCAGGGCTGTCGAAAGCACGGAGGCTTTCGCCAGAGCGTACAGGGAGGTATCTACAGCGT
>JAANXG010000158.1 GCA_018263405.1 Gammaproteobacteria bacterium
ATTTGGGTTAGATTTGGACGATCCGATGGAGCAAAACCGCAGTACTAGGAGCCTGTCGGACTTAGGATGAATCTACTGCGGCGGCGGGAGATCGGCCCACTTTCCCGATTTATTTCGTTAAATAGCTGGCTATTCGCCTCAATAAATCGAAAAATTGGTCTCGATTTCCCACCTACCTCGCTACGATCCCCTAAGTCCGACAGGCTCCTAGCAGGGCTAATATGAGGATTTTGCGATTGAGGATCGTTCAAAGATGGCCCGAAGACGGGATGTGAAAATGGGAAGTTATTTTTGCGCGAGCCCTTAGCTCTCCAAATCCTTCTTGACCGCCGTTATAAACCGAGTAGCTTCGCCGCCGGTCACGCACCGGTGGTCGAAGGTCAGCGACAGTGGCAGGATTTTGTGTACGGCCGGCTGGCCGTCAACGGCCACGACATCCGCCTGGATGGCCCCGGCTCCAAGGAGTGCAACCGCCGGCGGTACAACGATGGGGCTGGCGTAGCGCCCACCCATGGTGCCAAAGTTGGACAGGGTGAACGTGTAGGACCGCATTTCCTCGGGTGGTACGTTACGTTCCTGTATGGCGGCTTTTATCTCTTCCAGTCCCGAGCGCAGGCTGCCTTCGTCGCGGTTGGCAACGTCGCGCAGCACCGGTACGAACAGGCCGTCCTCGCTGTCCACGGCGATGGCCAGGTCGATTTTTTTCAACACCCGCCGCCCCACGGCGTGGCTGTCATACCAGGCGTTTAATCCCGGCTCGACCTCGCGGCCCGCGACGATGGCGCGAATCAGCCGCAGCATCACGTTCTGTTTCCCGTCCCAGTGGTCGATGTCGGCGTCGTCCATGACCGTCACCGCGGCGACTTCCGCATGCGCCTGGGTCATGGTGCGTGCCATGTGCTTGCGCACGCCGCGCAGCTGTTCCATCGGTCCCACTTCCTTGAGGATCTCGGCCACCCGCCGGACGTCCTGGGCCGTCACCATGCCATCGGCGCCGCTGGGCGACACCGTGGACAGTTCCACCTCGAGGCGCTTGGCGAGTGCGCGCACCGCCGGCGTCGCCTTGGCTCCCATCGCGTGCCGGCCGCCGCCAGTCGCTTCTTCCTTGACGACTTCGTCGCCGCTTTCCACGGCGCCGACTACGGAGCCCGCATCCTCGCGCTGTTCCGCCGTGGGTTCCTCCAAACCTTTTCCCTGCTTCGGGGCGGCTTCTTCCTCCTCTCCGTCCTCGGTCTCGAACGCCGCCAGCGGCTCCCCGACCCCGAGCACGTCGCCCGGCTCGCCATATCGCTTGACGAGGGTCCCTTCATAAGGACTCGGTACCTCGACGATGGCCTTGGCGGTTTCCACCGCCACCAGCTCCTGATCCTTCCCGACTTGATCGCCGTTCGAGACGTGCCATTCGACGATCTCCGCGTCGGGCAGCCCTTCGCCCAGATCGGGCAGCTTGAATACGCTTGTAGCCATTTATGCGAACTCCATGGTTTCTTTCACCGCCCGGCGGATCCGGTCAACGTCCGGCAGATAGTGATTTTCGAGTTTCAACAACGGCATGACGGTGTCATAGCCGGTGACCCGCTTGACCGGCGCGAACAGGCTGAGCAGTCCTTTTTCGGCCAGTTGCGCGGCGATGTCGGCGCCGACGCCCCCGGTGCGGGCGGCCTCGTGCACGATTACGCAGCGCCCGGTGCGCTCCACCGATTTGAGAATGGTGTCCATATCCAGCGGCTTGATGGTCGCCACGTCGATGACCTCGCAGGAGATCTCCGACTCCTCTTTCAGTTTGTCAGCCGCCTGTAATGTTTCGTGTATCGATGCGCCCCAGGACACCAGGGTGATATCCGTGCCGTCGCGCAGGGTGAAGCACACGTCCAGAGGCAGCGCTTCACCGTTGTCCTCGATTTGCTGTTTGTGCAACCGGTAGATGCGCTTGGGTTCCAGGAATATCACCGGGTCGGGATCGCGTATCGCGGCGAGCAGCAGCCCGTAGGCCCGGGCCGGGGAGGACGGGATCACCACTCGCACGCCGGGCATGTGGGCGAATAGGGCCTCCGTGCTTTCCGAATGGTGTTCCGGCGCCCGGATGCCGCCGCCGAACGGTGCGCGGAGTACCATGGGGCAAGTGAGCCGGCCGCAGGTGCGGTTGCGCATGCGGGACGCGTGGCTGACGATCTGATCGACGGCTGGGTAGATGAACCCCATGAACTGGATTTCCGCCACCGGTTTGAGGCCCTGGGCGGCCATACCTACTGACAAACCGGCGATCATTGTTTCCGCCAGAGGCGTATCGATGACCCGATCCTCGCCGAACCGCTCCTGCAAATCGACGGTGGCGCGAAACACGCCGCCGTTCACCCCGATGTCCTCGCCGAGCAGCACGACGGAGTCGTCGGCGTTCATTTCGTGCGCAAAGGCCGCGTTGACGGCCTCCACCATGGCCAAGTTACTCATGGCGCTTCCACTTGGCTTGCAACTCTTCCCGCTGGTTTTGATAGAGGGTCGGCAGGGATTCGTACAGATTGTCGAACATCGTTTCCGGCGCCCTCGGTTCGGTGTTCAGATACTGGTCCACCGCCGCGTCGACTTCCCCCTCGCATTCCCGGGAAAGCTGTCGGTCCTGGTCTTCGCCCCAGGCTCCCTCGGCGATCAGGTAATGTTTCAGCCGCTCGATCGGATCCTTTTTCTTTTCGGATTCGAGCTCTTGCCGGCTGCGGTAGCGGCTGGCGTCGTCCGCTGTCGTGTGGTCGTGCCGGCGGTAGGTCAGGGCCTCGATGAGCGTCGGCCCGCCGCCTTGGCGCGCCTTGGTCAGAGCCACCTCGACGCGGTCCTTGACCACGATCACGTCGTTGCCGTCCACCTGTTCGCCGGGAATGCCCGCGGCGACGGCCTTCTGCGCCAGGGTTTCGCTTCGCGATTGCTTGGCCCGCGGTACGGAGATGGCCCATTGGTTGTTGACCACCATGAACACGCAGGGCAACACCCAGACGCCGGCGACGTTGATGGATTCGTAGAAATCCCCCTTGGACGTTCCGCCGTCGCCGCACACGGCCACCGCAACGCGAGGCTCCTTGCGGTACTTGAAGGCGTAGGCCGCGCCCGCAGCGTGCAGGACATGGGTGGCGATAGGCACTGAAACCGGAAAATCATCCTTGGCTTTTTCGAACGCCATGCCGCGCTCGTCGCCGCCCCAATACAGAAGAATATCGCTCATGGGTACGCCGCGGACGAAGCAGGTGCCGTGCTCCCGGTAGCTCGGGGCGAGTACGTCCCGCGGCTGCATGGCGTGTCCAAGCCCCGTATACGTGGCCTCCTGCCCGAGCGACGAGGCGTATGTGCCGAGCCGGCCTGTGCGTTGCAGGGCGATGGCGCGCTTGTCAAAGGTCCGGGTCAGAACCATGTCGCGGTAAAACCGCTGCAGCACGTCCGCGTCTTTGGCGAATTCCGGCAGCTCGTCGACCGCCCGACCTTCGGCGTTCAGGTACTGCCGGTAGTGAATCTCGAACGAGGCGACCGTCTCCATGGTCACCGTGCCCCGCCCGGTAAATGGGTGTCGGGGCCGAGATGATTATTGTGCCATTGCACTGCCGGCCTCCTTATTTAAGTGGTTCGTCGTTGCGGGCCGAAGAGTCGAAGACTACGGCCCTGTTCCTACCCTGACGTTTGGCGGCATAGAGCGCTTCATCCGCCGCATTGACCATCTCGTGCCTATCCGATAAACGCTCCGGTACCGCCGCTGCAACGCCCACGCTCACGGTAACATGCCGACTGACGGAGCTGGCCTCGTGGCGGATAGCCAATTCGCCTACCGTCTGGGTCAATCCTTCGGCCACCGCCTTGGCGCCTTCCAGCTCCGTCTCGGGCAACAGGACGACAAACTCCTCGCCGCCGTAGCGGGCGAGGATGTCGGAGGGGCGCTTGATTTGCCGGTCCAGGGCCGCCGCGACCCGCTTCAGGCATTCATCGCCGGCCGCATGGCCGTAATAGTCATTGAATTGTTTGAAATGGTCGATGTCGAGCATGAGGCAGGCAGAGCATGCCCCGCTGCGGCGCGCCCGCTGCCATTCCACGGCAAACCTCTGCTCAAAATAGCGCCGGTTGGGAATGCCGGTCAGGCCATCGGTTTCGGCGCGGGTTCCCAGTTCTTTGTTGGCCGCCTCCAGTTTGTTGTTCGTTCGCTCCAGACTTTCGGCGAGTACCTCGTTGTCGATCTTGTCACGAAATCCGGTCACCAACATTTCGTAGGTGACCTTGTGGGTCGCGGCGAGCATGCCCGCGAGCAGGATAACCAATATGGCCACGGTGACGGACAACTGTGTGCCCTGGACGGTCAACGCGGCAAGGACGGGCAGGAACAGTCCGGCGAGGAACAGCAGGTAACAGGTTCTGTGGGTGCCGATCGAGGTAAGGGCGCCCGCTGCTATCCCGCCAAGCGTCAACAGATACAACATCCGGTAAGGCGGTGGGAGAGCGGCTCCCACGATGATAAATCCGGCGCTCCAGAGCAACGCGGTCGCGGTGGAGCTTATGATGAAATGTCGCGCGAAGGGTTCCGCGGCGGCGATAATATCCGCTCGGGCCAGGACCCGGCGCACATGCAGAAAGCGGATGATCGATGCGGCGGCGAGGGCGCCAAACCGCGCCAGCAGCGCGGTATGCCGTGCTACCGGCCAGAAAACCAGCAGTAGGATAAACGGGGTGATGACATTGAAGGGAACGCTGCGCTGTGCATTGGCGTACAAATACCGTACCTGCTCCGCGAATACAGTCCTCTCGAGGTTGGTCGGATTCTCCCGGATCATGTCGTGCATAGACCAGATCAATACGTAAACGTTTCCGCATCGGGATTCGGATACTCACCGGGCCGCGACACGGTGCTCGGGAAAGCTCGTGCATAACGCGTATCCGGGTGGTCGTCTTGTTATTCCGTGGACAGGAAGCTATCCACCCGTTGGCGCCTATGACCGTAATGGAAACCCGGCCAGTATACCTTTCTGAAGCCGCTCCTTCCTACACTGTCGCTGCACGCTCCAGGGGCCTGAAAATAAAAAAACCCGCACCCCGAGGGAGTGCGGGTTTTAGGTTGCGCCGAAGCGCACCGGAGGGCAATCGTTTAAGAAGTCGCTTTCTTGGCGGTTGCTCCAACCTTTTTGGTTGCCTGGGCGGCCGCGTCGTTGGCTTGCGCGAAGCCCTTTTCCAGCCAGGACTTGTATTCCTCACCGGCCTTTTGGGCCAGATCAACGTTCTGTTTGGCCAGGTCCATCGCTTTGCCGGCGTACTCGTCGGTCAACTCGGCTTGCTTGGACCAGTAGTCCTTGACGTCCTTCGTTTCTTGAGCCAGTTTGGCTTGGTTCACGCTACCTTCCACCGCCAGATTCACGGCGGCCAGTTGTCGCTCGATCACCTGTTCGGCGATCTTGCTGTTGATTTCACCCAGGCTCTTGGCCGCTTCTGCGGCATTCTTGCCAATGTCGTTCATCGTCTTAACGAATTCCTGTTGCATGCTTGTATTACCTCGAATTCATCGGTTAGTGTGTGAGCACAGTGTATGTTGCACTGCACCAATTGATGCACTGCAGCATAGAGCTTCCCGGGGCAAACGTCAAGGCTTGAATGGATAAAATCTTTTAAAATTTACTATTAATATTATTAATAGTATTGGCCAGATCCTAATCCTAGGACATATACAGCCCACCGTTCACCGGGAGGTTGGCTCCGGTGATGTAGGCGGCCTGCTCTTGGCAGAAAAAGCCCACCGCCCGGGCGATATCCGAAGGGTCCGCCACGTCGCCGATGGGAATGGCCCCGACAATCTGGTTTTTAATGTCCTCGGGGATGACGTCGGTCATGGGCGTGTCCACGTAGCCCGGGGAAATCGTGTTGACGGTGACCCCTTTGTTGGCGAGCTCTTGGGCGAGTGCCATGGTGAAACCGTGCACCCCGGCCTTGGCCGCCGAGTAATTGGTTTGTCCGAACTGGCCCTTCTGGCCGTTGACCGATGAAATATTGACCACCCGCCCGTATCCGGATTCGATCATCCCGTCAACCACGTTTCGGGTTACGTTGAAGACGCCGTTCAGGTTGGTGTCGATCACGGCCTGCCAGTCGTCGGGCGACATTTTTCGTAGTGTCTTGTCCCGGGTAATGCCCGCGCAGTTGACCAGGATCTCAATCGGTCCGTGTTTGGTTTCGACTTCCCGGACCATGGATCGGCTCGAATCGAAATTCGAAACGTCGCCTGAAACAATCTCGACGGCATGACCTTTCGAGCGCATGGTCCCACGCCACGTCTCGGCTTGTTCCGATTCGCTCGGTAAAAACCCGGCCACGACGAGCTGGTCCTGGCCGCACAACTCCTGGCACACCGCGGTGCCGATACCCCCGGTCCCCCCCGTAATCAGGGCTACGCGCTTTGTCATATGGGGTGTCCTCGTTTGATACAGACAGAAATATTTGTGCACCGCATTAATGCAGTGCACAAATTAGTGGAAGACGCATAGGCTTGTCAACTGCCCTACCCCCACATGATCGCCGACATTGCACGGACTTTTTGAGAAATTACTCTGTATCGTCTTTATTTTTCTTCGAGCTTCCGCCCGTTGCAGCCTGGAAGAATTGATCCTGAATATCCTGCCAGATCTCGAGGTTACGCTGAGTCAGTTCCGACATGGCATTCATCGGGTTGTTTTGCATGGCGCCCCGGACCTGTTCCTGGAAGTTCTTTTGCTGTTGCTCGAACAGGTTCAGGCTTTGCTCCAGATAGCTGGTCAGAGCGCCCTGGGTGGACGCCCCGTAAAACCGGATAATCTGGGTCAGTATTTCCGTGGTAAACACCGGATTCCCGCCGTTTTCCCGTTCCGCAATAATTTGCAACAAGATCGCGCGCGTAATGTCCTCACCGGACGTCGCGTCCTTGACCTCGAATTCTTCTCCCGCTTCGGCCAGTTTCTGCAGGTCAGACAGTGTGATGTAACGGCTCTGTTCCGTGTCGTAGAGACGCCGGTTCGGGTACTTCTTAATAACGCGGGATTTCGGAGACAACGGGCATACCTGTATGAAAGGGTGAATGGCTACGGCACATCATACTAGTACATGTGCTGACCGCCGTTGATCGACAGGGTCGAGCCGGTGATAAAGCCGGCGTTGTCGGACGCCAAGAACACCACGCCGCGCGCGATTTCACTGGCCTCGCCGAGCCGGCCTACCGGGATGCGTGCGACGATTTTTTCCAGCACCTTTTCGGGTACCGCGCGCACCATGTCAGTCGCAATATACCCGGGTGCGATGGCGTTGACGGTGATGCCCTTGGCCGCGCCTTCCTGGCCCAGGGCCTTGGTGAAGCCGTGGATCCCGGACTTGGCCGCCGCGTAGTTCACCTGGCCGTACTGGCCTGCCTGGCCGTTGATGGATCCGATGTTCACGATGCGGCCGAACCCGGTTTCCCGCATACCTTCGATCACGGCTCGGCACATGTTGAAGCAGGAGCTGAGGTTGGTCTGGACCACGTCGTTCCAATTCTCGAACGCCATTTTATGCAACGTGGCGTCCCGGGTGATGCCGGCGTTGTTGACCAGTACTTCCACCCGGCCGTGTTCGGATTCGATGCGCGACACCGATTCCTTGCAGCTGTCGAAATCGCTCACGTCAAATTTGTACACCGGGATGCCGGTACGGTTCTTGAATTCTTCGGCGGCTTCGTCGTTGCCGGCGTAATTGGCAACCACATTATACCCGGCGCCCTTGAGAGCTGTCGAAATGGCCT
The DNA here is from genome assembly GCA_018263405.1 of Gammaproteobacteria bacterium. Lineage (GTDB taxonomy): Bacteria > Pseudomonadota > Gammaproteobacteria > Arenicellales > JAANXG01 > JAANXG01. Next base: position 7,760 of record JAANXG010000158.1, read on the forward strand.
CGCCGATTCCTCGTGTACCCCCCGTGACCAAAGCTGTTCTGTTCATTAATGATCTCCTCTAGTGTACCCCGTCACTGATATTGCAACATTCAGAGCGTGCCTGAGCCGCCAATGGAAGGCGCGATCCGCAGTGAATGGCCCAGTCCTTTACCAGGAGCGCACCGCCCCAATGATGGCTCAGGCGCACTCCCTTCGGGCGACCCGGAAAGCGGTCATCCGCGGCGTTATGTCTGTTGAGAAGGGCGCGCCATTCCCGGCGAGACAGGCCTTGCGGCTCACCGCTTTCCGGGCCGCTGAACGTTACAATATCAGTGACGGGGTACACTAGTATAGGTTGTGAATTGCCCGCTTATCGCTCGACAGCCAAGGCGACCCCCTGACCGCCTCCGATGCATAAGGTGGCCAGGCCTTTGTGGGCGTCCCGCCGTTGCATCTCGTGCAACAATGTCACCAGAATCCTGGCGCCGGACGCGCCAATCGGATGGCCGAGTGCAATGGCGCCGCCGTTCACGTTGACCTTGGAGGTGTCCCATTCCAGATCGCGGTTGACGGACATGGATTGTGCAGCGAATGCTTCATTGGATTCAATCAAGTCCAAGTCGTTCACGGTCCAATTGGCTTTATCCAGGCACTGGCGCGACGCCGGAATCGGGCCCGTACCCATGATGGCCGGATCGACACCGGCGCTGCTGTAAGCGCTGACCCGGGCGAGGGGGGTTAAGCCGAGGTCCTTGGCCATGGCTTCGGTCATGACCACCACGCCGGCGGCACCGTCGTTGATTCCCGACGCGTTGCCGGGCGTAACCGTGCCTTCCTTGTCGAACGCCGGACGCAGTTTACTCAGTCCTTCCGCCGTCGTGCCGTGGCGTGGGAACTCATCCTTGTCCACGACCAGCGGATCGCCTTTGCGCTGAGGGATTTCGATCGGCACGATCTCCTCGTCGAAACGGCCCGCCTTTTGGGCCGCCTCGGCCCTCTGCTGCGAGGCCGCTGCAAATTCATCCTGGGAGGTCCGGTCGAACTCGTATTTCTTGGCGATATTTTCGGCCGTATTGCCCATGTGGTACTGGTTGAACGCATCCCACAAGCCGTCGACGATCATACTGTCGATCATCTTCCAGTCCCCCATGCGCTGGCCGGCGCGGGAATTGGGCACGAGGTGTGGAGCGAGGCTCATGTTTTCCTGGCCGCCGGCGACGATGATGTCGGCATCCTCGCAACGGATGGCCTGTGCCGCCAGGTGGACGGCCTTCAACCCGCTACCGCATACCTTATTGATAGTCATGGCGGGGCAGGTATCCGGCAGACCGGCTTCGATGGATGCCTGGCGGGCGGGGTTTTGCCCGCAGCCCGCGGCGAGAACCTGACCCAGTATGACTTCGTCGATCTGTTCGGGCTGAAGGTTGGCGCGTTTCAGGAGGTCCTGGATGACCCGCGCGCCGAGCTTATGGGCCGGCAACTGGGACAATCCCCCGCCGAAATTCCCGATAGCGGTACGCGCCGCGGCGACAATGACAATGTTTTCTGACATAGTGACTCTATCTCCCGCCACACCGTCGGTGGCGTGACTTTTACATTCAACGGATTACACGTATTCTAAGTACCCTTGGGCATAAATACACACACGTTCAGCGGGATCGGAAAAGCCGATCGCCAAGGCACGCGAGCGCAGGACTGGCCCGGTCAATTCAAGCGAGCGTAACGCCGGCGAGGGGCTT
>JAANXG010000159.1 GCA_018263405.1 Gammaproteobacteria bacterium
GATGTTAGTGATTTATAGTACGGATAATGACTATTTACTGTGTGCTTCATAAAGCTACATCTTATAAAGAATTGGTGATTGAGTTCGCCTGACCAACCCCGGGCTCGTCGCACCTTTGATGTCAGCTCTACTCAAGTCCGTGGAAATCGAGGCTAATCCACTTTTTCGGGAGACTACATGTCCTCATTACGAACACGCAATACGAGTAAGGAAGTCAAGGTATGGGATCCGCTGGTTAGATTCGGCCACTGGATACCGGTCGCCGCGTTGCTCGTCGCTTATTTCACGGAAGAAGGAGCATTGACGCTGCATGCCCGGGCAGGGTACGTCGTCGGCGCCGTGCTGGTGCTACGCATTGTCTGGGGATTCATCGGTACACCCCACGCCCGGTTTTCGGATTTCCTTTACTCGCCCGGCACGGCGTTGGCCTACCTCCGGGATCTATTACGGGGGCGAGCGAAGCGCTATATCGGTCACAGTCCCGCGGGCGGGGCAATGGTATTTCTGCTGATAATCAGCCTGGCCGCAACCGCTTTTTCCGGACTCGTGGTGTACGCCCATGAGGAAAACGCCGGGCCCCTGGCGGGGTACGTGGCCGGCGAAAGCGCCGCTGCTTCGACATGGACAATGTTCCGGGAAGCCAGAGCCGACGAGGACGAGGATGACGATGAAGAAGAGCATGAAGCGAGGGAAGAGTTCTGGGAGGAAACCCACGAGTTCTTCGCCAACCTTACCCTGTTTCTCGTCATACTTCATGTCGGCGGGGTCGCACTGGCCAGCTTCGTGCATCGGGAAAACCTCGCCAAATCAATGATCAACGGTCGCAAGCGCGCGTAGACCGCAGAATTCTCTACTCTTCCTTTTTCTCGAACCGAGAGATCAGGTCTTTCCGCAGGTTTGCAGGCATCGGATCGTAGTGACTGAACTGCATCGTATAGGAGCCTTCGCCACCGCTGATGGAATTGAGTTTGGATTGATAATCCTCGAGTTCGGCCAATGGTGCCTGGCCTTCGATGGTGACGAATCCACCCGATTGCACATTCGTGTTAGACACCCGCCCGCGGCGTGATGACAGGTCGCCGGTGATGTCACCCATGTTGTCATGGGGCACGGTAACTTCGATATTGACCATCGGCTCCATCACGATCGGTTTGGCCTTGTCGATCGCATCCTGGAAAGCTTTGCGCCCCGCGGAGATGAACGATACCTCATTCGAGTCGACCGAATGGTACTTGCCGTCGTATACCGTGACCCGGACATCCTGCATGGGATAGCCGGCGACGGCGCCCCGTTGATAGACCTCGCGTACGCCTTTTTCCACCGATGGAATAAACTGATTCGGAATGACGCCGCCGACGACCTTGGTTACGAACTCGAATCCCATACCGCGTTTCAAGGGCTCGATGCGAAGATAAACCTCCCCGAACTGCCCGGCGCCGCCGGACTGTTTTTTATGACGATGGTGGCCTTCCGACTTTTTGGTAATGGTCTCTCGGTACGGGATCGTGGGTGGCTTGCTATCAACCGCGACGTTATACACTTCTTCCATACGCTCCAGCGCCGTGCGCAGGTGCAAATCGCCCTGCCCCCTTAATATCATTTCATTGATATCCGGATCGCGTTCCACCGTAAGGCCGGGATCCTCCTCTGTAAGTTTTTCCAGCGCCTCCGCCAATTTCTGCTCATCCCCGCGCTTTCGGGGTTTCACCGCCAGGCCGGCGAGCGGCAGCGGCACTTCGGGCAGTTGCAGGCGCAACCGGCTATCCTTCGCTCTGTTATGCAGTACACTCCCAAAGTGGATATCTCCCACCTTGGCAACCGCACACAAATCACCGGGAACGCCTTCATCGATCTCCTCATGCTTGCCACCGTGCATCTTGAAAAGATGGCCAACCTTGAAAGGCTTCGGATTATCGTCGATGTGAAGCTCGCTATTCTTGGTAACCGTGCCATGATGGATCCGGAACACACCAAGTTTCCCGACATAGGGGTCGTGCATCACCTTGAAAACATGGCACAAAATATCACCGTCCGCTTCGGGTTTTATGGCAACCGGCTCGGCGGCGTCTTCGGCCTCGCGCACGAATAACGGTCGGTTGCCCTCGGCGGGATTGGGGAGCAGCTTTCCAAAGACCTCGAGCAACTCGGGAATGCCGGTCCCCATTTTAGCTGAAACAAAGCATACCGGTACAAGGTGCCCTTCCCGCAGCGCCTTCTCGAAGGCATCGTGAAGCGCGCGCGGTTCGAGCTTGCCATGTTCCAGATATTGTTCCATAAGCCTTTCGTCAACCTCGACTGTCTGATCGATCACGGCCGTATGGGCGTCATCCACCAACCAGAAATCCGCCTCGCCGGACGGTGTAAAAAAGCAATCGACAACTTTCGTGGCGTTTTCCGCCGGCAGGTTGATAGCCATGCATTCGTCGCCGAACGTCTCTCGTATCTGCGCAAGCAGGCCCTCGAGATTCACCCCTTCCGCGTCGATATGGTTGATCACGATGATGCGGCATTGTTTATGCTCCGACGTCCATTGCTCAAACCGACGGGTCATGGTTTGAATACCCGTCTGGGCATTCACGACCAGTGCAGCGGTTTCCACCGCCGGTAACGCGCCCAGGGCATGGCCCACGAAGTCCGGATAGCCGGGCGTATCGATCAGATTGATATGACAGCCGTTGCGATCAACGCTAATCAGCGACGAACGCAGGGAATGACAATGTTTACGTTCCAGCGCGTCGTCGTCCGAAAGGGTGTTACCCTTTTCCACCGACCCCGGGCTTTGCGCGGCTCCGGCTGCATGCAGCAACGATTCCACCAAGGTGGTCTTCCCGGAACCTGCGTGCCCGAGCAGCACGACATTGCGAATATCTTTAGTTGTGTACCCGGACATTAGATCGAATCCTCCCGGTGCCGAACCTTTGTTTTTTTATCCCCAACCGCATTCGCCGAAGCGCGATGCAATGCTTCAACACTTTCCCTCTGTAAAGCTGATCTGTAACCGCTCGCAGCTGCTAGTGTACCCCGTCACTGATATTGCAACATTCAGAGCGAGCCTGAGCCGCCAGTGGAAGGCGCCGATCCGCAGTGAATGGCCCAGTCCTTTACCAGGAGCGCAACGCCCCAATGGTGGCTCAGGCGCACTCCCTTCGGGCGACCCGGAAAGCGGTCACCCGCGGCGTTATGTCTGTTGAGAAAGGCGCGCCATTCCCGGCGAGACAGGCCTTGCGGCTCACCGCTTTCCGGGCCGCTGAACGTTACAGTATCAGTGACGGGGTACGCTAGCGTATCGTAAACCCCCCCCGAGCACCAAATCACCAATGCGGCCACTACCCCATCAGGATTGGCGTAGCCTGTCCGCGAATTCATCCGCGGGAAGTGCCTTGGCGTACAAATAGCCCTGCCCTTGGTCGCAGCCGTAGCGTCGGAGCCACTCGGTTTGCGTTGGACGTTCAACGCCTTCGGCGACAACGGTAAGGTCGAGGTTGCGACCAAGTTCCACAATCGTTTTTACGATCGCTCCGGCGGTAGCTTCCTGTGAATCATCGAGGTCCGCCACGAACGAGCGGTCTATCTTGAGAGTGTCTATCGGCAGCTGCCGTAGATGATTGAGCGAGGAATATCCGGTACCGAAATCGTCGATCGCGATGCGCAGACCCCGCGCACGCTCCTTGAGCTCGGTTAGTTGGCGGCGGGCGCGCTCATAATCCCGCATCAGCATGCTCTCGGTGATCTCGAGTTCAAGGTCCGCAGCATCCACTCCGGCCGTTTCCAGGCCACGTCCGACTTTATCCGCGAAATCGTCGGCGTGCAGCTCGCGCGCGGAAACGTTGACGGATAACACGAGGCGCCGGCCCTCTCCCTGCCAGGCCGCCAAGCGCTGCGCAGCCTGGCACAGTACGGTGTGATCAATCTCGCTCATTAGCGGGCTGCGCTCCGCAATAGCGATGAACTCGCCGGCCACAAGCAGGCCTCGTTGTGGATGACGCCAGCGCAGCAGGGCCTCCGCGCCGCAAATCTTTCCGGTATCCAGTATCACGCGGGGTTGATAATGCAGTTCGAGTTCCCCGTTCCTGAGCGCCTCCTGCAGCTCCGACTCGACCTGTAGACGTTCCGAAACCTGCCGGTTCATACCCTCGGCGAAGTAGCGGTACTGGTTCTTGCCGGCGTGCTTGGCCGCATACATCGCCGTGTCCGCGGCCTGTAATAATGCCTCCGGCGTCTCGCCATCCTGGGGATACAAACTGATACCCATGCTCGGACGCGCGTTCACCTCGCGCTCGCCAATGCGAACATTCTGCTGCAGTACCTCGAGGACTCGTTCGGCGATGTCCGCGCAGTAGTCGGCGCCGTTCTTCAAGGATACAACCAGGGCGAACTCGTCGCCGCCCAACCGCGCGACAGTATCGCCCGCGCGCGAACACTCACCCAGTCGCTCGGCCACTTCCTTCAACAATCGGTCGCCCGCACCATGTCCCAACGAATCGTTGATCAGCTTGAATTCATCGATATCCAGCAGCAAAACACCAACCGGATAGTTACCGCGGCTCGCATCGAGGATGGCCTGCGCCAATCGGTCCATCAACAAAACCCGATTCGGCAACTCGGTTAGCCGGTCGTAATGCGTCTGCAGTGCCAGTGCCTCGGATAAGCGGTTCTGTTCGATGGCAATGGACGCGATCTGAGCCATTTCGCGCAACAGCTCATTCGACGGGTGATTGACTGCGTTCGCTCCCTTGGTGAATACCGCCAGTGTGCCCAGTGCCATGTCGTGCTGGTCCCGAATAGCAACAGCGAAAACGGCGTCGTAGCCGGATTTGCGGACGGCTACCGCGAAATCGCTATCGGAATTGTCGTTATCCTGGAAACAGGCTTCCACCACGCCCGGGGCGCCTTGCAGCGCGGCCTGCACCGCGGTCCCCACATTATCCGGCGTCGTTCCGTCGAGCGCACGGACACACGCTTTCGACAACCGCGATGCCTGACGTTCCATTTCGGCGGCCGCACGCGAAGCGAATATTTTCAACAGATATTCCGCCGTTGACATCTCGGAAATCGGCCTCCGAAAAAGCGCGACAATGAGCCCTATTGCCTCGCCGTTGGAATCGAACAAAGGGGAACCGATATACGCCTCGATTTGCTCTTCAGCCAACATACGATCTTGCGGAAAGAGTTGCGCGGCCTTTTCCGGGTAAAAGCAGATCTCTCTTCCAACTACGTTCCGGCAGGGGGAATGAACGAGTTCGTACTGAAAATTGGATCCAAGATCTCCATCTCTGTAGACCGCGATAGTATTAATACGGTCTGCGTTAGCTCGATCGAGTCTACCGACAATCGCGAAATCGCTATGAAGCGCTTCCGCCAGGTAGCGCACCAATGATTCAAAAAATTCCGGAGTCGTGCCTTCCGTAGCGCTTAAAGCGACGATCCGCAACGAATCCTCGAGCTGTCTTCCATTGGTTATGTCGACAACGGAGCCAAGCATGCAGTAGGCCCGGCCTGACTCGTTGCGGCGCGCTACCCCCCGATTCAACACCCAGCGCACGTCTCCTTTGCCGGAAAACACTCTCATCTCGATCTGAAAGACATCCGTCTGGCCCTTCAAATGCCTTGCTAATGTTTGTTTGTAGCGCAGGTAGTCGTCGGGATGGACAAAGGTCAAGGGATCTTCCGAGCTAAACTCGTTTCCCTTGTCGTGGAAGTCAAGAATATCGAGAAGACGGGGCGAATAGTAAATCGCATCTCGTTCTATATCCCAAAACCAGTTTCCATCGGTGGACGCCTCGACGATCAACTCATGCCACTCGTCGAGGCTCGGAGCGTTCGCCCCCGAGTCAGTCGAAACGGTGTCGCGCCTCGTTATACCGAGAGACGAGAAGGACTGTTCTGTGAACCCCATATGCCTGTATGTAAAGAGGACAAACCCCCGACGTTAATACACATAGCCCATTCAAACGAGCGGGTCAACGCGATATTTACATATGGAAGCGTGATGGGCGTTGCATCGACACCTGCGACAATGGAGGTCAGGCGTGGTGAAAGCCGGAAAGCCGGGTTGATGGTTCGGCCACGCCCGCCATCTTGTCACGCCCTGGTTGTTCTAATCAGTCCCCTTGAATTCTCAGAATCATACAACTCTAATATGCTAATAGAGGTAATTTCTCAAAAAGTCCGTGCAATGTCGGCGATCATGTGGGGGTAGGGTTGTCTTTCAGGGACGCTGTAAGAAGTGGCATAGGGAAGTGCCGTTTACGGAGCTAAGGATGCAATACCTCCCTGTA
>JAANXG010000016.1 GCA_018263405.1 Gammaproteobacteria bacterium
TTCAGGGCTGTCGAAAGCACGGAGGCTTTCGCCAGAGCGTACAGGGAGGTATCTACAGCGTCCCTGAAAGACAACCCTACCCCCACATGATCGCCGACATTGCACGGACTTTTTGAGAAATTACCGTTCACCGCCAAGCGGAATGTAGCCGGACCGGCAGAAAGGCAAGTTGCAAGAAATATTATCGATGAACGATCGCGGTGACCCCTCTCCGGATACGCTGTCGAGACTGATTCGAAACATCGGCTTGGAGTTATTAAACGATTCGTGCGGACACGAAACCATTTCCGCGAAACGAGATGGTAGTTTTGTTACGGACGTCGATCTAGCTCTGCAGAACCGCGTGGAGGAAACTCTGCGGAAAATGTATCCCGATATTTCGTTTATCGGCGAAGAAACACCGGAAGAAGAGCGGACCCGAATTCAACAATCCGAAAATGGGCGGATATGGTGTTTGGACCCGCTGGACGGCACCACGAATTTTGCGTCCGGACTGCCTTTTTACGGTATCTCGCTGGCGTTGTTCGAAGACCGGTTACCGGTTCAGGCCGTAGTCTTCGATCCGCTTCGCGACGAGTGTTTTACGGCCCAAGCGGGCGGGGGTGCCTGGCTGAACGGGCATCGGCTACCCGGCGCGTCCCGCCGTTCCACGGCTCATTGCATTGCTTGCGTCGATTTTAAGCGGCTGGCCCGGACGGTGTCCGAGCACCTTGTTGCGCGCCCCCCTTTCAAGTCGCAGAGAAACCTGGGTGCTTGCGTATTGGAATGGTGTTGGCTGGCGGCGGATCGATTCCAGTTGTATCTGCATGGCGGTCAACACCTTTGGGATCACGCCGCGGGCAGTCTGATATTGAAAGAGGCAGGGGGCAGCGCCGTGAACCTGGAGGGTGTTGAATTGCCGAGTAAGAATCTGTATCTCAACCGTAAAGTGTCAGTGGTCGCCGCCAGCCATCCGGCGATGCTCGAGGAATGGTGGTCCTGGATCGCCGACCGAGCCGATCTGTACACGCTGCTGGTTCATCGGAACCCGGCAACTTGACGGTTCAGGCGCAGCGAATAACGAGTTTGTCAGAGGATTAAACTCTATGTCTGCCAAGGCAGAGTACTTGATTAGCAGAAGAAGATTAGCCAACGCTATCCGCGCCTTGAGCATGGACGCCGTGCAGAAGGCGAATTCCGGTCATCCGGGTATGCCCATGGGGATGGCGGATATTGCCGAAGTGTTGTGGAATAGTTTTTTCAAGCACAACCCGGATAATCCTCGGTGGGCGGACCGGGATCGGTTCGTGTTATCCAATGGACATGGCTCGATGCTGCACTATTCCCTTTTACACCTGACAGGTTACGACGTACCAATATCGCAGTTGGAGCGATTCAGGCAATTGCATTCGAGCACGCCGGGGCACCCGGAATATGGAGACACTCCTGGTATCGAGACAACCACCGGACCCCTTGGACAGGGTTTGGCCAATGCCGTGGGCATGGCGCTGGGCGAAAAGATACTGGCTGCGCGCTTCAACATGTCGGACTGCCCGATCGTCGATCATCATACGTATGTGTTTCTGGGGGACGGCTGTTTGATGGAGGGCATCTCCCACGAAGCTTGTTCTCTGGCCGGAACGCTCGGGTTGGGCAAGCTGATCGCCTTCTGGGACAACAACGGTATTTCCATCGATGGCAACGTGGAGGGCTGGTTTACCGACGACACGGCCGAACGATTCCGGGCTTATGGATGGCATGTAATTGACGGCGTGGACGGACACGAATCGGAACAGGTGAACAATGCCATTGAAGAGGCGCGGGCGAATGCCGAGCGACCTTCATTGATTTGTTGCGCAACGGTCATTGGTTGGGGTTCACCCAATAAACAAGGCACCGAAGCCACGCATGGCGCGGCACTGGGAGAAGATGAGGTCGATCGGGTACGCGAGGCGATCGGCTGGGAGTATCCGCCTTTCGAGATTCCCGAGGATATCTACGCGGCATGGGACGCGCGGGACCGTGGTGCGGCGGCCGAGTCCGACTGGCAAGACCGGCTGGATCGATATCGTTTGAAGTATCCGGTGGAAGCCCGCGAACTGGAACGGCGGCTGGCGGCTGAACTGCCGGATGATTGGGCCCGGACCGTTCGCGATTATATCGAATCCGTCGATCAAGCAGCCAAAAGCGACGCAACACGCAAATCTTCCCAGGTCTGTCTGAATGCCTACGCACCGCATTTGCCGGAAATGATCGGCGGGTCCGCCGATCTGACCGGTTCCAACAATACAACCTGGTCGGGGTCCGTACCGGTGACCGCCGGCAAGGCCGACGGCAGCTACGTATATTTCGGGGTCAGGGAGTTCGCCATGTCCGCCATAATGAACGGCATGTCCCTGCACGGCGGCTTCATTCCCTACTGCGGCACGTTCCTGGTGTTCTCCGATTACGCCCGCAACTCGCTGCGCATGGCCGCGCTGATGGGCGTGCGGAACATTTTCGTTTACACCCACGACTCGATCGGCCTGGGTGAGGACGGCCCTACACATCAACCGGTTGAACACGCGGGTTCGCTGCGGTTGATTCCCAACCTGTCTGTGTGGCGGCCCTGCGACGGTGTGGAAGCGGCGGTGGCGTGGCAGGCGGCCATCGAGCGCCGTAGCGGACCGACCGCTTTGTTGCTCTCGCGCCAGTCCGTCGCCCATCGAGCCCGTACTCCGGGCCAGATCGAGAATATTGCCCGGGGCGGCTATGTGCTTGTGGACAGCGACGGGCCGCCCGAGTCGATCCTGATAGCAACCGGCTCGGAAGTCGATCTGGCCGTACGGGCGGCGCGGCGGTATCCGGGCCGGGTACGCGTGGTTTCGATGCCGAGCTGCGACGTGTTCGACGCCCAGGACCGGCAATACCGGGAGCAGGTGCTGCCATCCGGCGTCGGTAAACGGATCGCCATCGAAGCCGGGGTAAGCGGCTTGTGGTACAAGTACGTGGGCCGGGAAGGTAGAATCGTGGGTCTGGACCGGTTTGGCGAATCCGCGCCGGCCGCCGACGTATTCGAATACCTGGGCTTTACCGTGGATCGCGTCGCGCAAATCACCGGAGAAGTACTGACGGAATGAACCGGGAGTCGCCGCGCGAGCCCTAAGCACCGAAAGGATATCGTAACTTGTCGATAACCCCGTGCAACCCTGCCCCCACAGGATCGCCGACATTGCACGGACTTTTTGAGATGTTGTTAATACTTTGAATCGAGGAGTTTTCAATGGCTATTAGAGTCGCAATCAATGGTTTCGGGCGCATTGGGCGGAACGTGTTTCGGGCGATGTTCGAATCCGGACAACAAAGTCACTTCGACGTCGTTGCCGTTAATGACCTGGGCGATGCCGATACCAATGCGCATCTTTTGCAATATGACACGGCGCACGGCCGCTTCGGCCAAGAGATTACGGTGGAGGGCGATTCGTTCCGGGTGGGCAAGGATTCGGTCAAGGTTCTGGCCGAGCGGGATCCGGGCAAATTGCCTTGGTCGGATCTGGGCGTCGATGTAGTTTTGGAGTGCACCGGTTTGTTCACCAGCAAGGAAAAGGCCGGTGCTCATCTGACGGCGGGCGCGAAAAAGGTCGTGATTTCCGCACCCGGTGGCGAGGACGTCGATGCCACGGTGGTGTACGGTGTCAACCATGACGTACTGCGGTCCGAGCACACGGTAATTTCCAATGCCTCCTGCACGACCAACTGCCTGGCTCCCACCGTCAAACCGCTCCACGAGGAAATTGGCGTGTTGGGCGGCATCATGACAACCATACACGCCTACACGAACGACCAGGTGCTGACGGACGTGTACCACAAGGATCTGCGGCGCGCGCGTTCCGCGACGCAATCGTTGATTCCCACAAAAACCGGCGCCGCGGCAGCGGTGGGCCTCGTACTGCCGGAACTGAACGGCAAGCTCGACGGCTTTTCCGTGCGCGTCCCGACGATCAACGTTTCCATCGTGGATCTGACCTTTCATGCGGCCCGTGAAACAAGCGTCGATGAGGTCAATCGAATCATGAAGAAGGCCTCTGAAGGCGATTTGAAAGGTATTTTGGCCTATAGCGACAAGCCTTTGGTGTCAACGGATTTCAACCATGATCCGCACTCGGCGATTTACGATGCCTATATGACACGGGTCGTGGACGGGACCACCGTCAAGGTATGTTCCTGGTACGACAACGAATGGGGATTCTCGAACCGGATGCTCGACACCTGCAAGGCTCTTATGAACGCATAAGGTCGGTTCTCAATAACCTCGTGCAACCCTGCCCCACATGATCGCCGACATTGCACGGACTTTTTGAGAAATTACCTCCTAACCGGATGCCACGAAAACTTA
>JAANXG010000160.1 GCA_018263405.1 Gammaproteobacteria bacterium
ATCCCCACCAGCAGCTTGCCGGCATCCTCCTTGAAGTAGAGGGCGTTGTCGGGGTCGCGCAGCACCGGCAACGCACCGGGTGGCTCCGGTAAGGCCTCGGTCACGACATAAAAATGCTCCGCGGCCTGTAGCGGTACATCGACGCCGACCTTAAGCCCGAGCCGGCGCGCCCACATGCCCGCGCAGTTCACGACGTACTCCGCTTCCACGAAACCGTCCGCGGTCTCTACACCGGCGATCCTGCCGCTACCCGCGCGGCGAATGCCGGTCACCGGGGTGTGCTCGCGAACGGTAGCGCCGAGCCGGCGCGCCCCTCGGGCGAGTGCTTGCGTCAGGTCGGTGGGATTGATCTGACCGTCCTTCGGCAGCCATATGCCGCCGCGTATACCCTCGGTGCTAACCGACGGCCAGCACTCCTCGATGGCGGCAGGATCGAGCAGCGTCGCTTCCAGGCCGTAGCACTTGGCGGTCGAGTACGCGCGCCGGATCTCGTCCCAGCGTCCGTCCGAGCCGGCCAGCATGATCGAGCCGCGCTGCAGGAAGCCGGTCTGCTGACCGGTCTCGTCCTCGAGACTTCCGTAGAGCTCGGCGCTGTACTGAGCGAGGCGCGTCATGTTCGGCGTCGCGCGGAGCTGGCCGACGAGTCCCGCGGCATGCCAGGTCGCGCCGCCGGTGAGTCGATCCCGCTCCAGAAGCAGTACGTCGGCCCACCCCCGGTGGGCGAGATGATAGGCTACGGAGCACCCGACCACGCCGCCGCCGATGATCGCGACCTGGGCTCGCTCGGGTACGGGCTTGGTCACCGCCGTCTCTCCTTTGTCGCCGTTCCCGCCCGCGCTACTCGTAGGATTTGTACTTATTCAGGTACCGCGTCGGTTTTTTGAGCGCATCGCGGCGGAACGGATCGCCGAGCTCCCGGGTTACCATCACCTCCAGGACGGTGGTTTTGCCGTCGCGCTGGGCGTTGCAGGCCTCGCGCAATGCCGGGCCGACGTCTTCGACACGCTCGACCCGGACGCCCTGCACGCCCATCGCGCGGGCGATCTCGGACCAGTTGGAGCCCCCGATCTCGGACCCGACAAAGCGGCGGCCGTAGAAGTCCACCTGATTCTTCTTCTCCGCGCCCCATTGACCGTTGTTGAACACCACCGCCGTTACCGGGATATTCTCGCGCACGCAGGTCAGCGTTTCCATCATGCTCATGCCCCAGGCGCCGTCGCCCACATAGGCCACCGCGGGCCGATCGGGGGCGCCGACTTTCGCGCCGATTATCGTGGGGAATGCGTAGCCGCAGTTGCCGAAGCTCATGGCAGCGAAGAAGCTGTTGGGCTGATCGAACCGCAGGTACGAGTTGGACACCGAGCAGATGTTGCCGATGTCGGTGGACACCATCGCGTTGGGGGGCATCGCCCGCTCCAGTTCCCGCAGCATCGGGCGGGGATGCATGTAGGGACTATCCGCGGCGATCTCAAGGCTCCAGTCGTCCACCTCGTGGGTCCACTGGTCGAGCTCGGACTCCCAAGTCTCCTTCTGGCGGCGAATCTCAGCGAGGCGTTCGCTCCGGGTCGCATCGCCGGCGAGTTCCCGATCGGCCAACCGCGCCGTGATCGCCGCAGCCGCGGCGCGGGCGTCCCCGAAGATATCCACGTCGGTCGGCTTGACAAGGCCCAGCATGTAGGGATCGATGTCGACCTGGATGATCCGGGCGTTGTCCGGCCAGTAGTCCAGTCCATGCTGTGGCAGCGTGCCGAACGGTCCAAGCCGGGTCCCCAGCGCGACCACCACGTCGGCCCGGTTAATCAGCTTCATCCCCGCTTTGGATCCCTGGTAGCCCAGGGGTCCAGCCCAGAGTTCGTGTGAGGCCGGGAAGGAATCGTTGTGCAGGTAAGAATTCACCACCGGCGACCCGAGTCGTTCCGCCAGCCTGACGAGCGCTTCGACGCCGCCGTTTCCCGCCATAATTACGCCGCCGCCGGAGATAATGACCGGGAACTTCGCTTCGCCCAGTAGATCGGCCGCCTCGGCGAGACTCTCCTCGCCACCGGCGCCGTGCTCGACGAGCTTCGGCCCCGGAATCTCCACGTCGATCTCGCCGTAGAAATGATCACGGGGGATATTCAGTTGGGTGGGTCCGCGCTCGTTGATGGCCCGGTTGAAACACCGGCCGGTAAATTCCGCCATACGGTCCGGGCGCATGACATGACCTTGATATTTGGTGATGCGCGAGAAGATCGGTAGCTGTTCCGTTTCCTGAAAACCGCCCAGACCGATGCCGCCGGAGCCGGTTTCAGGCGTGACGGCAACGACCGGCGAATGGGCCCAATAGGCGGCGGCAATGGCCGTCACGAAGTTGGTAACCCCGGGCCCGTTCTGGGCAATACACACCCCGTGGCGGCCGGTTACCCGCGAGTAGCCATCCGCCATGTGCGCCGCGCCCTGCTCGTGGACGGTGGGAATGAAACGGATACCCGCCGGCTCGAAGATATCCAGTGCGTCCATGTACGCCGAGCCCACGATTCCGAACATGTCGGTAACGCCGTGCGCCGCCATTGTCTCGACGAAAGCCTCACTGGGGGTCATTTGTGTCATGGAATTGCTCCTCTGTTCGGTTGGATATGGTGTCGCATGCTACGCCCAGTCGACATGAGGGCTCACGACTGGAAGGCACCAGGGTATCCGTACCAAATTAGGGTGACAGTTAACTTAATTCACTCTCAGAAAATGCTCGATTGGCTGAATTAAGTTCACTGTCACCCTAAATTTGCACAAATTGTTTGGCGCGCGCTCCCATTGGTTTATAATTGGCCCATGGACTCCTAGTCTATAATTTACACCCAAGCTGGTCCTATTGACCAGATCGCGTGCCCTTCTATCCTTGAGAAGCGGTGCCTTGCTGAGTTCCCGGCGATAAGGGTACAAACCAACACCAAGCGCCAGACCGGAGGCCGGGCAGGCAAGACAATACCCAACCCATAATATCAATCCCTCAAAGCGAGGGAGGGGGAGAATGATGCACCATATCAGTCCTTTCCGCACCTTGTTTGTCAAGTTCGCCACCGCGGTTCTGGTTACCGCGTTCGTAAGCGGCACGAGTGTCGCCGCGGAAAAGCCCGGCGAGATCACCGTTGCCTACTTCCTGCAATGGCCGACGGCCAATCAGGTCGCCCAGGTCGAGCGTTGGTACGACGAGACCATGGGTATCGAAGTCAATTGGCGGGCCTTCGGCAACGGCAATGAAATGTCCGCCGCGATGGCATCGGGCGACGTGCAAATCGCCTATTCCCAAGGCTTGGTGCCCTGGGTCGTCGCCGTCAGCAAGGGTTTACCGCTCAAACTGGTCGGGGTCGCGGTCTCTTACGCGGAGAACGACCAGTGTGTGGTTCATGCCGACACCGGTATAACCAAAGAGAACGCCAAGGAGCTCGAAGGAAAGCGTGTGGCCACGCCGATCGGCAACGTTACACACTACAAGATGCTCCGGGTTCTCGATCACCTGGGCGTCGACGCCAACAAAGTGAATGTCGTGCCGATGAACGGCAACGAGGCTGCGGCTGCGTTGTCGCGCGGCGACGTCGCCATGGCCTGCGCATTCGGTGGCCCGCTGGTGGAAATGAAGAGGCACGGATCGGTATTGATGACGGCCGAGGAGCAAGAGGCGATAGGTATTCGTGTGTTCGATGTCATCTCCGTGAGGTCCGAGTTCGCCGAAGAGCATCCCGAGCTTCTTGCCGAGTTCCTCAAGGTAACTGACCGGGCCAACAAGGCGTACATAAAGAATCCGGAGAAGTACCAGCCGATAATTGCCGAGGCGTCGGGCATGGAGCCGGATGCCGCCGTCGACATGCTGTCGAAGTTCAGCTTCCCGACGACCGGCGAACAGTTGTCCGACGCCTGGATGAGCGGAACGGTTCAAAGCTTCACGCAGGAAGTGGCGGACTTCTTCGTGGAGCAGGGCGAGATGGACAAGGCGCTGGACAGCTACGATTCCCTAATCGATTCGACGTATCTCAAAAAAGCGAAACAGATGTAAGCCCGTTTCGGCAGTGTATGCGGCTTCGCGTCGTATGCACTGCCGTGCCTTCTAATCAGGGCCCGACGCTGCATGAACGAGGCTTGATATGGCTTCATTGACTGTTGACCACGTCGCGATGCACTACGCGGTGCCGGGCGGCATCGACGTGCACGCTCTGGAGGATGTCTCCTTCACCCTGGAGAAAGGGGAGATGCTCGCGATTCTCGGACCTTCGGGCTGCGGCAAGACGACTCTCCTCAATATCATTGCCGGTTTTCTTACGCCCACCGAGGGGAAAACCATGCTCAATGACGAACCCATCGTCGGCCCGAGCTCGGAGCGCGGCGTGGTGTTTCAACAAGGCGCGCTCTTCGAGTGGCTCACGGTTGCGGAGAACATCGGGTTCGGGCCCCGGATGAAAGGCAAACCGAAAAACGAAACCGACGAGTTGATCGATCACCTTCTGGATACGGTCGGTCTCCATGGTTACGGCGGCACGGCGATCTATTCGCTGTCCGGCGGCATGCAGCAGCGGGTGGCACTCGCGCGATGCCTGGCGAACGATCCCGAGCTCATACTAATGGACGAGCCCCTCGGCGCACTGGATGCATTGACGCGGGAGAAGATGCAGGGCCTGCTGCTCAGGCTGTGGAACGAGACCGGCAAGACCATCATCCTGATTACGCACAGCGTCGAGGAGGCGCTGTTTCTCGGCGCGAATCTGTTCGTGATGGCGCCGCGGCCCGGTCGTATCATCAAGATTGATGCGCTTCCCTTTCCCAAACGGGGGCTTATAGAGAATCCACGCGAGATCAAGGCGGCGCCGGATTTCATCGAGAAGCGTGAAGAGGTGCTGTCGATGATCTGGGAGATGGAGGAACAAATCATGGGACATCAGCAGGAAAACATCGGATAGCGGGGCACGAGCATGGCGGCACAGAAATCGGCGACTCAGCGGGGCAGTTCTTCCTCGTCGCAACGATCCACATCCGCAAGGCGGGATCCCGAGGGCAACCAGGCACCATCGGCACTGGCCGTGTGGCTGGGTATAGCGGAAAGCAGCTTCCAGAAGCAAAAAACGGTTCATTTCGGGGATCCGTCCACCGTCACGCCGGGGCGCATATGGAGCATCTTCACGCTGGTATTTTTGGGTGTGCTCTGGACTCTGTCGGCCTATTTCAATTGGACCAGCCCGATCTTCTGGCCGTCCCCACAGGCCGTGGGCGAGCGTCTCGTTACCGCGATAACCGAGGGGTACCGTAATTTCACCCTGTGGCAGCACATTGGTTACAGTGTATTCCGCGTTATTGTCGGTGTACTCTGCGGTGCGGTGCTCGGCATACCCCTTGGTTTCGCCATGGGCTTGTCGACCAAGCTGCGTGGCTTGTTCGACCCGATCGTCGAGTTCATGCGGCCGGTCCCGCCGCTCGCGCTGATTCCCTTGATGGTCATCTGGTTCGGTATCGGCGAAACCGCGAAGATCATGCTGCTGTTCCTGGCCGCGCTCTGGATCATGACCCTCGCGGCCCGCGCCGGTGTATTCAGCGTGTCGATCCCGAAGGTTCACGCGGCGTATTCGCTCGGGGCGACGCGAAGCCAATTGCTCCGGCATGTAATCCTGCCGAATGCCCTGCCCGAGATCTTCACCGGCCTTCGGACCTCCATGGGTGTGTGCTGGACAACGGTAGTGGCGGCAGAGCTCGTCGCCGCAAACAAGGGCCTGGGTTTCATGATCATGGCGGCGTCGAAATTTATGGCCTCGGACCTCGTTGTGGTCGGCATCGTGCTTATCGGGATCATCGGGTTCCTGATCGAGATGGCCATGCGCAAAGCCGAGCAGAAACTGATTCCCTGGAAAGGCAAGGTCTGACGCGACATAGATCTCGCCTCTAGGAGCCTGTCGGACTTAGGATGAATCTACTGCGGCGGCGGGAGATCGGCCCACTTTCCCGATTTATTTCGTTAAATAGCTGGCTATTCGCCTCAATAAATCGAAAAAT
>JAANXG010000161.1 GCA_018263405.1 Gammaproteobacteria bacterium
CTGATAACTGTCTTACGGCCCAGTAGCTTCCCCGTTAACCCAACGCAAACGGCGTTGAATGTCCTATTCTCAACCTTTCGATCCCAGCCCCCCGAAAGGGCTGACCTTTACCCACAAGTGTGCTGGACACCGGGCGGCCCGGTGGCATAGCACAGGAGCCGATACATGTCAGTGAGATCATCAAGACGTTGCAAACCCCGCCACAAGGTCTGGGCGCCCGGCTCGCCGTCGCCCTTACGACCCAGGAAACCACCCAGCGCCGCCACCATGCGCATGGCCTCGTACAGCGTCGGGGGTCGGGGCGGCAGGGTGGGGTTGCCGGTGGCGGCATAATGCGAGTGGAGCAGGGTCTGCATGCGCGATTTTGGATGATCCAACAAACGATAAGCGGCCTTGGTCTTGGCGCGGGTGCCGCACGCCTGGGGCAATTGTGCCTGAGGCTGGGCATAGACGTCGCGCGCCAGGGTCCGCAAACGCCGATTCAAACGCCGGTCGCCCAGCGCCACGCCCCCGAGCTCCTGGTCCGCCCAATCGCCCGCCGCCGGCGCCGGTGGGCTCGCCCGGCCCCCCAAGCGCGCCCGCCAATCCCGGCACAAGGGATACACATACACCGCCTTGACCGGCTCTCGCCCCTCATGCCCCCGGTCCTGGCGACCCCGGCCTTGGGTGGCGCCCACGTAGCGCCAGTTGCTGGCCCGGTAACAGGTGCCCCGATACCGGCTCGGGTCCACATAGGTCTCCACCAGGGCCGGGCGGATGCCATAACGGGCCTGCCAGTCCGAGGCCAAGCGGCGCAAGCACCGGCCCAGCACGTGCGAAGCCAGATGCGGCACTTGAACGTGGGGCAGCAACACAAAACGCGTGTTGGCCACCACCTGCTGCAAGTGAGCCTGGCGGCTGGTGTCGTCCCAGCCAATAAACCGATCCCGGGCCGCCACCCGCCAGGCCGGGGCACTGAACCCCAGCGCCCCCAGCCAACCGTGCTCGGCACTGGCCACCAGATAGCGAATCTGTGCCCCGCACAACGCCCCCGAGGCCAGCGGGTGATACCGCTCGATCAATCCGCGCCAGATGCGATTGTGCCCCCGATCGCCCTGCGCCACCGGGATCAACTCTATCGGGCCGAGCGCCTTCAACTCCCGCCGACTGAGCCCCGGCTCATCGACCCTCGTCGCCTCGATCCGCGCCAGTGTCGCCGGCGTGAACTGTTGACCGCACACGTCCATGGCCCAAGACTACCCGGATCTTGCTCTGGTGTTCAGCGCAGTTGTGGGACATGGTCAGCCCCTCGGGAGAGGGCCAGGGTGAGGGTCAGTGATAGAGCCGCGCCCTACCTCCTCTGTCCCTGGAGCGCGCGGAGATGGTGATCGAGGTCATTACACGCGATAAGTCATTGCATCTATACAAAAATACCCCATACTTGGGTTATTACTGTCCAGTTACAAAAGGGGCGATGCTTCTGACCACGGCCAGCCGCCGGCTCCGGGAATGGGATGTCCAGGGACGCTGGGTATTCACCCGGCGGGACTTGGCGCGCCTGTTTCCCGAGGATAGCCCCCGGGCGCTGAACAAGGGCATTGCGCGGCTGGTGGCCAGGGGGTTGCTGGAGCGGGCCTGCCGGGGTGTCTATATTAATCCCCTCGCCCGGCACAAGGACAGCTACCTGCTGGAGCGTGTGGCCATAGCCATGCGGCGAGGCGAATACAACTACCTGAGCCTGGAGTCGGCGCTGTCCGAGCACGGCGCCATCTCCCAGATTCCGCTGGATCGGCTGACGGTGATGACGACGGGGCGCAAGGGGGAATACCGTACCCCGTATGGCGTGATCGAGCTCACCCACACGGCCCGCCCGGCGCAGGACATTCTCGCCAATACGGTGGTGGTACCTGAACGACCCTTACGGGTGGCCACACCGGAAACGGCCTGGAGGGACCTCAAGCGCGTGGGGCGCAATCTGGCACTGGTGGACCGGGAGGCGCTGCGCGATGAAGGCTGACTTTCATGGGCTCGTGGAGCGGGCCATGGAGGAAGGAGGTTACCGCCTGATGCGCCCGGTAATCGAAAAAGAGCTTTTGCATTACGACGTGCTTTTCGCTCTGGATCAGGGTGGCTTCCTTGACCGGCTGACCTTTCAGGGCGGGACGGCCCTGCGCCTGTGCTACGACGCGCCCCGTTTCAGCGAGGACCTGGATTTCGTCGGCGGCCGCCATTTCTCCGCCGGCGACCTCTCGGGCATGGCCGATTGCATTTACGGCTTCGTTTCCCGCCGCTACGGACTCGAAGTGAAGGTAAAAGCGCCCAAACCGGATCCGGGGCGAGCGTTGGAGGGAGTCGAGGTGAATCGGTGGCGGATTAACGTGATCACCGCACCCGCCAGGCCCGACCTGCCGCAGCAGAAAATCCGGATCGAGGTTGTGAATATCCCGGCCTACACGGGCGAGCCCATGGCCTTGCGCCGGAACTATGCCGCCTTGCCCGACGGTTATGCGGATATGCTGATCAGCACGGAGACGCTGAGCGAGATCATGGCGGACAAGCTGGTTGCCCTGATTGCGACCAAAAGCCACGTGCGGTATCGGGATATCTGGGATCTCCGCTGGCTCAGCCAGCAGGGCGCCAACCCAGAGGGGAAGCTGCTCTGCCATAAGCTGGAGGACTACCGCGTTAATGACTACCCCGGCAGACTGGAACACTTCCGCCGGCACCTTCCCGATATTGTTCACGACAAGGCTTTCCGGGACAGCATGGTCCGGTTTCTGCCAACGGATGTGGTGGACAGGACCTTCGACCGCACCGGTTTCCTGCCGTTCCTGGAGCGGGAAACCGACCGCCTCCTGACGCAAGCCGCGCAGTTGCTTGCAGGTGATCACGGGGACGAGCCGTTCCAGATCTAACCCAACTTGCGCAGAATCGGCCCTGACACCACGTAAAATCAACGACTTAGGGGAAAAGTCGGTAATTTCTCAAAAAGTCCGTGCAATGTCGGCGATCATGTGGGGGTAGGGTTGTCTTTCAGGGACGCTAAAGACAACCCTACCCCCACATTCTTGCACGGGGTTATTGAAATGGAATGGTCCGCCTCGCTCTCTGAATCGGCGTCGTAATGCGCCAGAATGGAGATTTCAATCCAATCCACTCAAGCCCCATCCCGCGCCATAGCGCCAGCGCCAAATACACGTCGCCGAATTGCCGGGCACGTTCAACACGCACCCCCTTCAATCGGACCGAAACCGTCTGAGGCTGTGAGCCGTCGTTGAACAGCGCCGCCTGGTCCGGCTCACCAATCAGACTGCGCGCCAGCGCGCGCTTGCACTCGACCGTGCTCATCGAGCTCACCGAGCTGCGCACTCACGAGATCCATGAGCTTCTCGACGAGTGTCAATCAGAGACGTTGTAGTAGTCCATGTACCATTCCACGAATCGAGCGACGCCCTCCCCCACTGTCACCGACGGCCGGTAGCCGAGGTCGGTTTCCAGGGCGGTGACGTCGGCAGCCGTGGCGGGCACGTCGCCGTCCTGCATGGGGAGGAGATCGAGGTTGGCCTGCTTCCCCAGGCACTGCTCGAGGACTTTGATGTAGTGCATCAATTGCACCGGGCGGTTGTTGCCGATGTTGTAGACACGGTAAGGGGCGGCGCTGGTAGCCGGGTCGGGATTGGCGCCCCGCCATTCGGGATTCGGTTCGGCGGGCCGGTCGAGCACCCGCACCATGCCTTCGACGATGTCGTCGATGTAGGTGAAGTCGCGGATCATCTCGCCGCGGTTGTAGACCGGGATAGGTTCCCCGCTGAGTATCCCCTGGGTGAACTTGAACAGGGCCATATCGGGCCGACCCCAGGGGCCGTAGACGGTGAAAAAGCGCAGGCCCGTGACCGGGAGGCCATAGAGGTGGGCATAAGTGTGCGCCATGAGCTCGTTGGCTTTCTTGGTCGCGGCGTACAGCGAGATGGGATGGTCGACGTTGTCGCGCTCGGAAAAAGGCAACTTGCTGTTGGCACCGTACACGGAACTGGACGAAGCGAACGCCAGGTGTGCGACGCCGGTGTGCCGGCAGCCTTCGAGGATGTTGCCGAAGCCCACCAGGTTGCTGTCGATGTAGACATCCGGGCGCTCGAGGGAGTAGCGCACGCCGGCCTGGGCGGCGAGGTGCATGACGCGCTCGAAGCGGTGCCGGGCGAACAGCTCGGCGACCGCCTGGCGGTCGGCGATGTCGAGCTTTTCGAAGTGGAAGCCCGGCTGGCTTTCCAGGCGCGCCAGGCGGGCTTGTTTCAGGGAGACGTCGTAGTAGTCGTTGAGGTTGTCGACGCCCACGACCTCCTCGCCCCGCTCCAGCAGGCGGCGGGAGAAGGCGGCTCCGATGAAGCCGGCGGCGCCGGTGACTAGTGTGGGCATAATTTAATGGTAGCGGGCATTCATCGACCATGCCCCACGCATATTCCCTACTCCTCCGGGAGAGGGATCAGAATGGGGCGAATGGAGACGTCTGGGTTGGTGATTTCCCAATTCCGTCCGGGAGCGGGTACCAAACAGACTGAGCCAGGGCTCGTTATCTCTACCCTCATCCTGTCCTTCTCCCGGGGGGAGAAGAGACCCTTCGTTTGAACGATAGAACACTTCAGTCCGCCGGGCCGAGGTGCTCGATGTTGACTTTGGCGCGGGCCTGCTTGCCGACGATGTCGAGGAGGATCATGACGCGCCAGTAGTGCGTTGAGCCGCGCTTCATCAAAGAGGCCCAGGTGCCGATCCAGTATCTCCCCGCTGGGCGAGAGCAATATACTGTGCGGCACAACGCCCACCCCTACCCATGACGCAGTGGTTCGATGTGACGCAGGAATTCTTCGCTGTTCGTGTAACCGTAGCGGCGCAGCGAGGGAATCTCATCGCCCTGCTCGTTAAAGAAAAGCATGGCCGGCGGACCGAAAACACCATGTACCCGTTTAATCGCTCGGGGACCGGGATCGCCCGGATCGGTGAAGGAACTCCGATTGGTTTGAACCGCCGTCCACTAGCGCCTTGAGAGAATCAAGGGTGCTGGATGCGATTGACGATTGGGGCGACGAGGACGGTTGGACGGCGGATTGCAGAGCGGGCAGTCGAAGCGTAACGGACTTCATCACGGGCGGGTAACACACGCCTACCGGTTCATTGCATCCCTGGCCCGCAGCCTCGATGACAAATCGATCGGCATCCGCGGATGCGGAATCGACCGGGACCGTGAACGTGACGTCCGAATCATAGACTTCCATTTCACCGAAAAACTCGTCCTGTTTTTTTTTGCCGGCGGGAAACCGCGGTTCACCCAGTGTGACGTCGCCGCCCACGGCACGCACGAAAAACCTTTGCCGGTACATATAGTGGTGTTTCGCGATGCGCCAAGTGATCTCCAGCGACTCGGAGGAGATCATCCGCGCCTCGACTTGAAACGCCTGCCCGGGTTCGAGCAGATCCTGGGCGCGCGCGGGGCCCCAGGATAATACCAGCATTCCCAATACCATCATGGTCGTGCACAGCGACTCCCGCCGTCGTGCAAACTCCAAAACGTACCAATACATTCGAATCAACGATCGAACCCCGTTAGCATGAAACCTCGGCCACGCGTATATTCTAATTCACCCGACACCGCCGGGCTGGACCAATTCCGCCCCCTGTATGACGATCCTGCTGCGCCAAAGTTTCATGTATGACTGATTCCACCCTCCAATCATGAACCCCGGTAGAGGACCACGTATAGTCCAAGGGACTTGAAATCATCGACCGGGGAAGCCATCGGTTAACAAAATGAACAGATATCATCTCCCGGGAAACCGAAACCCTTTGGAACGAGCTCAGTACTCCAACAAGCTATGCGCCTAGGCCCCGCCCTTTTCGCCGTTTTTCTCGCGGTCCCGCTGTTCGAGATTTACCTGCTGCTGGAAGTCGGCGGCTCGATCGGCGTCAGCTGGACGATTTTCGCCGTGGTATTCACTGCGATCCTGGGAGCCGGGCTGGTACGGGTTCAGGGTTTTTCCACGGTGAACCGGATGCGCACGCAAATGGACCGGGGCGAACTACCCGCCATGGAAATATTCGAGGGCGTTTTTTTGCTGGTCGCCGGCGCACTGCTGCTGACTCCCGGGTTTTTTACAGACGCGGTTGGTTTCGCCTGCCTGACACCGCCGTGCCGGCGCACCGTTATCCACTATCTAATTCGGCGCGGAACCATCGTCCAGCACGGCTCCGGACCCCGTGAACCGCCCGGCGCCGGCCGCGGCGAGGCCATCGAAGGCCGGTACCGCCGGGTGGACGATTGAACCCGGTTTTTCGGCGATGACAATCCGGGCCATGACCCGGCGGCAAGTCGCCCCCAGCCAGCGTACATCCGTGTAGGTGGGCATATATCCCGAGATTCCTCTTGAACATTGGCACATCCGCCCTTATGATTAGCACTCAATTTAGATGAGTGCTGCCAAACAGCACAAAACTAAAGCGATATCAAACAATTAACACTTCTAATTGAGGAGGCATACAAACATGGCAATCCGTCCATTACACGACCGTGTACTGGTACGCCGGGTCGAAGAAGACAAAAAGACTCCGGGTGGCATTGTGATCCCCGATACGGCTGCCGAAAAACCCATGCAGGGTGAGGTAGTAGCCGTCGGCAACGGCAAGCTCCAGGACAACGGCGAAGTCCGTAGCCTGGAAGTGAAACCGGGGGACAAAGTGCTGTTCGGCAAGTATTCCGGCACCGAAGTCAAAGTCGACAACGAAGATCTGCTCGTGATGCGTGAAGACGACATCATGGGCGTCATCGAATAAGCAACAGGAGAATATAGCAATGGCAGCAAAAGACGTATTATTCGGCGAAAACGCCCGCGGCAAGAAACTCCGCGGCGTCAATATCCTCGCGGACGCCGTAAAGGTTACATTGGGTCCCAAGGGCCGGAATGTTGTGCTGGATAAATCCTTCGGCGCGCCAACCGTTACCAAAGACGGCGTTTCCGTGGCAAAGGAAATCGAGCTGAAGGACAAGTTCGAGAACATGGGCGCGCAGATGCTGAAAGAGGTCGCGAGCAAGACATCCGATGTCGCCGGTGACGGCACCACCACTGCCACAGTGCTGGGCCAGTCGATGTTGAAGGAAGGCTTCAAGGCCGTGGCAGCCGGCATGAACCCCATGGATCTGAAGCGCGGCCTCGACAAGGCCGTGACCTCGGCGGTAGAAGAGATGAAGGCTCTATCCAAGCCGTGCTCCGACCATAAGGAAATCGCCCAGGTGGGCGCCGTGTCCGCCAATGCCGACGAGTCGATCGGCAAAATCATCGCCGAGGCGATGGAAAAAGTGGGCAAGGAAGGCGTCATTACCGTGGAAGAAGGCACCGGCCTGGAGAACGAACTGGAGATCGTTGAAGGTATGCAGTTCGACCGCGGTTACTTGTCGCCTTACTTCGTGAACAAGCAGGAAAACATGGCCTGCGATCTGGAAGATCCGTACATTCTGATCCACGACAAGAAAGTCTCCAACATCAAGGAGCTCTTGCCGGTGCTGGAAGCCGTGGCCAAGGCCAGCAAGCCGTTGACGATAATCGCCGAGGACATCGAGGGCGAAGCTCTTGCAACCCTGGTGGTCAACAACATCCGTGGCATCGTCAAGGTCTGCGCGGTCAAGGCGCCCGGCTTCGGCGATCGCCGCAAGGCCATGCTGCAGGACATTGCGGTCCTGACCGGCGGCCAGGTGATTTCCGAGGAAGTCGGCAAGAGCCTGGAAAGCACCACTTTGGATGATCTCGGCCAGGCCAAGCGCATTCAGGTGTCCAAGGAAAACACTACCATCATCGACGGCGCGGGCAGCAAGGACGACATCGAAGCCCGGGTCAACCAGGTCCGGGCGCAGATCGAAGAGGCGACCTCGGATTACGACAAGGAGAAGATGCAGGAGCGCGTGGCCAAGTTGGCCGGCGGGGTGGCCGTGATCAAAGTCGGCGCCGCGACGGAAATCGAAATGAAGGAAAAGAAAGCCCGCGTGGAAGACGCGCTGCACGCCACCCGCGCCGCGGTGGAAGAAGGCGTGCTGCCGGGCGGCGGTGTGGCGTTGGTGCGCTGCCTCGACAAGGTCGGCAAGGTCAAAGGCGACAACCACGACCAGGATGCCGGCATCAAGATCGTTCAGCGGGCGCTTGAAGAGCCGCTGCGGCAGATCGTCGGCAACGCCGGTCAGGACGGAGCCGTGATCCTGAACAAGGTGCTGGAGAATTCCGGCAACTACGGCTACAACGCCTCGACCGAGGAATACGGCGACTTGATCGCCATGGGCATCCTGGATCCCACCAAGGTCTGCCGCTCCGCGCTGCAAAACGCCGCGTCCATAGCCGGTCTGATGATCACGACCGAGGCCATGGTCGCCGAGCATCCGGAGGAGAAGGAAGAATCCGGCGGCGGAATGCCGGGCGGCGACATGGGGGGCATGGGCGGCATGGGCGGCATGATGTAAACCGTCTTCCCCAGGGCCCGTTTTTCAAGGACTCGCCAAGAAAAAGCCCCGCCTCGCGCGGGGCTTTTTTTAAAAAAATTATTAAAAGAGAATCATGACACGATCCATAAGTTCATTGCCGAGCGTCTTTTCGGTTCTTCGCTCGCGATACGTATCGAGATTGGCCACTGTGTCGCTGGTTTCGATCATGCTGGCTCTCGTACACCAAGTTGGCGTCGGCCAGGAGCGTCACAACCTTGTTGCCTTCGAAAATGGCACCGTGTTGCTGCGATACAGCAGTGAGTACGGCGACCGTTCGTCCGCAAACTGGCTCGCCCTCGGCCTAATCGACGGAACCGCTGAATTGGGCTGGGCCAGCGGTAAAAGCGAGCCACCTCCGCATGAGTTTCTTTTCGAGCTGTTCCAACCCTCACGGGTAGCGTCGTTGTTATTTCTCAAAAAGTCCGTGCAATGTCGGCGATCATGTGGGGGTAGGGTTGTCTTTCCTGGCGAAAGCCTCCGTGCTTTCGACAGCCCTGAAAGACAACCCTACCCCCACATTCTTGCACGGGGTTATTGAGAACTTACATTCTTTTGACCCGTGGATAACAATGGGGACCCATGAGCGAACAACTTGAAACCTGCGACGAAAACGGGAATTTCCTGAACATGGTCGGGCGCAGCCGGGTTCATCGACAGGGTCTTTGGCATAAATCCGTCAACGTATTTGTGTTTCATCCCGATGGCAGGCTGTATATCCAGCTGCGGTCCCCGCTGAAGGATGTATGGCCAAATGCGTGGGATCTCAGCGTCGGTGAACATTTGAAACCCGGGGAGTCCTATCGCCAGGCGGCGCTGCGGGGGATCGAGGAGGAGCTGTCGATACGTGGGGTGGACGTTGAACCGTGGGGCGAAGAGATGCGTTGCCAAACCATTGTCGAGGCGAAGGATGTTCGCGATTTTGAAATCCAACGGTGTTTCCGCGCCGAGTACTCGGGCAACGTCACTCCGGACCCCGCCGAAGTCTCCGAAGTCCGGTTGCTCCGGATTGACGAAATTCGCGATCGAATCAAACGACAACCCGACCGTTACACGCCGTGGTTGCGGCGTTGTCTGGATATACTGGTTCCGGTAAGTTCTCACTAAGGGCTTGCGGAATGCGGGGGTGGGATCGTCTTGGCCCGGACGAATTAATGAGCCGCTTCGCGCTGGCATCGAGTGTTTTGTTTTCCAAACCGACGGCGTATATTAATAAGCGATCGTGCACGAAAAAGGTGGCTACATTGGTCTAAAACGCCGCCTGGAAACAAGTATATACAGCACGAATCCGTGATTCTGGACCATTATGCCCCTAACGGCAGGAGGAACCGCAATGTCAGAAATAAAGAGACTCGAACACCTATTCTCCCAGGGAAAAATCAGTCGGCGCGCATTCATGGCCCGCGCATCGGCCCTGGGCCTCGTGGCGGCCGCGCCGTCGCTGATCGGCGATTCGGCATTCGCCGCGACGCCGAAGAAAGGCGGCACGCTGCGCCTGGGTATCGGCCACGGCTCGACCACCGACACCCTGGATCCGGCGACCTACGAGAATCTCTACATGCAGATGGTGGCCGGCTCGGTCCACAACAAACTGACCGTCGTCACCAATGCCGGCGATCTGGCGCCCGAGCTCGCCGAATCCTGGGAACCGACGCCCGACGCCCAGCAATGGCGTTTCAACCTGCGCAAGGGCGTGGAGTTCCACAACGGCAAGAGCCTGGAGGCGGCAGACGTTATCGCCTCGTTCAATCACCACCGAGGCGAGGAGTCGCAGTCGGCCGCCAAACCGATCGTCGACCCCATCGAGGACATCAAGGCCGACGGTAAGAACACGGTGGTCTTCACCCTGAAGGGCGGCAACGCCGACTTCCCCTATATCGTCAGCGACTACCACCTGGCGATCTTGCCGTCCCGGGACGGCAAGGCCGACGCCACCTCCGGCATCGGCGCCGGCAGCTACACCCTGGAGAGCTACGAGCCCGGCGTGCGCACGGCCGTCAAGCGCGCCCCGAACTACTGGAATGAAGAGGTGGCGCATGTCGACGGCGCCGAACTGCTGGTCATCGTGGATGTCACCGCGCGCACCAACGCGCTGACCACCGGCGAAATCGACGCCATGGACCGGGTCGACCTCAAGACCGCCCACCTGCTGGAGCGCAACCAGGATGTCGAGCTCGTCGAGACCAGCGGCAACGCACATTACACCTTTGCCATGCGCACCGACATGGCGCCGTTCGACAACAACGACGTGCGCCTGGCGCTGAAGTACGCCCTCGACCGCGAGGCACTGCTGGATACCATCCTGCTCGGCCACGGCTACCTCGGCAACGACTTCCCGATCGGCAAGGCCAGCCGCTACTATGCCGAGGAAATACCGCAACGCGAGTACGACCCGGACAAGGCCAAGTTCCACCTGAAGCAGGCGGGGATGAGCAGCCTGAAAGTCGATCTGAGCGCGGCCGACGCCGCCTTCGCGGGCGCCGTCGACGCGGCGGTGCTCTATAAGGAACATGCGGCCAAGGCCGGCATCGACATCAATGTCGTACGCGAGCCGAATGACGGCTATTGGTCGAACGTCTGGCTGAAGAAACCGTGGTGCGCGGTCTACTGGGGCGGGCGGCCGACGGAGGACTGGATGTTCTCGACCGCCTATGCGGCGGGCGCGCCCTGGAACGACAGCTTCTGGGAGCACGAACGCTTCAACAAACTGCTGACCGACGCGCGCGCCGAGCTCGACGAGGCCAAGCGCCGCGAAATGTACGTCGAGATGCAGACAATCGTGCGCGACGAGGGCGGCGTCGTCGTGCCGCTGTTCAACAACTACGTAATGGCCCTGTCCACGAACGTGGGCCACGAGCAGATGGGCAACAACTGGAGCATGGACGGCTTCCGGGCGATCGAGCGCTGGTGGCTTAAGTCCTAGGCCGACAGTCCGGCCAATGAGGCCTATTTTCACGATTGTGGCCCAGCGCCTTGCGCTGGGCCTCCTCGTTCTTTTCGCCGTTTCGCTCATTATCTTCCTGGGGGTGGAGCTCCTGCCCGGCGACCTCGCCGAGGAGATACTGGGGCAGGCGGCGACGCCGGAGACCGTGGCCGCCATGCGAAAAGAGCTCGGCCTCGACTTGCCGCCCTATATCCGCTATTTCGAATGGCTCGGCGGCATGGTGCAGGGCGACTTCGGCACCTCCTTGGCCAGCCAGCGCGAGATCTCGGAGCTGATCGGCGTAAGGCTTGGCAATACGCTGTTCCTGGCGGGACTGGCGGCCGCCATCGCCGTTCCGGTCGCGGTAACGCTGGGAGTCCTGGCGGCGCTGTACCGCAACAGCCTCTACGACCGGGCGGTGAATATCTTCACGCTAACCTCGATCTCGTTTCCAGAGTTCTTCATTGCCTACATCCTGATCCTTTTCCTCTCCGTGAACGCCGGTTGGTTTCCAAGCTTGAGCAACGTGACCGTGGAGACGCCGCTTTGGGAACGCATCTACCGATGCATGCTACCGGCATTGACCCTCACACTCGTGGTTACCGCTCACATGATGCGTATGACCCGGGCGTCCATCATCAACCTGCTTTCCAGCCCGTATATCGAGATGGCCAATCTCAAGGGCTTGAAGCGATCCCACATCATCGTCCGCCATGCCCTGCCAAACGCCTGGGCGCCCATCGTCAACGTCATCGTGATCAACCTGGCCTACCTGATCGTGGGTGTTGTCGTCGTCGAAGTCGTGTTCGTCTATCCGGGACTCGGCCAATTGATTGTGGACTCGGTGCAAAAGCGCGACCTGCCCGTCGTCCAGGCCTGCAGTTTGATATTCGCGGCGACCTATATTCTGCTGAACCTGACGGCGGATATTCTTAGCATCGTCACCAACCCTAGGCTCCTGCATCCGCGATGAACGAGCCGGCCGATATTGATCAGGCACAGACCGCGGATGCCCTTCCCCCGGCGCGGCGGGAGCGCGGCTGGGACGCCGTGTGGCGCGAACTGAAGAAGGCACCGTGGACCGCCAAGCTGGGGCTCGTGTTGATTCTCGGTTACGTGTTCGTGGCCGTTTTTGCGCCGGTGCTCACGCCCTACGGCGAATCCGAGATCGTCGGACGACAATTCGAACCATGGGGCGGACAATTTCTGCTGGGCACCGACAATCTGGGTCGGGATATGGTGACGCGTCTGATTTACGGCGCGCGCAATACGATCGGCATCGCGTTCCTGACTACCTGCCTGGCGTTCCTGATCGGAGGGGTCGGCGGCATCCTCGCGGCGGTGCTGGGGCGCTGGATGGACCAGCTGCTGAGCCGCGTTGTCGATATCCTCATGGCGATTCCACAACTAATTTTCGCCCTGCTGCTGCTCACGATTTTCGGGACTTCCATCCCCGTCCTGATCATAATCATCGCGGTGTTGGACTCGACCCGCGTTTTCCGCCTGGCCCGGGCCGTCGGCGCCAATGTCGCGGTGATGGATTTCGTCGAGGCGGCCCGCGTGCGTGGGGAAGGCATTGGCTGGATAACCATCCGCGAGGTGCTGCCCAATATCATGGCACCGTTGTCGGCAGAGTTCGGCTTGCGGTTTTGTTTCGTCTTTTTGACTATCGCCGCGTTGAGCTTCCTGGGCCTGGGTATTCAGCCACCCACCGCGGACTGGGGCTCCATGGTGCGCGACAACGCCACGTTGATCACATACGGTGATATCACGCCGCTGCTGCCGGCGGCGGCAATCGCGATGTTGACGATCGCCGTCAATTTCGTCGTCGATTGGTTTCTGCACAAAACGAGCGGACTGCGGGATGAGTACTAACGGCAAGAACAACACCGGCAACGAAGTTTTGCTGGAGATGCGCGGTCTTTGGATCGAGGGGCAGGTTGAGGACGACTGGCAGGAAATCGTCAAGGGTATCGATGTGACCCTGCGTCGCGGGGAAGTACTGGGATTGATCGGCGAATCCGGAGCGGGCAAATCCACCATCGGTCTCGCCGCGATGGCCTTCGCGCGGCCCGGCTGCCGGATCTCGGGTGGTACGATCGTGTTTGACGGTGTCGACCTGATGGCAGCGAGCGAATACAAAAAACGCTCGGTGCGCGGCGTGCGCATCGCTTACGTGGCGCAGAGCGCCGCCGCCGCCTTCAATCCGGCCCATCAGCTGATCGATCAGTTCGTCGAATCACCGGTGCAACACGGCATCAAAAGCCGCAGCGTCGCGGAGGCCGACGCCAAGGATCTGTACAAACAGTTGCTGCTTCCGGACCCCGACAATATCGGCTATCGCTATCCGCACCAGGTGTCCGGCGGACAACTGCAGCGGGCGATGACGGCCATGGCCATGGCCTGTCAGCCGGACCTCATCGTCTTCGACGAGCCGACCACCGCGCTCGACGTCACCACTCAAATCGAGGTGCTGGCTACCATCCGGGATATCGTCGACCAGTTCAACACAGGCGCGATCTACATCACCCACGACCTCGCGGTCGTCGCCCAGATGGCCGACCGCATCATGGTGCTGCGATACGGCGAACTGGTCGAAGAAGCGGACACACGGACCATAATGTCGGATCCGCGCGCCGATTACACCAAGACTTTGTGGGCGGTCCGCTCGTTTCGCAAGACGGCCGCTCAACAGCAAGATCCGACGCCGCTGGTCACGGTTGACCATGTTACAGCCGCCTACGGGGACATCCCGGTCCTGCACGACATCAGCTTCGAAATTCACGCCGGCCTCACGGTCGCCGTTGTGGGCGAGAGCGGCAGTGGTAAGAGCACGGCGGCGCGGGTGATCACCGGACTGCTGCCCCCCAAAGAGGGCCGGGTGCTGTTTCGCGACGAAGAACTGCCGGGCAATTACTGGAAGCGAAGCAAAGACCAGCTTCGCCACGCGCAGATGATCTATCAGATGCCGGACACGGCCATCAATCCGCGCCAGCGGATTCGCGATATCATCGGCCGGCCATTGACGTTTTATCTGGGCCTGCGGGGCAAAGAACTCGATCAGCGAATCAGGGCACTTCTGGAGATGATCGAACTGGACCCGTCCCAGTTCATCGAACGCTACCCGGCCGAGCTTTCCGGCGGCCAGAAGCAGCGCATCTGCATCGCCCGGGCACTGGCTGCGGAACCGGATTTCATTATCTGTGACGAAGTCACCTCGGCGTTGGACCAGCTTGTCGCCGAGGAAATCTTGAAACTGCTGGACCGCCTCCAGCAGGAACTGAATCTGGGTTACATGTTCATTACTCACGACCTGGCAACCGTGCGTGCGATTGCCGACGAAGTTGTCGTCATGCTCCAGGGCGAGATCGTCGAGCAGGGGAGCAAGGACGAAATCTTCACGCCCCCCCATCACGAGTACACGGAACTACTGCTGTCGTCGGTGCCGGAAATGGATCCGGATTGGCTCGACCGCGTATTGCAACAACGGAAAGAAAAGGATGTTAAGGCTTCGGCACAAATGTCCTGACCGACCCGCCGGGCGAGCGAGTCTATCTTTCTTGCGCCTGATCGTGGTGGAGCCCGGGACTAAAACCGACAATGTCCGGGTATCAGCCGATTACTTTACGCGTTCCCGGTAAGGATCGTAGAAGGGACGCAGCGAAAGCCGGATTGGAATTGGTTCCCCGGCGACTTCGACGCTGAATCCGCTCTGATCGATGAACGCCTTGTCGAGGTGCTCACCGTTCGGGTGCTCGATCCATCCAAGACCCACCGCCGCACCTACGGTATGGCCGTAACGGCCGGAGGTGGTCCGGCCTACGATCCGTTCCCCGAGGAAAATCGGTTCGTCGTGGTAAATGAGAGGGTCGCGGTCCTCGAGTTTCAGGGAGATGAGGCGGCGGCATCGCGGCTGCTCACGCAGGCGCTCGACAGCGTCGCGGCCGATGAAATTCTTGCCCCCGGCGACCGCGAATCCGAGTCCGGCGCCGAACGGCTCATCCTCGTCGGTAATGTCGTGACCCCAGTGGCGGTACCCGGACTCGGTCCGCAGGGAGTGCAGGGCGTGAAAGCCGGCCGGTTTGGGTGCGTCGTCGCCCGCCATGAGCACGTCAAAGACTCCGGTGGCGAACTCGGTCGGTATATAGATTTCCCAGCCGAGCTCTCCAACATAGGTGATGCGCGCGGCACGTACGCGCGCGTAGCCGATCTCCAGATCCACCCAGCGGGCGAACGGGCAGGCCGGATTCGAAAGGTCCGCCCCCGTAACCTGCTGTAAAAAATCCCGGGAGCGCGGCCCCATGATCCCGATGACGGCCTCCGAGGAGGTCACGTCCGTGACGGTCGCCCGATATTCGCTTTGAACGCAGTGGCGCAACCAGTAGTAATCGCGGCGCTGGGCCGTCGCCGGCGCGACGACCAAAAAACGTTCGTCGTCCAGCCGCGTCACCGTCACGTCGTCTTCGATTCCACCGCGCTCGTTGAGCAGCAAGGTGTACACCACGTTCCCGGGCTCGACGTCCACCCGGTTGGAGCAGACGTACTGCAGGGCCGCTTCCGCGTCGGGGCCCTGGACCAGGAATTTCGCGAAACCGGTTTGATCGAAAAGTACCAGATCCGCGCGCGCCGCCTTGTGCTCGCCGGCGCTGCGCTCGAACCACGCGGGCCGCCCGAAGCTGTAGTCATAGGCGGGGGTGCTTCCCGGTTCGCCGAAAAAATCCGGACGCTCCCAGCCGGCGGCTTCGCCGAACGCCGCGCCAAGACATTCGAGCCGGTCATGAAACGGCGTTCGTCGCGCCAGCCGCGCCGTTTCGTACTGGCGGTAGGGCCAGTGCATTGCATACAACAGCCCGAGTGCCTCGACGGTCCGGTCGCGCAGGAAGGCGGCGTTGTTCTGAAACGGGAGCATGCGCCGGATATCGACGTCGGACAAATCCATGGGTGGGTGTCCGTCGACGATCCAGTCGGCGAGCACCCGGCCGGCACCGCCCGCGGACTGGATGCCGACCGAATTGAATCCGCACGCAACGAAGAGGCCCGGCAGCTCCGGCGTCTCACCGAGCAGATAGCGGTCGTCCGGTGTGAAGCTCTCGGGCCCGTTGAAGAACAACTGGATTCCGACTTCCGCGAATACCGGCACACGTTCCATCGCCGCTTCGAGCTGCGGTGCGACGTGGTCCCAGTCCGCCGGGAGCTGCGTGAAGGAGGCATCCTCCGGGATGCCCCCCACGCCCCAGGGTTTCGCCACCGGTTCGAACATCC
>JAANXG010000162.1 GCA_018263405.1 Gammaproteobacteria bacterium
AGCGCCTCCAAAGCGCCACTGCGGCGTTGCGCTTCTTGAAAAGGGCTCGCCATTCCCTGCGAAGCGCGCCTTGCATTGGCACTTTGGAGACGCTCTGAACGTGTGTGTATTTATGCCCAAGGGTACTAAGTTAAGGGCTCTCCTTGCTACAACTCGAAAACGGCCATCACCGGAAGATGATCGCTGGCGATTCTGGCAATCTGGTGGCGGCAGCGATTCACCGATATCAACCGTAAACCGCCTCGATAGTAGATCCGATCCAGTGCCCCCCTTGGGGAAAACGACGGATAAGTCCGGATGGGGTGCGCGCCGCTGTCCGTTTCCCGGTCCGTGGCGCAATGATAACCCAGACCCTCCACAAAGAACGCCCGCAGCAAGGAACGCCAATCGTTGAAATCGCCGCCCAACAGACACGGCGTGCCCGCTTCCAGCGTCACGATCTCCCGCGAACGCGCCAGCATACCCGCCTGGCGCTGACGTTCCCGGGCGCCGAGCCCCAGATGCAGATTGAAAATTTCCAGGCGACGCCCGGCATCCACGCCGGCGCCTAATTCGACCGTTGTGTGCTGACAGCCGCGCCGTTTGCGCTCAGCCACGGTCAAATCGATGTTGCGCTCGCGCACGATGGGATATCGGCTCAAGGTCGCATTGCCGTACCGGCCCTTTCGCAGGCTGACGTTATGGCCCAAGGCATAGTACGGATATGCCAGCTCCTCGGCGAGCACTTTGGCCAAGTTCATTCTTCGGGTACGCGGTACGCCCTCGTCAACTTCTTGCAACAGAACGATGTCCGCATCGTGGTCCACCAGAATTTCCACGATACGATCGAGGCGAAAACGACGATCGAGGCCGATTGCGCGATGAATGTTATATGTGATTAGTCTAAACTTCATCCGCTGAGCCACTCTTGGCCAACACGCTGGAATTTATACAGGCATGACCGACAAATTCCCAGTCAATGCGACTTGCATCGGGTATCCATCCACTTTATTTTTGCGCCAAGCAATCAAAGGCGAGGAAACGTAAATCATGAGCAAACGCATAAAAATCGAGGATCGCGTCCATCCGCTGGTACATGACCTGGCGGTCGATCTCAAGAAAGAGCGCATCGACCGACGCAATTTCCTGCGGACCACTACCCTGCTGGGACTATCCGCCACTACCGCCTACGCGTTGTTGAGTCGCATTACCGGCGAGCACATTATACCGCCGGCTCAAGCCGCGCACGGCAAAATGGGAGGTATTTTCCGCGTCTCCATGCCGGTGCAGGAAATGACCGACCCGGCTCTGTTCGACTGGACGGAAAAATCAAACATTTCCCGGCAGATCGTGGAATATCTGACAATAACCGGACCGGACAACATCACGCGGCCGTATCTGGCCGAAGGCTGGGAGGCCTCGGAGGACTTGACCGAATGGACGTTCCATTTGCGTAAAGGCGTGAAGTGGCACAACGGCGACGACTTCATCGCCGAGGACGTGGCCTTCAATTTCAATCGCTGGCTCGATCCCGCCACCGGTTCGTCCAACATCGGATTGTTCGCCGCCATGGTGGAGGAATACGATACCGGCGAAAAGGACGAGGAAGGCAACCCCAAGATGTCCAAGCGGGCGGTCGAAGGGGCCGTCAACATCGTCGACGACCACACCATCAAGCTGCACACCAAAAACCCGCAGCTATCCATACCGGAGAATCTGTACAACTACCCGACCGCTATTTTGCATCGCGGATTCCAGGGTAATCTTTCGGAGGAAAACAACGGGACGGGTCCGTACACGCTTGCCGAACATACCGTCAGCCGGAAAGCAGTCCTGAAGAAGCGCGGCGACCCGTACTGGGGCGAGGGCCTAGACAATCCGTACATCGGCGGGCCGATCTATCTGGACGAGATCCATTACATCGACCACGGTTCGGCTTCCGCGGCGCAGCTCGCCGCCTACGCTTCGGGCCAGGTGGATGCCATCTACGAGTTCGACATCGCCTCGCTGCAAATGGCGCAGAGCCTGCCGAATACCGTCATTCACGAGGCGCAGACGGCCCAAACCGGCGTGGCGCGCATGCAGGTTAACGAAAAGCCATTTGACAACCTCAAGCTGCGCCAGGCCATGCAGGCGTGCATCGACATCGATACGTATCCCGAACTCGTATTCGGAGGCCGGGGGCGGTTCGCCGAGCACCACCACGTCTCGCAGATCCATCCGGAGTACTACGAACTGCCGAAGCTCAAACGGGACGTTGAAAAGGCCAAGCGACTGCTGGCCGAGGCGGGTCACGAAAACGGCCTGGACCTCAGGATCGACATCGGCAATACCAACGGTCCGTGGCAACAGCAAGTCTGCGAAATCATGAAACAGCAGCTAGCCGACATCGGCGTCAACCTGGCGCTAAATATCATGCCGGCTTCCAAGTACTGGGAGGTTTGGAATAAGACCCCGTTCGGGTTTACTGCGTGGACGCATCGGCCGTTGGGTACCATGGTTCTGAGCCTGGGTTACCGTAGCGGCGTGCCGTGGAACGAAACCGAGTACGCCAACCCGGAATTCGACACGGCGCTTAACGAGGCCGAAGCGGTTCTCGACGCGGATGCCCGCCGGGCTAAAATGGAGAGAGTCGAGCGTATCCTGCAGAACGATGCCGTCATTATTCAGCCGTTGTGGCAGCCGAAGTTTTTCGTGGCCCGCGACACGGTAAAGAATATGCACGCGCATCCGACGCAGTATCACCAATTGCACAGGGTCTGGGTCGATGCCTAGTGTACCCCGTCACTGATATTGTAACGTTCAGCGGCCCGGAAAGCGGCACGCCGGCCGTTTCCCGGGTTTTTTTAATTTTGGGCCCCTCGGCAAAATTCGTGGGTACCCATCCTCGTTAACGAGGCTCCATCTTCCCGGGTTCGTACATGCGTGGTTTTCATACCGAAATGCCCGCCAGCGGGCGCCGCGACTGGCAAACGCTGAGTACCCTCGCACCCTATTTATGGGATTACCGTTGGCGCCTGGGCGGAGCGATGGCATTGCTGGCGCTGGCCAAGCTGGCCAATATCGGCGTACCGGTGTCCTTAAAAGCGATCGTCGACCGGCTCGATACGTCGGGCCAAACAACGGCCCTGCTGATCGTGCCACTAGCGCTACTGCTCGCCTATGGTTTGCTTCGGTTTTCCACCATTTTATTCCAGGAGCTTCGCAACGCCGTTTTCGCCAAGGCCGCCCAGCGGTCTACCCGCCGGATCACTCTTAAAGTATTCCGCCACCTGCACAATCTATCGCTGCGATTCCATCTCGACCGCCAGACCGGCGGGCTATCCC
This sequence comes from Gammaproteobacteria bacterium, assembly GCA_018263405.1. Taxonomy (GTDB): domain Bacteria; phylum Pseudomonadota; class Gammaproteobacteria; order Arenicellales; family JAANXG01; genus JAANXG01. The sequence continues at coordinate 3,307 of JAANXG010000162.1, forward strand.
GGGATCTGGAACGGGGTAGCCGTAGTATCGCCCAGCTGTTGAATTACATGGTTTTCAGCATCCTCCCCACCGTATTCGAAATCCTGGTGGTATGCGGGATCCTGCTTGTCAAGTTCCAACCCTGGTTCGCCATTATTACTCTGATTACGGTCGTCGTGTATTTTGTCTACACCTATAAAGTCACCGAGTGGCGGATCAAGTTCCGGGTACAGATGAACCAGGCCGACTCCACGGCCAACTCTGCAGCCGTGGACTCCCTGATTAACTACGAGACGGTCAAGTATTTCGGCAATGAACGTTGGGAAGCCGAGCGCTTCGACAAAAATCTGCGCACCTGGGAAAAGGCGTCGATCACGAATCTCGTTTCGCTGGCATTTCTAAACATCGGCCAGGGGGTGATCATCGGCAGCGGCTTGACCCTGCTGATGGTTATGGCCGCGCGGGAGGTGGTGACCGGCACCATAACGCTCGGCGATTTCGTCATGGTCAACGCGTTCTTGATTCAGCTTTACATCCCGCTGAATTTCCTCGGCACCATTTTCCGGGAAGTTAAACACACCCTGACCGATATGGAACGTATGTTCGGTTTAATGGACGCGGCGCCGGAAGTACAGGACGGCGAGCGCGGCGGGACGCTGGATACGCAGGATACGTCGGTACGTTTCGAGCATGTCGAGTTCGCGTACAACCACGACCGCCAGATCCTGCACGACGTGGACTTCGAAATCCCCGGCGGCCACAAGGTGGCGGTGGTCGGACCGAGCGGGTCCGGCAAGTCTACCCTGGCCCGCCTGCTATTCCGGTTTTTTGACGTTACCGGCGGGGCGATCCGTATCGACGGTCACGACATCCGCGAGCTGAAAACAGACTCGCTGCGCACCGCCATCGGCATCGTGCCCCAGGACACGCTTCTGTTCAACGACACCATTGAATACAACATCCGCTACGGGCGGCCTGATGCCGAGAACCGGGAAATTATCGAGGCCGCGCGCCTCGCGCAGCTCGATACCTTCATTGAAACCTTGCCAATGGGCTACGACACACTGGTAGGTGAACGAGGCCTGAAGATATCCGGCGGGGAAAAACAACGCATCGCCATTGCCCGAACCCTGCTCAAGGATCCGGCCATCCTGATTCTGGACGAGGCTACTTCTTCACTCGACACCCGATCGGAAAAAGCCATCCAATCGGCTCTCGCGCAAGCCGTGAAGGACCGTACAACCTTGGTCATTGCTCACCGCCTGTCCACGGTGGTGGATTGCGACGAGATTCTGGTCCTAGAACACGGCCGGATCGTCGAACGCGGCAGCCACGACCAACTCCTGGCCCAGAGCGGCCACTACGCCGAATTATGGCAACTGCAGCAAAAAAATCATGGTGACAGTTGACTTATTTCCAACTCTGGTGACAGTTACCCTATTTCCGGGTTCTTGCTTTTTCGACCCGGCTTCGCCTTTCGCAGCACCCGACCGGTTGCCGCCTCCAATTGATCCAGGAACTCGTCTCCGCCCGCCGGGCGCCCTGTTTTCGTATGATTACGAATACAAACTAACTCTGCATCGGCATCGTCGGGAGTCAGATAGCACTTCCAATCCCCGATCCGATTCAGCATCGGTTTGACATCGACCAGTTTGTCGTCTGCAGTGTTCAAATGGGCCCGGGCACTTGACCAGGGCCACGCTTCCGGTCGCTCGCACAGCCCGGCCCGAACAGGATTGAGCTCCGTATATCGCACTGCGGCCAACAGATGCTGCTCGTCCATGACAAATGAATGAAACCGTTCCTGCCATAAATGGCCCCTCCACTCATAGCGCTCGTTAATCTGCAACGCATACTTTCGATGTACCCTGCCCAAACACTTCGCCAGACTTTCCTGTTGTCGCGGAACGATGACCAGGTGCACGTGATTAGGCATTAGGCAGTAAGCCCATATGTCCAAGTCAAACTCGGCCTTGTAATCGGCGAGCAGATCTATGTAACACTGATAGTCCGAGCCGCCAAAAAACGTTGACTGTCGACGGTTACCGCGCTGCGTGACGTGATGGGGATAGTCGGGCTGCGATCCTTGCCATGGTTTCACTCCTGTGAATTGGGGTTCTGCCTACGTTTCGGCGAATTACGGCACCATAATATATCGCGATTGGCGAATTAAGTTAACTGTCACCATAATTGAACTTTCGGAATCCTGGCGGGTCACAAACACCCGTCGGGAAACGTGAAATCGCATCCGGCACAGGTATTTATCACAAACGCTTTTGGAGGAGTCAAACATGGCGAACAAGCCATACTCTCAACACTTAAGAAAATCCGCATTGCATGTAGCGATCGCGGGGGCGATGTTCGGTTTCACGGCGACGGCATCGCCGGCGCTCGGCGCGGACTTCGGTTCAAACGATGGGATTGTTGTCGCTTCGACCTCTAATCCGTGCAACCCTTGCAATCCCTGTAATCCTTGTGCAGCGAGTAACCCTTGTAACCCTTGTAACCCTTGTGCAGCGGGTAATCCTTGTAATCCGTGCGCGGCAAGCAATCCTTGCAATCCGTGCGCGGCCGGCGCTGTCAATCCCAAGGATGTCCTGCGGCCGGAGGGTTCCGAGTCTTATTCAGGCAACGAGGAAGGGCTGGCATCCCTGGGCAAGAAACTTTGGCACGACCCGGAGTTAAGCACCAGCGGCTTGTCATGCCAGACTTGTCACGCGAAAAATCAGAACTTCAATGCCACCTTCGCTGAAGCCTATCCACACAAAGTGGCCATGGCGACTCAGCGGGCAGGTGTTGATGCGATCACCACCGAGGAAATGGTGCAGCTTTGCATGCTGGTGCCGATGCAGGCGAATCCGTTGCCCTGGGACTCGAAGGAACTGGCTGCGTTGGCGGCCTATACGGAGGAAGTACAAAAGGGCTTCACCCCCAGTGCGGCCGCCAATCCATGCAATCCTTGTGCGGCGAGCAATCCATGCAACCCGTGCAATCCTTGTGCGGCGAGCAATCCATGCAACCCGTGCAATCCTTGTGCGGCAAGCAATCCATGCAACCCGTGTAATCCGTGCGCGGCTGAGTAGACGCTGCGGCCCGATTACCACTACCAAGCGGGCGAGGGTGGGACGCCTTCGCCCGCTTTGGTTTATAACGCATGAATCGAGTTGATCTGCGGACGAGGATCGTGTGAACCGTGTACTAATTTGCGCAGCGACACCGTTTTTAGTACCGGCTTTCACCCGTTCGGGTTGATTTCCTTCCGCCGCTTACATCTCAAGACAAACAGGGGGAACTTCGACATCCCTCCCTGGTCTATTAAAAGCTGAGAATCGCCACCGGTTCGAATGAATACGCGGCACTCTCGGTAGTTCCTTTAGGGCATCTCCATTCATTGTGGACGAGAAAGGTTGAGAGACGAAATATTCAAGATCAAGGCGAAATCCGCACGTAATAGCAAGCGATTGCGAAGGATTTCAACGCGGATATTGGATATTTTGAACTCAAGATTTCCGGCCATCAATGAATAGAGGTGCCATTAGTATTTCAATAATCGACACGAATCCCCACAGGAGGAGTCTTAACGATGGCTGACACACTCTACAAAAACGGGCTGAGACAAAAATCCATATATGCCGCCGCGATAGGCGCTGTTTTGGGATTGGCCGTTGCCGGTACGCCGGCGATAGCCGCGGATCTCACCGGCAATACGATCGTGGTTGCCTCAAGTGACAACCCTTGTAATCCCTGTAATCCTTGTAATCCTTGCGCAGCGGATAATCCCTGCAATCCTTGCAACCCCTGCAATCCTTGCGCAGCGGATAATCCTTGCAACCCTTGCAACCCTTGCAATCCTTGCGCAGCGGATAATCCCTGCAATCCTTGTAATCCTTGCGCGGCCGATAACCCTTGCAATCCTTGCAACCCCTGCAATCCTTGCGCCGCTGAGTAGTCTTAAGCGTGTATACTTGCATGTGATGTGCAAGTCGACATCCAACACGGGGAGAAGCTTCGTTCTTCTCCCCGTGCTGTTTTTGTTCGGCACCGTGGCTTTCGGTGCGGGCAGCGGCGATCGGATTGGTGCGTTTCTAGCGGAGCATTGGGAACGTCCCCTGGCAGCTCAAGGCGACCCGCCCGACAGCTATCCGCACGCCGATAATCACCCACTTTCCCCGAAAGCCTGCGGCCAGTGTCACGTGGATCGATATTCCGAATGGCAATCCACACGCCACGCCCAAGCGATGGGTCCGGGCTTGATGGCGCAATTGCTGCCGATGAACCCGAATGCGCCCCGCCAACACCAGGCGTGTCTGCGTTGCCATGCACCGCTGGCGGAACAAGGACGATCGCTGCAGGCACTACTGTCCGGCGATAAAACGGAAAAACTGCACACCGAAGGTCTCGTCTGTGCCGCCTGTCACGTGCGCGCCTATCGATGGTACGGCCCGCCGCGCCGGGACGGCAGTTCTCCGGGCGAAGAGCAAAAAGTGCAATTACCCCACGATGGGTGGTCCAGCGAAACCGCTTTCGAAGATGCGAGATTCTGTTCGGCGTGCCATCAGTTCGAGTCCAACGGCTATGCCCTGAACGGCAAGCTGCTCGAGAATACCTACAACGAATGGAAAAACAGCCGCTATGCCGATGAAGGGATGACCTGCCAGCGGTGCCACATGCCCGACAGGCGCCACGAGTTCAAAGGCATTCACGACCTTAATAAAACGGCCGAAGGATTGACCCGCATCCACACGACGCCGATCCTTAAAAACAACGTGGTCCGCGCAACGATCACCGCGAAAAACGACGGCACCGGCCATTACTTTCCCACCTATATCACCCCCAAAGTCACGATCGAGTTCTATCAGACGAATGCGGCGGGCCGGGCTCTTCCGGACAGCCGGGAACAACTTGTCGTTGGACGCGGCATCCCGCTCAATCTGCGTGAGGAACGCTACGACACGAGACTGGCGCCGGGCGCGTCGACGCAATTGCGCTACAACAAACCCCGGGCGCCGGACGCCGAATACCTAATCAGTCGGATACTGGTCGAACCGGATCGTTTTTATAAAGATTTTTACCGCTTTTATCTGGGCACCGATATCACCGACAAACAAAGGAAACTGTACCGACAGGCCTTGACCGAGGCCGAGGAGGCCGATTTTGAATTAGATGTACGCCGCTACGATTTGCCCGATCCATGGACACCCGCAACCGTCCGTATACCCGCGGGCGAATTCATCGCCGGATCGGACCGCAAGGAACGCGAAGCGGCCTATCGGCTCGATGAACAAGCCTATGGGCACGACCGGACGCGGCGGTTCGGCTGGTACGACAGCGAACGGCCAAGAGATGCCTATCGCACGGCTGCGTTCGAAATCACTGTGACACCCATTACGAATGCGCAATACTCCCGGTTCGTGGCGGAAACCGGCTACCGACCACCGGACATCGACCGCCAAACCTGGGAATCCCAAGGCCTGGTGCATCCCTATGAACGCACCCGGCGGCATGCTTGGCAGGCGGGGATCCCGCCCGACGGCCGGAAACAACATCCGGTAGTGCTGGTCTCAAGGTCCGATGCCGGGGCCTATGCCGAATGGTTGAGTCAGAAGACCGAAGAAACCTGGCGGCTCCCCACCGGCCTGGAATGGGAAAAAGCCGCCCGCGGCACGGACGGACGATGGTTTCCCTGGGGTAACGCGTTTAATCCCTCGTTATTGAACAGCCATGACCGCGGACCTTTCGATACGACGCCCGTCGGCACCTACCCGGGCGGAGCCAGCCCCTTTGGAATGCTGGACGCCGTGGGTCAGGTCTATGAATGGACCGCCAATGACGGCAATTCCGGCAGAGGGGTGGTCAAGGGTGGCTCCTGGGACGACAAGGGCTGCGGCGTCTGCCGACCCGCCGCGCGGCACGCGCGGCCGCTGGACCTAAAACATATTCTGATCGGCTTCAGATTGATCAGAGAAATCGATTCACAGTAATCGCTATGGACGAACAACTATCCCCCGTGGACAAAACACGGCTGGATGAAGAGGAACTACAGGTACTCCTGGCAGCCGGCGAAGAAATCCGCGAATGCCACCGTGTGCTGAGTCAAGCCAAGCTCAACGTGGTTGGGGAATGTCTGAAAAATCAAGGCACATTTACTAAATTCAACCACTACCCCAAGGGGGACGTGTACGATTGGGCTACCCACTCCCAGTATTATTACCACACCCACCGCGGCATCGGAGACGAACACGGGCATTTCCATACGTTTATGCGCGCCCGCGGCATGCCCGAGTGCGCCGAACCGGTTCCCTATGACGGCGACGTAGAGTGGCCTTCGGGGGTTGATGCGGTATCCCATATAATTGCGGTTTCAATGGACAAGTACGGTTACCCCATTGGTTTATTTGCCACCAACCGTTGGGTGACGGACGAAACCTGGTACACGGCGGATAACGTCATCGCGATGGCGGAACACTACAAGATCGATCACGCGTATCCGAACTGGCCTGTTAACCTCTGGATTACCGCAATGTTTCGGTTGTTCAGATACGAGATACGTGCCTTGCTGGAACACCGCGACGAAATTGTCGGCGGATGGAAGCACGAGGGCGTAGATACATTTGAAGATCGGAATCTTGAGGTTACCGGTTTTATCCTGGTTACCGTCGAAGAACAGCTACAAGACATCTGTAAAGCGTTGGCGTGAGGCTACGCGTAAGTTTTCAAAATGTCCCCAACCCCACGCCGAACTACAAGTTGATCGTCAAGGCCACCTTAATTCGTTACATTGGCCCCGCGCTTCTGTCGGCTTTCATCGCGGCGGGCCACCCCGCACGGGGCGACGATACCGGGCCGCTGCACTTGACGGACCAATTGAAATCCGACCTGAGCGCACTGTCGCCTTTGGTGGCCAAAAGCCTCGATCCCAACTCGTTGAACGGCAAGCCGGTCGTGGTCACGTTCTTTGCAAGTTGGTGTCCGCCGTGCCGTGAGGAATTCAAGCAGTTGAACGAGTTCGTCCGGACTATGACAGCAGGCCGGGTCACGGTATTGGCGGTCAATCTCTACGAGGATTGGTTCGGCGTGGACGAGGAGCGCATGCAATTATTCCTGGAGAAATATTCACCCCGGTTTTATGTCGTTGAAGGCAACGAATCCATTAAGCATGCTTTCAATGATGTGGACCGAATACCAACGCTGTACATATTTGACTCGAACGGGATCCCCGTCGACACATTCACCAACGAACGCGGTGCAGCCGGGCGGCTCATTACGGCGCCGGAACTCGAGGAAATAATCGAACGCCTTTAAAAAACCGGCACGAACGGCATTATACGGGATATACTACAACGCGGGTTGAACCAAAGGTGCGGGCAGCGCCTCAGGCATGCGCTCCAGCACCAGGAAACTGTAATCGTAAGGATTCTTGTCATCTTGCTTGAACTCCTCGCGGCTCACGCAGACCCATTCGTCCCGGTTGATTTTGGGAAAAAATGTGTCGCCTGCAAACTCCGCGTGGATCTTCGTTAAGTAGATTCGATTCGCCTCGGTCAGTACCTGCTCATACACATCCGCGCCGCCGATAATCGTCAATTCCTCGCAATCTAAAACGGCTTCCTTTGCCTCTTCCAAAGACTGAACGACCACGGCCCCCGGTGCCTTGAATGCCGGCTGGCGGGTCACCACGATATTCGTCCGGCCGGGCAGCGGTTTGCCGATTGATTCCCAGGTGCAGCGACCCATGACTACGGGATGGCCCGTCGTGATCTTTTTGAAACGCTTCAGATCCGCCGGGAGGCGCCAGGGCAGCTCGTTGCGCGCCCCGATCACCCGGTTTTGATCCATCGCCACCACCAGAGATATTTCCACGAGACGCTCCGACTACCAAGCTGCTGAAACCATTAGTGCACTAGGAGCCTGTCGGACTTAGGGGATCGTAGCGAGGTAGGTGGGAAATCGAGACCAATTTTTCGATTTATTGAGGCGAATAGCCAGCTATTTAACGAAATAAATCGGGAAAGTGGGCCGATCTCCCGCCGCCGCAGTAGATTCCTCCTAAGTCCGACAGGCTCCTAGTCTTAATCTTACACGTTGCCGTCGATAAAAGCGGTGAGTTGCGATTTCGAAACGGCGCCGACCTTGGTGGCCTCGACATTCCCGTTTTTGAACAGCATCAAAGTGGGAATGCCTCGAATGCCGTATTTCGGCGGTGTGTTCGGGTTTTCGTCGATGTTCAGTTTAACGACCTGAAGCTCGTCACCGTACTCACCGGCAACCTCTTCCAGGACCGGCGCGATCATTTTACAAGGTCCGCACCACTCCGCCCAGTAATCCACCAGGACCGGCTGCGCGGAGGACAACACCTCCTGTTCAAAACTATCGTCGGTGACATGTCGAATTTGTGACATGGATTTAACGGACCCTCGGGCTTGCGTAGGAATGGAGGACGCATTGTAACAATCCCGGCCGGTGATTCCAATGATTGCCATGCTTCGGTTTACCCCGGTGACGTTTCTGGTATGCTCGCCGCCCATGACAGAAAATTATCTTACTAACCAACATTTTACGGGGTTCGCTCTCGATCCAGCCGTGTTGCGGGGCATCGAGGACGCGGGATTCGAACACTGCACCCCCATTCAAGCCGAGACTCTCCCGCATCTGCTGCGCGGGGAAGACGTTGCCGGCCAAGCCCAGACCGGAACGGGCAAGACAGCCGCGTATCTCGTTGCATTGTTCCAGCACTTGCTTACCCACTCCGCTCCGCCGGGTCGTACGGATTCGCAGCCGCGTGCATTGGTGCTGGCACCGACACGCGAGCTGGCCATCCAAATCTACAAGGACGCCCAGCTGATCGGCAAGTTTCTGGACATGCGGTTTCGCCTGGTATACGGCGGTACCGGCTATGAGAGCCAGCGGCGCGATCTGCGACAAGGCGTGGAAGTGCTGATCGGTACGCCGGGTCGAATCATCGACTACCTGAAGCAGGGAATTTATCCCCTGGATGGCCTGCAGGTCGTGGTCCTGGACGAGGCCGACCGCATGTTTGACCTGGGGTTCATCAAGGATATCCGTTACCTGTTCCGCAAGATGCCCAAGGCCACGGAACGTCTCAACATGCTTTTTTCCGCCACTCTTTCGTTCCGGGTCAACGAACTCGCGTACGAGCACATGAACAACCCGCGGATGGTAAAGATCGAGTCGGATAAAGTTACCGTGGATCAGGTAACCCAACGGGTCTATTTCCCATCCAATGAAGACAAGCTGTCTCTGTTGATGGGGTTGATCCGGGACGCAGGAGATACCCGGACTCTCGTGTTTATCAATACGAAATACCAGAGCGAATATGTTGCGACGAAGTTGAAAAACAGTGGTTTTAAAGCGGGGGTGTTGTCCGGTGATGTGCCCCAGAAAATGCGCGAGAGTTTGTTGAACCGTTTCACGTCCGGCGAGGTCAAAGTGCTTGTTGCGACCGATGTTGCCGCACGAGGTCTGCATATCCCGGATGTGTCGCAGGTGGTGAATTACGATCTGCCGCAGGATCCGGGGGATTACGTGCATCGGATCGGTCGCACGGCCCGCGCCGGGGCGGCCGGTGACGCGATCAGTTTTGCCTGTGAAACCTATGCATTTTCATTGCCTGAAATCGAGGCGTTTATCGCTCACAAGATCGAGCCCGCCACCTACAGCAAGAAGATGCTCGTTCAACCCGGCACCGATGGCTCCGTCAAAACCAGACCCAAGACCCGCGGCGAGCGAAAGGATGCCGGCAACAAGGACAAGATGGAACAGTCCGCCGACGATCGTCGCGCCTTGCAAAAAGGTAGGAAACCCAAAGGCGAGCAATCCGGGGCGCGGTCCCGCTCCCAACCCGCGACCCAGGAGTTGCCCCGGGACGTTTCGGCGCCGGGGCCGAAGCCCGGGGACAAAGCGCGTCTCGATAGTGATTCCTCCACGCAACAACGCAAGTCGTCCGGCCACCGCTCCCACGAAATACCGGCCGTCGGCTGAGACAGGGGCATGAGCAGCAGGCCCCGGATCGGTTTGCTGCTCGGCGGCGGCGGCGCGCGGGCCGCTTACCAGGTTGGAGTTCTGAAAGCCGTGGCGGAAACCCTGCCGGAACACTCCGGCAATCCGTTCCCGGTGATCTGCGGTGCCTCTGCGGGGGGGATCAATGCCGCCGTGGTGGCGTCGCACGCAATGCGGTTTCAAACAGGGATTCGGCGGCTCGTAGGTGTCTGGCAGAACTTCGAGGTTGGCAAGGTATTCCGGTCCGATGCCCGGTGCGCGGCGAACCGCGGCAGCCGCTGGCTGTTCGCCGTGTTGACCGGCGGCGCCTGGGGCGGCCCCAAATCGATACTGGATGTCTCCCCGTTGCGCTCCCTGCTCGAAAGCCATGTCACATTCGACCGTATTCACCAGGCCATCGAAAGCGGTGTGCTCCACGCCGTGTGCGTCACCGCCAGCAGTTATTCCAGCGGACGCTCAATTTCGTTTTTCCAAGGTGTAAGGGAGTTAGAGAACTGGTCGCGGGCGCGGCGGGATGGTGTCGCAACCAACCTGGAGATTAATCATCTGATGGCTTCGGCGGCGATACCGATTCTGTTTCCGGCCGTGGGCATAGACGGTCAGTACTACGGCGACGGCTCTATGCGCCAGACCGCGCCCACGAGCCCCGCGCTGCACTTGGGCGCCGACAAGATTCTGGTAATCGGTGTACGCCAGGAGGATGCCGTGAATCCAACGATAGCTGAAGACCACGACTATCCCGGCGTTGGGCAAATCGCCGGTTATATACTCGATACTTTGTTTCTCAACAGCTTGTCCGCGGATATCGAGCGCTTGGAACGCATTAACCACACGCTGCAACATGTGGTCGATAGCGAGAGTACGCCGCTGCGTCAGGTCGAGACTTTGGTGATATCGCCAAGCAAAGATCTCGCCGCCATAGCCGAACCGCTTTACCACCTTTTTCCCGCCAGCATTCGCTATCTGCTGGCGGTGCTGGGAGCACGCCGCGGAAACGGGCGCCGCCTGATGAGTTATTTGTTGTTTGAGCGACCTTACTGTCAGGCACTCATCGAACTGGGTTATCGGGATGCCATGGACCGGCAATCCGAGATCCGGGGGTTTCTCGATCTGTGACTCAGTACCCCTTGGCGTAATTATGCCAAGGGGTACTAAGGCACGGTTTGAGTCAGGCTGTCGAGATCCACGCCTTGGCCGTTGACTTGCAGATGCACGACGCGTCGGCCACGGTTCTTGAGCACTTGCAGATCGCCCCGGGCCTGGGCTTGGATCAAAGTTTCGAAACCGTGTTGCTGCCCCGGGATGGAAAGGTCGGTATCCGAGTCGAGGGTGAGAACGATGAAGTTCCCTTGATCGGGACCTCCCTTATGAAGCTGCCCGCTGGAGTGCAGGTAACGCGGACCGAACCCGACGCAGCACGGTAGCCCCGTGTGGCGAGTCAATCTCGAACCCCAGTCCTTGAGCAGCCTCCGGTTGTCCGGCGTGGGTGGGAGATACGCCAGAATGGCGAAGTAATCGCCGTGACGAGCGCTGTTCACTAGATTTTCCAGGGCCGAAGGCGGTTGCGGGGAACTACTGGTACCGCGCCGCGGTTGCTCGAGATTCGCGCGGGTCATCGCTTTGGTTTCGTTCACGTCGGGTTCATCGAACGGATTGATCCCCAGTTCCCGGCCGGCGATGGCCGTGGCGATTTCCCACTTGTAGAATTCGGCGCCGAGTTGGTCGATACCGGTCATCCGCCAACGCATGACGGGATGCCCCCGGGCGGCCAGTTGATCGACCCAGGCATCGTCGACGGGTTCGCCTGCGCATTCAACCACTACGAATACCCGATCCGTCGAATACCTGTCCGGCGCAAGCCTCGGCTCGTCGGGCACCACGACGAGCCCGGTGCCGCTTTTACCGGTGCTTTCGTCGATGAGCTGTTCAATCCATGCGGACACCGGAGCGATCGACCGGCTGAAGTGCAGGGTTAATTTGTTTTTGCCTCGCCGGCAGAGAATCCCCATTGCGGATCCCAGTTCGCAGGCGTCGACGATCAAGGGCGAATCGGCGGATAAGTCCGGCATATGCTCACGGAGTGCTTTCAGATCAGCACCGGCCAGTGCGGCCGGAACCAACCCGAAAAAACTCAAAGCGGAAAAACGGCCGCCGATATTCGCCGGATTCAAAAACGTTTCCCGGTAACCGCGTTCGCCGGCCAGAGACTGCAATGGCGAACCCGGATCGGTGATCGCGATGAATTGTTGTTGCGCCCGATCGAATCGCGAACGGGCCCATTGAAAAAAATGCGCCTCCAGGGCGCGGGTCTCCGCCGTGGTGCCGGACTTGCTCGAGACGATGAAAATTGTGGACGCATTGTCACACTGCTCGGTAACGTCCCGAACATACCGCGGCGACGTGCTGTCGACCACCATGAGTGCCATGGATCGGGAACCGGCGCCGATGAGCGCGGCGTATACCTCCGGGGCGAGACTCGAGCCGCCCATACCCAGCAATACGGTTTGCTGGTACCCTTCTGCGCGAATTTGCTCGGCGAATTCGATAATCCGACCGGAGTGTCGGCCCATGTATGTCGTGGCGTCCAACCACCCCAGACGGTTTTCAATCTTGCCCTGAATGTCGGGATCGCTGCTCCAGAGTGTCGTATCGCGACGCCGGAGCCTGGCAATCAGTTCCCGGCACTTGGAGTCAGCAGGAGTAATATTGATGAATTCGACTAAAGCCATCCAAAGCGTTGTTGATATTGTGACAAGCCTACCACAGCCCCCGGAGATTCGTTTCCCGGGAAGCTTCTCACGGCAATTCGCTCTGTCCTAATGAACGTATCACCGGTGCCGGAACCGCACAGAATCCTCATTGACCGGCCCTACTGGTGCGTTTTGATTGTATTGGCCAGCGTGCTGCTGTCGTTCTGGGCCATTTATTTGGATCCGGTGATCAACAGCGATGGAATCGGCATGGTGCGCGCCGCGCGATATTTTTCCACCAACGAGTGGCGCTTGGGTCTGGATGTCGCCGGACAGCCGTTTTATCCCATGCTCATGGCACTGCTCAGTCGGATTACCGGCATGTCTGCCGCGTACAGCGGCTACGCGTTGAGTGCCGGCTTCCACGCCTGTCTTGCCGTCGGTTTTACCGCGCTCGTGGGTGGCCTGGGGGGCGGCCGTGCGGCGCAGGGGCTGGCGGCTCTGGTGGTGCTGTTATATCCAGCGTTGAACGAGGTTCGCTCGTATATCGTAAGCGATGCGGCGTACTGGGCTTTTTACGTT
>JAANXG010000163.1 GCA_018263405.1 Gammaproteobacteria bacterium
GGCCGGGGTCGTCGGGTGGGTGGGGCTCGTGATGCCGCACATAGCTCGACTTGTCGTGGGACCGGATTTCCACCGATTATTGCCTGTCTCGATGATAATGGGTGCCGGTTTTCTGCTCGTTGTCGATACGCTGGCCCGTTCGCTCGCCGGCACGGAAATACCTTTGGGAATACTTACTGCGTTTCTTGGTGCCCCGGTATTTCTGTGGCTGCTGGCCGCCGGAAGGAGGGGATGGTGATCATGCTGACGGTTGAAGGCCTGGCTTTCGGCTATAGAAACCATACGGTCGGTACCGATGTAAATCTTTCGGTGCGCCCTTCCGACGTCGTTTGTTTGTTAGGCCCCAATGGTTCCGGTAAAACCACTTTGTTCAAATCCTTGCTCGGATTACTACCTTGTCATGCCGGAGCGATAAGACTCAACGGTACGGGAATTCATTCAATGTCCCGGGCGGATATCGCGCGCCTTGTGGCTTATGTACCACAGGCTCACCACGACGCATTTCCGTATACGGTTCACGAGATTGTCTTAATGGGCAGAACCATCCACCGGGGAATATTTTCGGCGCCGAGTTCGACGGATCACGAATTCGTGGAGCAAACGCTGAACGATCTGGGTCTGGCGGGATTGTCGGACCGTGATTGCACGAAGATTAGCGGCGGTCAACGGCAAATGGTGATGATTGCCCGGGCGCTGGTACAGGATGCGTCTTTGATTATCATGGATGAGCCCACGGCAGGTCTTGATTTCGGCAACCAGCTTTTGATTTTGCAGCAGGTAAAACGGATGGCGAGTAAGGGAATGGGGATTGTGCTGTCTACCCACAATCCGGATCATGCCTTTGACTGTGCTACTCGGGTGCTGGTTTTGCACCGTGGCAGTATCCGTGCGGCGGGCGCGCCGGTGGAAGTATTGAATCCTGATGTGCTGGGCGAATTGTACGGTGTGGCGATAGATGTTGAAAAAGTCAATAATGGTTATGTTGTACGGGCTCGGTGTAATCCCTTTGATGAAAACGGTGCGGCCGACACAGTTTTATGAATTGATGGCCATAAGATCCTGGTGTCCATAGAAGATAGATTATCGGCCGGAGGCGGCGATACATGTCTTATAAAGATCTCGCCCGGCACGAGCTTGCCGTGGAGTCGGCGCATGCCGTGAAAACCGGACTCAGCATTGGCGACCAGCTGTTGTCCGCCTCCGTGGATCACAGCACCGAATTGCTGGTGGCCGGGGCCTACGGGTATCCCCGTGTGCGGAATTGTGCCAAGGGGGACTTGTGGGCGTATCCGAAAAACCGGCCAAGTCGTGCGTGGAATCCGCTTAACGATAAAAAAACGACCTGTTTTGTTTGGTAAGCGTCATGCTGCCGTGGCCATGGCAGTTGGACCCGGTTGCGACGACGGCGTGCGATTTCAACCGGCATTTCACGGGCTTTTTTATGGTTGCTCATTGCCGGGATTTCCGTTATGGTCAATCTTAAAGGCACTATAAAGGCGTGCCCCGGTGGGCAGAACGCCTAAGTATTTCGTTTTCATCAGTATCTCACCGTCTTTCTCGAGGTGGGATGTCAACCTTGGGAGGAGTTTTTCATGAGTAATCGTCTGAAACTTGACCGGCGGGTTCATCCGCTGGTTCACGACCTGGCCGTGGATCTGCAAAAAGGTCGTATCGACCGCCGGAATTTCCTGCGCACGACGACGCTGCTGGGCCTGTCCGCCGCGTCGGCCTACGCGTTGTTGGGCCGGATCACCGGCGAGCATATTATCCCCGCCGCCCAGGCCGCCGAAGGCAAGATGGGCGGCACCTTGAGGTTGTCCATGCAGGTGCAGGAGATGACCGATCCGTCCAACTTTGACTGGGTGGAAAAATCCAACGTCTCGCGCCACATCGTGGAATACATGACAGTGACCGGAGCCGATAACATTACACGGCCTTATCTCGCTGAAAGTTGGGAGGCGTCCGACGATCTGACCGAATGGACTTTCCATCTCAGACAAGGCGTCAAATGGCACAACGGCGACGACTTCAATGCCGACGATGTATTGTTTAACTTCACGCGCTGGCTGGATCCCGCCACCGGCTCCTCCAATATCGGGCTATTTGCTTCCATGGTCGAGGAATACGATACGGGCGAGAAGGACGATGAAGGCAAACCGAAGATGTCCAAGCGGATGATCGACGGTGCCCTGGAAAAGGTCGGCGAGCATGCCGTGAAGCTGCGCACCAAGGCGCCGCAACTATCCATCCCGGAGAACCTGTACAACTACCCCACTGCTATCGTGCACCGCGGCTTCGACGGCAACCTGTCGGCGAACCCCAACGGCACCGGCCCGTATACCCTGGCCGAACATACCGTGGGTTCGAAAGCCGTGTTGCGACGGGCCGACAGGCCATACTGGGGCGAAAATCTGGATGCGCCGTATATCGGCGGACCGATCTATCTGGATGAAATCCATTACATTGACCACGGCGCGACCGGTTCCGCGCAGCTGGCGGCGCTTTCCTCGGGCCAGGTCGATGCGGTGTACGAGTTCGATATCGCATCGCTGCAAATGGCTCAAGCCATGCCGAATATCAATGTGTTAACGAAGACGACCGCCACCTGCGCGGTGATGCGCTTCAACGTAACCGAAAAGCCGTTCGATGACGTTCGACTGCGCCAGGCTTTGCAGATGTGTACCGACATCGATGTCTATTCCGAGTTGATGTTCGGCGGCATGTCTTCGGTGGGCGAACACCACCATGTATCGCCTATCCACCCGGAGTATTTCGAGCTGCCCAAACCCAAGCAGGACATTGAAAAGGCCAAGGCCCTTTTGGCCGAGGCGGGATTCGAAAACGGCCTAGATCTCAAGATCGATGTCGGTAATACGGGTGGCCCGTACGAGCAGCAGCAGTGCGAGATCTGGAAGCAGCAGCTCGCAAAAGCCGGTGTCAACCTAAGCCTCAATGTCATGCCCGCGTCCAAGTTCTGGGAGATCTGGGACAAGACGCCCCTGGGGATTACCCAATGGGTGCACCGGCCCCTTGGTACCATGGTGCTCAGCCTCGGTTATCGCTGCGGCGTGCCCTGGAATGAATCCAAGTACTGCAGCAAGGAATTCGACGCGGCCCTGGATGCTGCGGAGGCGGAACTGGATGTCGACAAGCGGCGTGCCAAGATGGAGAAGGTGCAGTCCATTCTCCAACACGATGCCGTGATGTCGCAACCCGTATGGGTGCCCCGGTTGACGGCAGCGAGCGACAAGGTCAGGAACTACGAGCTCCAGCCCACGCTCTATCACCAATTCCACAGAGTGTGGATCGAGTCATAACGAAAAATCCGGTTGCATCAAGAGGCCCGCATGAATGCGGGCTTCTTGATTGCGGACTTTGACGTATCTTGTTTGTTGCTTCTTTTTGCAGTCCGTGTTGCGGCAAGAGGGAAGTAAGCCGGTAATCGACGGGGTCTTACAAAAATGCTGATTCTCACCATGAAGCGATTCGCCTCCATGATTCTGATCATGTTGGTGGTGTCATTCCTCCTGTTTGCGCTGTTCGAAACGGATAAGCTGGAAGTGGCCGGCAAGGTGCTGGGGCCGTATTCCTCGGTGGAGCAACGGGAAATCTGGCTGGCGGAAAACGGTTACAACGAGCCTTTTCTCAAGCGCTACGCTCTTTGGGTATTGGATGCGACGCGGGGCGACTTTGGCCAATCGATTCAATTAAAAGTGCCGGTGTCGGAGGTGCTTGGCGCCCGGCTGGCCAATACCGGCATACTCGGCCTGGCTCTTTTCCTATTGATGATACCGATCGCCCTCTGTATGGGGATATTCGCGGGGATGAAGGAGGGGTCCTTGCGGGACCGCGTCATATCCGTCACCGCGGTAGCGACGACGTCGATTCCCGAGTTCGCCTCGGCGACGTTCCTCACTGCGATATTTGTCTTCTGGCTGGACTGGCTTCCGGGTACCTCCTCGATGGTGTCGGGGTTCGAGATTCAGCAGTTAATACTGCCGGTCTTTGTTCTGTTGCTTTACGATGTCGGGTACGTGGCCCGCATGACGAGGGCGTCCATGGCGGAGGTCATGACGTCGCAATATGTGCGCACGGCCATACTCAAGGGCATCCCGTATAAAAGGGTCATTGTTAAGCATGCCCTGCGTAACGCGTTGATCGCTCCTTTCACGGTGATCATGCTGCAGCTGAACTGGCTTTTGTCCGGCGTCATCGTGGTGGAGGTGTTCTTCGCCTACAAGGGGTTCGGCAGCCTGCTCTACGATGCGGCCCTGTTTGGAGATATCTATGTGATCGAGGCATGCACGCTGGCGGCGGTTTTTGTGGCTGTGTTCTCGCAGTTCATCTCCGATGTCGGTTATACCCTCCTGAACCCGCGCATCCGTTTTTAGAAGTAACGAACAATGCCTGACGACGCTACAACTACATCTCAAACAAGCGGAGCGACGGCAACGCCTCGGCCGCCTTCTCGACTGCAGCGAACCTTTGGAATGCTGTCTCTGCTGCGGGAGTCTCCCGTCGGTATGGTCGGCGCGGCCCTGGTTTTGTTCTGGGTGATCATGGCGATAATCGCGCCGTTGCTTCCACTTTACGATCCACTCGTGCCGC
>JAANXG010000017.1 GCA_018263405.1 Gammaproteobacteria bacterium
GTGCTCTTCCGATCTTGAAGGAGTTATCGTACGTGCCCATGCCGTAGAGGTCGTGTACGAGGTGGCTTACGGGGGCGTTTCGTTGGACGTCGTGCTCGGGGATTGCACGGGCCAATTGGAAAAAAACGACCTTGCCTTGCTAAAGGAATTGTCCTTCGGGACCCTGCGTTGGTTTTGGCGCTGTAAAGGCGTGATAGAACAGTTGGTTGCGCGACCATTAAAAAAGCGCGACCGCATTATCGAGGCCGTAATGGCCGTGGGAATTTACCAACTGGAGCACATGCGGTTGCCCCCTCACGCGGCGATCCATGCCACGGTGCAGACCTGTGCCACGCTGGATCGAACGGGGTTCAAGGGTTTCGTGAATGCCGTGCTGCGAAATTTTCAGCGGCACCGGGATGAATTGATTCAAACATTACCCGAATCCGGCCGCAGCGCCCATCCGGCCTGGTTGTGGCAGGCGATCCGCAACGAGTGGCCGGAACATGCATCGTCTATTATCGAGGCCAACAATACCCGCCCCCCAATGACGCTACGCGTCAATACCCGCGCCGTTTCAGTGACCCGGTATCTTGAGGCGTTGCGGGCGGAGCGCATCGAGGCCGTGCCGCTGGAGCACGCACCATCTGCCGTCGTTTTGTCCCGGCCGATCAACCTCGAGCGATTGCCGGGTTTCGAGCAGGGGTGGGTATCCGTTCAAGATGCCTCGGCGCAATTGTTGACGGAGTTGATCTCCCCGGTCTCCGTTCAACGCGTCCTGGATGCCTGTTCGGCACCGGGCGGTAAACTGACACATATGCTGGAGGCATTTCCCGGTTTGGAAGTCCAGGCGGTTGAGGTGGACTCGGAACGCGCCCGCCGGATCGAGGAAAACCTTGAACGGCTGCGGGTCAAGGCGAATGTGTTGGTGGCGGATGCTGCAAATCCGGATCAATGGTGGGACGGTCGCCCGTTCGATCTGGTGGTGTTGGATGTACCCTGCAGTGCAACCGGCGTAATCCGCCGGCATCCGGACATCAAGGTGCTGCGCCGATTGTCGGACATCGATCGTTTCTCGGAAGTGCAAAAACGCCTGTTGAATCGATTGTGGAGAATGGTCAAGCCGGGTGGGCATATGATTTATGTGACCTGTTCGATTCTGGCGCGTGAAAATCAGGAACAGGTAAATAAATTTTTGCAGCGTACTCGGGACTCCCGGGAAGAACGTTTTCAGCTACCGTTGGGTCTGGCGCGACGAAGAGGTTGGCAAATCCTCCCAAATCCACAAGGCGGCGACGGCTTCTACTACGCGGTGCTTCGGAAAGAGTACTAGCAATTTTTCCGTGAGGGAAAAGAAGCACCGCGCGGACTCATACAGGGATATATGCGGTAGGGCGACGCAGGAAGCCAAAGCCGAGAAACGCAGTTTACATAGGGCAAATGAGGATTCCAGCACGGCGCTGGCGCCGCTATCGCGGCAAAAGTGCATTTTTGGAAGTGCCCTTAAGGTTAACGGGACATCGATAATGGGAATAATTTTTTTAAGATCCTGTTAGAGCTCTGGCGCCCACGGCGATATACTGACGCCATGAAATGTCGTTTCGGCAACTTGTTCGCCGTGTCACTGTTTGTCTGCGGTGCCGCGCACGCCCAGTTCGTCGTTGACCAGGTCGACGCAATACAATCGGACGAAGATATTCGCGTACAAGTTGACCTGGACCTCAACCTCACCGATGCGACGGAGCGGGCTTTGTCTCATGGTGTGCCGCTGATCGTTGTCCACGAGATCGCGTTGAACCAACGCGGTTGGCTTTGGAGCCGGATTGAACAACGAACCAGCGTACGATATCGACTGCGTTATCATGTGTTGTCGGGACGATACTTGGTAGACAGTAACGAGGCTGTGCTGAACACTTTTCGGTCGGTGAGCGATGCGCTTGAATTCATCGACTCCACCTCGGTGACATTCGACGTGTCGGCACGACACGCTGACCATTCCGTGGCCGTGCGAAGCCGTATTGACATCAATGCTCTGCCCGCCCCTCTGCGGCCTACCGCCTTGTTTTCACCACAGTGGCAGCTTTCCAGCGACTGGAGCCAATGGCCAATCAACGAATTATCGACAAACTGATCGGGCCGATACCGGCGCTGATCCTATCTCTCGTTGTCGTGGCGTCGCTGCTGATGTTGATCGCGGCGGCGCAGGATGTCGACGCCAGCGTCGAATCGTATCTCGTGCTGTTGGGTCTGAATGTCTTGGGGATATTCGTGTTGCTGGCGCTGATCGGCGGCAATTTGTGGCGCCTGCGCCGGCAATGGAGAGGCAAGGTGTTGGGTTCCCGCCTGACACTGAGAATGATAGGGCTGTTTGTCCTGCTCGTATTGATTCCCCTGTCTGTCGTGTACTACGTATCGACCCAGTTTCTGAGCAAAGGCATCGATAGCTGGTTCGACGTTCGTGTTGACCGTGCCGTGAATGATGCGCTGTTGCTCGGCAAAACGTCCCTTGAAACGATCAAACGGGATGCGGTCGACGATTTATCCGGGGCGGCATCGAGGCTGATTGGCGTTGAGAATGAGTTGTCGCTCATTACATTGCTGGACGAGGTGCGCGAGGACGGAGATCTTGCCGAACTGCTGCTCCTTTCACATGACGGCAGGATAATCGCATCCAGTCAAAAAGTGGCCGGCAAACTCATTCCCGACAGGCCCAATGAAAGAGTGTTGAGTGAAGTGCGCGGCGGCGGTCGGTACGTAAACCTTGAACCGCTCGCCGGTGGGGTCCAGCAGCTGAGAATCGCGGTGCCTGTACTCGGTACGGGCATCAGTCGGCCTTCCCGGATTCTCCACGGACTCAAACTCGTTCCTTTACGCTATTCCAGGCTGGCTGAAAGCATAGAAAACGCGTCGGCTCGATACCGGCAGATGGTTTTTTCGCGCAGGCCGTTAAAGTTCAGCTTGATACTCACACTCACGGTCGTGACCCTGGCCGCGTCCATGCTGGCGGTGTGGGCGGCTATCTATGTATCGCGCCGCATGTTGTCGCCCTTAAGGGATCTCGCTGAAGGCACCCGGGCTGTCGCCGCGGGAGATTATCGCAAGAAATTACCCGTTCCCAGCAGTGACGAATTGGGTGTTCTGGTAGAGTCGTTCAACAATATGACACGGCAAATCCACCGCGCTCAGACATCCGTCAAACAGCACCAGCAGGAGACGGAACGTCAACGGACTTATCTGGAAGCGATACTGGCTCATTTGTCCTCCGGCGTACTGTCTTTCGATTACAAGAACCGGTTACTTACCTATAATGCCGCGGTCACGCAGATCCTGGACTACGACTTCAAACTGTTACGCAAACAGACGGCGGAAGAAATTTCCGGGAGTGTGCCGAAGTTCGAGCCGTTATTCCGCGGTATCCGTGATTCTATCGAGCGGGATGAAGCGGAGTGGAATGCCGAGGTCACGATCTTTGCAGATCGGGGTCGCCAAGTGCTCATAGTGCGAGGCACCAGAATAAGCTCGATAAAAAACAGCGGTAGTGGATATGTGGTGGTATTCGATGATGTAACCGAGTTGATCCAGGCGCAAAGAGATGCGGCCTGGAGGGAGGTGGCGCGTAGATTGGCCCATGAAATCAAAAATCCTTTAACGCCTATACAACTTTCCGCTGAAAGAATCCGTGCGAAATACTTGAACGGGGTCGCTCCGGAGGACCGGGATGCGCTGGATCGGGCCACCCGCACCATTGCGCAACAAGTTGAGTCGATGAAGGTGATGGTAAACGCGTTCTCGAATTACGCGCAGCCGTCCGAGCAGAAATTCGAATCGCTGGCGCTCAACCAACTTATACGGGACGTGGCTGAATTGTTTGTAAGCGAAGCACAACCCTCGCTCATCCATTTTGATCTGGAACCCGGTCTGCCGTCGATTACAGCCGACCCCGGTCGCCTGCGGCAAGTGCTCAATAACCTAATTCTCAATGCCAAGGATGCGACCAGCGATGTGGAAAAACCCGAGATTAAAATTCGCACTCGTTACATCGAGGAGAATAAACACTGCTACGTCGAGTTAACGATTTCGGACAACGGGTACGGTTTTACGGAGGAGGACCAGAGTCGCTTGTTTGAGCCGTATGTGACCACCAAGGATGAAAAAGGGACCGGACTCGGCCTTGCGGTTGTCAAACGTATCGTGGAGGAGCACGGTGGATTAGTGTGGCTTGATAGCGCCGTACAAGCGGGTGGCGCCGTTGCCACAATTACCTTGCCGGTGGGGGAATCGGCTGTAAATACAGACCTGAAACTGCGGCGTGCGCAGCAGCGATT
This sequence comes from Gammaproteobacteria bacterium, assembly GCA_018263405.1. GTDB lineage: Bacteria > Pseudomonadota > Gammaproteobacteria > Arenicellales > JAANXG01 > JAANXG01. The sequence continues at coordinate 4,305 of JAANXG010000017.1, forward strand.
CTTAAGCGAAAGTACGGGATGAGCAAAGAACGTATTCTGATCATCGACGACGAACCGGATATCAGGGACATCGTCCGCGACATCCTGGAGGACGAAGGATATGCTGCCGTGACCGCTGAGAACGTTGATGCCGGGCGCGAGCTAAAACTTTCCGAGAAATTCGATCTTGTGTTACTGGACATCTGGATGCCCGGCACGGACGGCATTACTTTGCTCAAGGAGTGGGCGGATGGTGGAATTCCGGATATTCCCGTTGTCATGATTTCCGGCCACGGCAACGTTGAAACGGCAGTGGAAGCGATACGTTACGGCGCCTACGATTTTCTTGAAAAGCCGCTTTCAACCGTAAAACTTCTGGTCACCGTGAAACGGGCACTGCAGGACTTTAGTCTGCGCAGGGAGAATCTCGAACTCAAAGGGCGACTTGCTTTGGCTTCGGAGTTGGTCGGTAAAAGCGAGTTGATGACCCAATTGCGTGATAAAATCGAGCGTGTCGCGAAGACCGACAGTTGGGTGCTCATAACCGGGGAGCAGGGAAGCGGTAAGGACGTTGTGGCACGCGTGTTGCACCGGAAGAGTTCACGCCGGGATCAGCCGTTCATTGAACTCAGTCTGGGAGCAACGCCTTCCGAGAGCGTAGCCAATCGGCTTTTCGGTAGTGAGGCAGGTGACATAGTGCAAAGAGGCACCCTGGAAGAAGCCAATGGTGGCACGCTCGTTCTGGATGAGATCGCGGACATCGGTCTGGATGTTCAAGGCAAGCTTGTCGGCGCTATCGAGGAACGTAAATTCCTGAGAGTAGGCGGACGCACTTCCATAGAATTCGACGTCCGGATTATCGCAACCAGCAACCAAGATCTGCTTGCACTGGTTAAGGAAGGGCGTTTTAGAGAAGACCTCTACTACCGTTTGAATGTTGTTCCCATAGAGGTTTTGCCTTTGTGCCGGCATGTAGAGGACGTGCCCGAGTTGGTTGACTACTACGTCAAATGGATGGTGGAGCGGGACGACCTTCCCTATCGGAAATTCGCGATTGGGGCTTTAAACGTGTTGCGGAATCACGACTGGCCCGGCAATGTCCGCGAACTGAAAAACTTGGTGCAAAGACTGCTTATACTCAATCGCGGCGAGGATGTTAGTGCCGAAGAAGTCGAGATCGCGCTGGGTGGGTCGATGATCGAAAGGGAGTTGAGTTATTCCCGATCCGTTTTCGAGGTTCCCCTCAAGGAGGCCAGGGACCGGTTCGAGCGTGCTTATCTGAATTATCACCTCGGGGTGGTCAATGGGAGTGTGAGCGACTTGGCGCAGGTTAGCGGCATGGAGAGAACACATCTGTATAGAAAGCTTAAGAATCTGGGGATAGATCCAAAACAAACCAAGCAGACGTGATTTACCGGTCATGCGACGGAGGATCTGCAAAAACACGGTCCGGATCGGGACCGTATCCCATTCGGAGATTCTCGTTCAGTGCAAGACAAGCGCTGCTTGATACAGAGTTTGCGTCAATGAATAAGAAGAATCTAATCGTGGAAACGGATCAGACCAAGAGGGCAAACGGATGAAGATCATTATCCTGGGTGCGGGGCAGGTCGGTGCGTCTATGGCGGATACTCTGACGTCGGAAGAGAACGACATCACACTCGTTGATATCGACGCTACTCACCTCAGAACGCTGCAGGATCGGCTGGATATTCGCACCGTGGTGGGTAATGCCTCGTTTCCCATGATCTTGTCTCAGGCCGGCGCACAGGATGCCGATTTGTTGCTGGCCGTCACCAATAGTGACGAGGTCAACATGGTGGCGTGTGCCGTTGCCGGCTGTCGATTTCATACCCCCACGAAAATAGCCCGGATTCGGACCACCGAGTACCTGAAGTGCGAGGAGATGTTCGGGCCGAAGGCGATACCCGTGGATGTACTCATCAGCCCGGAACAGATTATTACCGAGCATATCAGCCGGCTTATCGAGTATCCGAGTGCGTTGCAGGTGCTGGGATTCGCGGGCGGGCGGATTCAACTGGTGGGTGTACGGGCCTACGAGGGCGGCTCGCTGGTGGGCCATCCGCTCCGGGAACTGCGTGAGCATATGCCGAAGGTCGATACGCGGGTGGCGGCAATCTACCGCGGTGATGAGGTGGTAATCCCCATGGCCGATACGCTGGTACAACCAAACGACGAAGTGTTTTTTGTGGCCGCCCGGAGGCATATTGCCGCCGTTATGAGCGAAATGCGCCATCTCGAAAAATCGGTGTATCGGGTAATGCTGGCGGGCGGCGGCAACATTGGATTCCGACTGGCAAGAGACCTGGAAAACAAGCACTACAACGTGAAATTGGTAGAACAAGACAGGCGGCGTGCCGAGCAAATCGCGGATGGGCTCGACGAGACGGTGGTGTTGTACGGCGATGCCGCGGACGAGGATATGCTCGTGCAAGAAAATATACAGAGCATGGACGTGTTCTGCGCCGTCACGAACAATGACGAAGCCAATATTTTGTCCGCGATGCTGGCAAAAAAACTGGGTGCCCGCCGGGTCATGGCATTGATTAACCGTTCTGTGTACGCGGATTTGTTCAAACGTAGCGACCTCGATTTGGTGATATCGCCCCGCACCATAACGGTGGGCAGCATATTGGCGCATATCCGCCGGGGCGACATCGTCGCTGTCCATTCCCTGCGCGGTGGCCGCGCCGAAGCCATCGAAGCCATTGCCCATGGTGATGAACGTTCTTCAAAGGTAGTCGGAAGGGGCGTGCGTGATTTACCACTGCCGCCCGGCACCGGTATCGGCGCAATCCTTCGCAACGAGAGGGTTCTGATCGCGCACAAGGAAACGGTTATAGAATCCGGGGATCATGTCATTCTATTCGTTGTGGATAAAAAGCACATCGCGGAAGTGGAGCGTTTATTCCAGGTGGACGTGATTTTCGTTTAATTCACTCTTCGGGCCATGCAAAACCAGGTAATAATAAAAATTCTGGGTGTGCTGTGTCTGATTTTCAGCGTCACAATGCTCCCGCCGGTTATAGTGTCCTGGTTTTTCCAGGATGGTGAATATATTTCGTTTTTGATTGCGTTTGCTGCAATCGGCGTGACCGGATTGATAATGTGGCTGCCCAATGTCCGCGTGCATCGGGACTTACGTTACCGGGATGGTTTCGTGGTCGTGGTGCTTTTCTGGGTTGTCCTCGGGTTGTTTGGCTCCATTCCCTTATACCTGATCAACCAGGAACCAATGAGCATAACGGATGCCGTATTTGAATCCATATCCGGTTTGACCACCACCGGCGCCACGGTGATCACCGCCATCGACGATATGCCGCCGTCCGTTCTTTATTACCGGCAGCAGTTGCAGTGGTTGGGAGGTATGGGAATTATCGTTCTGGCGGTCGCTATCATGCCGATGCTTGGTGTGGGGGGAATGCAGTTATATCGGGCGGAGACGCCGGGTCCGATGAAGGATACGAAACTCACTCCCCGCATCACCGAAACGGCCAAGGCGCTTTGGTATATCTATCTCGGGTTAACCGTGGCATGTGCCCTCGGTTACCGACTGGCCGGCATGAGCACCTTCGATGCCGTCGGACACAGTTTTTCCACTGTGGCAATAGGCGGGTTCTCCACCCACGACACAAACCTGGGTTATTTCGATAATCCCGCTGTGCATTCGATTGCCATCGTTTTCATGTTGGTGGCCGGTATGAATTTTACGCTGCATTTTACGGCTTGGCGTAGTCGTAGTTTACGGAGCTATTTCGGTGACTCGGAAGTCCTTGTGTACCTCGCTTTAATCTTCGTGGTGTGCGCCGTCGTGGTGGGTGCGCTCAGTACCTACGACGTATTCAGCTCTACCTTGCAGGGTTTGCAGCAGGGAGTATTTCAAGTCGTATCCATCGCGACGACTACCGGTTTCACTACGGGGGGGTATGCGTGGTGGCCCTCGTTTCTGCCGGTTCTACTGCTGGCATCGAGTTTTGTGGGTGGATGCGCGGGTTCGACCGGCGGCGGTATGAAGGTGATACGTGTGCTGCTGTTGTATAAACAGGGTCGTCGTGAATTCCTGCGCCTCGTGCATCCAAACGCCGTGATGTCTATCAAGATCAACTCAAAACCGGTTCCCGATGCGGTGATCCAGGCCGTGTGGGCGTTCTTTCCCCTTTACGTGCTGTGTTTTACAGGGCTTGGTATTTTAATGACCGCCACGGGCCTGGATTGGACGACAGCGTTCGCATCCGTCGCCGCTTGCCTCAATAATCTCGGTCCGGGCATCGGCGGTGTGGCGGCGACGTATTCAGACGTCACGGAAACCGGCAAATGGATATTGTGTTTTGCCATGCTGCTAGGTCGGCTGGAATTGATGACACTCCTCGTCCTGTTCTCGGTCGTGTTCTGGCGCAGTTGAGTCGATCTTGATGCCTTGCACTCCTATTATCGTCGTAGCGCACTTCCTGCATCAGTATTGCGGCCGGCGGCAGCTTCACGCGAAATTCATCAGTCGCCCGACGAGATCGGGGTGTGTCGTGCGAAGTGCTTCGATATCCGACAAGGTGTCGAGGTCATTGAGCTGCTGCAACACGATCAGGTCGATATGGGCGTTGGCAGCGCGCTCGAGGGTTGCATCGAATACATTTTTGCCGCCCCAGTCCATCCGGTCGAAACACGCGGGGTGCGGTGGATTGATGCCGACAAGGTAGTACCCGCCGTCGGCGCTAGGACCGATAACGGCTCTGCCTTGAGTCAGGAAAGCGTGGGCGGTTCGATAAGTCTCCGGCGGGCAGTGGGGCACGTCGCAACCCATGATTGCCCCTGCTACGCCTCGTCCATAAGCATCGTTCAAAGCCTGGAACATTTTTGCGCCCAGATTGCCCTCGGATTGCACCGAAACGGTAAGTCCGTAGCGGCGCTCAATCCTTTCGAAGCACTCGTGATGGGGATCCGGCCAGGCCAGTAAACGTACGCTTCCCGGCCAGGTTTCGGTGGCGCAGCGGACACTCTCTTCGATCAACGCCTCGGCAAAGTCGGCTGCACCCTGCTCCCCCAACTCGGGGATCAAGCGTGTTTTGACCCGACCCGCCACGGGCGTTTTCGCAAACAGTATCAGTTCAGCATCCATCACGGATTTTTGCGATAGCGAGCCGCAAGGGCCGATGCGGGAATGCCCCGCCAATATAACCAGCGAAGCCGCCACATTAATCCGATCGTCCGCCAAACACCGTTTGCCTGCCAACGTCTCGACGATGTTGTGGCGGGTTTACGGATGCGCAGCGGTCGGGACTGTCGTTTGAGCCGTTGTGACAGGTCGACATCCTCCATAAGCGGCACAGGAGCAAAGCCGCCGAGACGCACAAAGACTTCGCGATACACGAAAACAGCCTGGTCGCCGGTGCAGATCGACGTCCAAGCCGAGCGCAGATTCATGGCCCCGGCTACCAGTTTGAGTATCGGACCGGCACGGTCGAAGCGAACGTCGAACCTTCCCCACCGACAACCGGGTTTCCGGTCCAAACCCTCGATGATCAATTTCGTCGCATTGACGGGTAGCAACGTATCGGCATGCAGGAAAAGCAATACTTCCCCCGTCGCACGCAACGCAGCGTCGTTCATTTGCCGGGCTCGCCCGGTGGCCGTTCGTTGGAGTTGAATCGGCGGCGTTCTGAGTTGGTTTAAAAGCCTCCACGTACCGTCGATACTGCCACCGTCGACGACAATGATTTCCCAGGCACCCAGTTCAGTGAGACGTTTGAGCAACTCCGGCACGATCTCCAATTCGTTATAGACCGGAACGATGATCGAGATTCTCAATACGCTCGATGCAGGAGCGGCTTTAAAACCGATTGTTCGAGTCATGATCGCGACTTAGTACCCCTTGACATAATTACGCACACGTTCAGCGGGATCGGAAAAGCCGATCGCCAAGGCACGCGAGCGCAGGACTGGCCCGGTCAATTCAAGCGAGCGTAACGCCGGCGAGGGGCTTTTCCGACCCGCCCGAAGGGAGCGCCTCC
>JAANXG010000018.1 GCA_018263405.1 Gammaproteobacteria bacterium
CCTCCCTGTACGCTCTGGCGAAAGCCTCCTTGCTTTCGACAGCCCTGAAAGACAATCCTACCCCCACATTCTTGCTCAAAAGGTAACGTTTTTCATGCTGTCGCCCAACTCCCGGGAGTTGGCATGTTTACCCTTGAGTTTCACGCGAAGACGCAGATCGTTTTCGGAGTCGGCATTCCTAACGGCATCGTCGTAACTCACCAAGTCCGCCTCGTAAAGGTCGAAAAGCGATTGGTCAAAGGTCTGCATGCCGCGCTCCCGGGAATTGCCGATCACATCGCGTATTTCGTCGACCCTGCCTTTCAGGATCATATCGGCGATCAACGGCGTATTGAGCATGACCTCCACCGCCGGCACCCGGCCTTCGTCGTTCTCGATGGGAAGCAGCCGCTGGGATACGAGGGCTTTGAGATTCAATGACAAATCCATCAACAACTGATCTCTCCGGTCCGCCGGGAAAAAGTTGATGATTCGATCCAGGGCCTGATAGGTGTTGTTAGCGTGCAAGGTGGCAATGCACAAATGGCCGGTCTCGGCGAACACGACGGCATGATCCATGGTTTCCCGGTGCCGGATCTCGCCGATTTGTATCACGTCCGGCGCCTGGCGCATGGCATTGGTAAGCGCCGTTTCCCAGGAGTCCGTGTCAATACCGATCTCCCGTTGGGTAATGATGCAATTGCGATGCTCGTGCACGTACTCGATGGGATCCTCGATGGTGATGATGTGCCCGTGGCTGTGCTCGTTCCGATACCCAACCAGTGACGCCATGGACGTGCTCTTGCCGGTGCCCGTGCCACCGACAAAAATCACGAGGCCTCGTTTGGCCATGGCAATCTCGCGCATCACACCGGGCAAACGCAAATCCTCGAACTCAGGAATATGCGTCTCGATGTTCCGCAACACCATACCCACTCGGTTCTGCTGAACGAAAACGTTGACCCGGAACCGGCCGATCTCCACGGGATTCAGGGCAAAGTTGCATTCCTTGTTGGCTTCGAATTCCCGGATCTGCTCTTCATTCATTACGCTGTATGCCAAGTCCCGCGCTTGATCCGGCGTCAGCGCCTGGTGCGTGATCGGGGCGATTTCAGCGTCGACCTTGAGGCTGGGGGGGAACGCCCGCGGTGACAAACAGGTCCGAAGCTTTCTTTTGAACCATCAACTTGAGAAAGTCGGTAAAATTCATGCGTTATCTTTCGGCTCCCGCCGTGCGTGTCGCATCGCCCATTTTGAATTTGTCCGCGTTGACGGCGTTCGTGCGCGCTTGCTCCGCCGAAACGGCCCGCGAGCGCACGAGCTCCGCGAGGTGCTGATCGAGAGTCTGCATCCCCGCGTCCTGATTAGTCTGTATGACGGAGTACATCTGCGGGACCTTCGCTTCACGGATAAGATTACGAATCGCCGCATTGGCTACCATGATCTCCCAGGCCGGCACGCGGCCACCACCGGTTTTTTTGAGCAGGATCTGCGAGATAACTCCGGCAAGCGACTCGGACAGCATTGTGCGCACCATATCCTTTTCCCCCGCGGGGAAAACATCGATAATCCGGTCGATGGTCTTGGCGGCCGAGGTCGTATGCAGGGTAGCTAACACCAAGTGACCGGTTTCCGCCGCAGTCAAAGCCAGGCGAATGGTCTCCAGGTCACGCATCTCGCCCACCAGAATGACATCCGGGTCTTCCCGCAGTGCGCTGCGCAAAGCCTCCGAGAATCCCAGCGTGTGTGGGCCGAGCTCCCGCTGGTTGATCAAGCAGTTCTTACTGGCATGAACGAATTCAATGGGGTCCTCAATGGTCAGAATATGGCTGAACTGTTTTTCATTGACATGATTCACCATCGCCGCCAACGTTGTGGATTTACCGGAGCCCGTAGGACCGGTAACCAACACCAGGCCGCGTGGTTTCATCGCCAGATCACGAAACACCGGAGGTGCGTTGATGCGTTCAAAGTCCCATACCATGCTGGGAATGGTTCTGAACACCGCCGCGGGACCACGCTGCTGATTAAAAGCATTCACCCTGAACCGTGCGATTTTCGGCAGCTCAAACGAAAAGTCGGTCTCCAAAAACTCTTCAAACGCCTTTTGCTGTTTGTCATTCATGATGTCGTAGATCATGTCGCGCACAGTGCGGTCGTCCATCGCATCAACGTTAATCCGCTTGATCTCGCCGTCAACGCGAATCAACGGCGGCATGCCCGATGACAAGTGCAGATCCGAAGCGTTCTTTTTGTAAGCGAAAGCAAGCAGTTCAGAGATATCCATTATGGTCTCCTCTCATCAATCGATGCCATCCCGGGCGCCGGTTCGTGTAGTACCATCATGGTAACTTTCGAAAAATCCCGTGCAATGTGACCGATCATAATTCTCATCATACAGCCAACAGGCTGTTTTTCGCCGGAGTGCCGGGGTATGGTCCTGTTGCAAAGTATAGCGACGCCCGGGTGCAGTATGGGGGATAATTCTACTTTAACCATTGAACAACGATACAAGAAGGTGGTTGCCGACATCGCGATGGCGGCCCGGAAATCATCGAGAAATCCAAACGATATTCTATTATTGGGGGTCGGCAAACAGCAGTCCGCGGCGTCGATTCGAAGCCTGGCCGAACTGGGCCTTCGAGATTTTGGTGAAAATTACGTGCATGATGCGCTGGACAAGCAGGCCGAACTGGAAGATTTGAGGTTGACCTGGCATTTCATTGGACGTATCCAGAGCAACAAAACGCGCGACATCGCCAAGCATTTCGACTGGGCTCACGGCGTGGACCGCCTGAAAATCGCGAAACGTCTGTCCGATCAATGCACCCGACCCGGTGGGTTGAATGTTTGCCTGCAGGTTAACATCGACGACGAACCAAGCAAAGGCGGTATGCGCCCGGAAGACACTGCCGATACCGCGGTGGCGATGGCGGAGCTACCGGGTATCCGATTACGCGGTCTGATGGCGATCCCGAAGCCGGAAACCGACCCAGAGCGGCAGCGCGCCGCGTTCCGCAGCGTACGCGAATTGTTCGATAGCTTGCGTAACCGCGGGTTGCAATTGGATACGCTGTCGATGGGCATGACCGCTGACATGCAGGCCGCCATCGCGGAAGGAGCGAGCATCGTGCGGATTGGAACGGCATTATTTGGCCCGAGGCAACCGTGACCCGGACTACCAAACTGTTATTCAACCGCCTGGCGGCACGCGAGACTTGTTAGACTCGAGCAGTTATGCAGGCAGAGCCAACAATCGGATTTATCGGCGCGGGGAATATGGCGACCGCCCTCATTGGAGGCCTGGTCGACCGGGTGCGGGATCCCGAGCGAGTCGTGGTGTTCGATCCGGACACGGACAAAACGGACAGGCTCCGGAAGCGATGTTGCGTCCAAATCGCCGGCGACAATGCACAGATACTGCGGAGCAGTGACGTGGTGGTTATTGCCGTCAAACCCCAAGTTATGCGGGATGTCCTCCTACCGCTGCGACCAGCCATGCCGGAGGCTCCGCCGCTGATCGTTTCCGTTGCGGCGGGCATTCGAATTGCCTCCATCGAGAAATGGCTGGACCGACGTCTCGGCGTGACGCGCGTCATGCCGAATACACCTTCCCTGGTAGGTGCGGGGGCCTCGGGCTTGTATGCCAACGATCTCGTTAGTGCGGATCAACGCGAATTGGCGGAGACTCTGATGCAATCCGTCGGGATCGCAACGTGGGTGGACGACGAGCAGCAATTGGATACGGTAACCGGGATTGCCGGCAGCGGGCCCGCCTACTTTATGCTGTTCATGGAAGCGATGGTGGAGGCCGCCGCGGCGCGCGGCCTGGACAAGGACACCGCCCACAAATTAGTCGTGCAAACCTGCCGGGGCGCGGCGGAACTTGCCGGTCACGGCCCGGAGTCGCTCGCACAACTAAGAATCAACGTCACTTCGCCGGGCGGAACCACGGAACGAGCCCTCGAAACCATGAAAGCGGACGGGGCCGATGAAATCATCCGTAACGCCGTGTATGCCGCCGCGGACCGCGCCGAAGAACTGGCCAACACACTCGCAGAGGAATAACAGAGGAATAACAATGGGCGGATACGTCAACAATGCAGGTCTGTTTCTGGTCGACACGCTGTTCGGTCTGTACATTCTCGTCGTACTGATACGCTTTTTGCTCCAATGGCTGCGCGCCGACGTTTACAATCCGGTGTCGCGATTCATCGTAACCATTACCAACCCGCCACTGCGCCCACTGCGACGATTCATACCGGGAATATGGGGTATCGACCTGGCATCCGTTGTATTGTTGCTGGGCTTGTCCATGATCAAGTCCTGGCTGCTGTTTGCCATGATCGGACAATCGATTCCCCTGCCGGGCCTGTTGGTGTATTCCATCGGTGAACTGCTGCAGCTTACCGTTTACGTATTCATATTCACCATTCTTATCCGCGTTGTACTGAGCTGGATCGCGCCCCACCAAGGCTACAACCCCACCCTGCGATTGCTGTATGACCTCACCGAACCGATTATGGCGCCGGCGCGGCGCCTGATCCCGCCCATCGCCGCCCTGGATATCTCCCCGATCGTCGTGTTCATTTTCTTATACCTCACTTTAATTCTGATCGTGCAGCCGATTCTCGATTTCGGAGTCGGCCTGATCCGTTGATTTAGTGTACCCCGAGACGGCGGTTGGCCAGCAACACAAGCAGAATCACCGGAATCCCCATCACCGCCGTCAACAGGAAGAACTGCGGATAACCGATCGTGTCCACCATGCCGCCGGAATAGCCTCCAAGAACCTTCGGGATCAGTGTCATCAGCGAACTGAATACGGCGTATTGCATCGCCGTGAAGGATACGTTCGTAAGGCTTGATAAAAACGCGACGAACGCGGCGCTGGCGAGTCCGGCGCACAGATTGTCCGCTGCGACAACTACGTACAACATCGGCAGGTGATAGCCGACTTCCGCCAACACCATGAACAGCAGGTTGGTCAGCGCCGCCAGGACCGCGCCGAGCAGCAGAATGCGATAGACACCAAAACGGACCGATAAAACGCCACCGAGAAATCCGCCGCCGATGGTCATGAACAAACCGAAAGTCTTTACCGCGGATGCGATTTCGGATTTGCTGTATCCCAGGTCTTGGTAAAAAACATTTGAGATGACCCCCAGAACGATGTCGGAAATCCGGTATAAACCGATCACGGCCAGAAGCAAAAAACTAATCCCCAGCCCATAGCGTCGAAAAAAATCCCGCACGGGATCGGCATAGGTTTCCTTGACCATATCGCGATCGACCAACCGCAGGTTTACGAGCAACAGCGCCACCGTGCCGGCGACCACGGCTCCGACAATCAGCCTCGATGTCTCCACCAGTAAAGAAGCCAGCCAGACGTTACCGCTGGCATCCCGCAGTTGCTCCTTGAGTGCGGTAGCGGCGGGGTCGCTCGCAACATAAGTCCAAACGAACCCCGCCACCGCCAGCACGAATAACAGCAAAAACCGTGCGTACTCCCTGCTCGGGTGGATCTGATACGACTTATCGGATTGCTTGGGCTCGGGTATTACGAGCGTGGTCACGACCCCCACAAGCATAGTCGCGGCCATTAGGGCGTACGTCCAATGCCAGGCCGAGTACACATAATGTTCGCTACTCGAGCCCAGTGCCTCGGCGGCAAACAGAGCGCCCGCACCGGATACCAGCATACCGATACGGTAACCGGCAATATACGTCGAGGCCATGAGGGCCTGGAGATCCCGGTGGGCCGATTCGATCCGGTACGCATCGATGACAATGTCCTGGGTGGCCGCGGAGAAGCCGAGTGCCACGGCGGCCATGGCCATGAAGGTCAAAGCTTTGTCACTCGCCGCGGGATCGGTGCCGGCCATCCATAGTATGGCCGCGATAACCGCGCATTGCGCCGTAAGCAGCCAGGAACGGCGGCGACCCATACGCCGCGTTAACCAGGGCACCGGAAGACGGTCCACCAGCGGCGCCCAAACGAATTTGAACGAGTAGCCCAGAGCGGCCCAACTGAAATATGTGACGGCGGAGCGCTCCACACCGGCCTCGCGGAGCCACAGGGAAAGCGAAGAAAAAATCATCAACAAAGGCAGGCCGGCGGAAAAACCCAGAAAAAGCATCGTCACTACCCGCGGGTGCATCAGTGCGGCAAGCGAATCGTGCCAGCGCCACGGCCCTTTCGATCGATCCATTCAGTCGCTCCCCGTCACAGCGGTGTCGTCATCCATAGTGAGCGGAGCGTGATCCGAAAAACTCTTGCGCGCGGCCGATCGAATGCCTTTAGGGCTCGCGCAAAAATAACTTCCCATTTTCACATCCCGTCTTCGGGCCACCTTTGAACGATCCTCAATCGCAAAATCCTCATAGTAGCCCTGCTAGTACTGCGGTTTTGCGTAAGTTCTCAATAACCCCGTGCAAGAATGTGGGGGTAGGGTTGTCTTTCAGGGCTGTCGAAAGCACGGAGGCTTTCGCCAGAGCGTACAGGGAGGTATTGCATCCTTAGCTCCGTAAACGGCACTT
>JAANXG010000019.1 GCA_018263405.1 Gammaproteobacteria bacterium
TACAGGGAGGTATTGCATCCTTAGCTCCGTAAACGGCACTTCCCTATGCCACTTCTTACAGCGTCCCTGAAAGACAACCCTACCCCCACATGATCGCCGACATTGCACGGACTTTTTGAGAAATTACCCAACCGGCCCAGGTGCGGCAGCCGGTTCAATGTGATCGCGAGCGTACCGCCCCAGGCATAGTCGATCGCGGCGTCCGCGAGCTGGGGGTAAATTCGCAGCATATAGAGGCGAACGAACCCCCCGATATCCCGGGGAAATCGCCTCGAGTAAGTTTCGCCGCCCCCGAACAGCAATCGCTTGTCCGCGGACAGACGGAAGTAGTTGATCACGAACTTCGAATCCGACACCGCGACGTCATCGCGTATGATGGAGCGTGCGCGTTCCTCCCGGAGGGGCTCGGTCGCCAGCATGAAGTTATTGACGGGCATGATCTTGCCCGCCAGCTTGGGCGCCAGATCGCCCAGATAGCCGTTGCAGGCCAGCACCAGCCGGCCGCATCGAATCCGGGCATGGTGCGTCTCGACGGAGATGATATTTTCATCGGAATAAGCGACGGCACGTGCGCCCTCGAAGATCCTGACGCCGGCTTGCCGCGCGCTTTCCGCCAGGCCCAGGGCGTAATTCAGCGGATGCAGATGCCCGGCGCCGGTGTCGAGGTAGCCGCCATGGTAGGCGTCGGAACCGACCTGCTGCCGCATTTCCTCGTCGGAAACCGGCCGGATATGCTCGTATCCGTACTCGTCGCGCAGCCTCTCCGCGTAGTTTTGATAATCGTGGGAGTATTTCTTCTTGTGGGTGGGGGTGAATGATTCCGTTTTTCAGGTCGCAACGTATAGCGTGCCTGTCGATCAAAGACCGCACCAGCCCCTTGGCGTCCTCGCTGATTCGCCAAAGTCGGCGTGCGTGTTCTTTCCCGAACATCTTTTCCAGCGTGAACACGTCCTGACGTTGTCCACTGCACAATTGACCGCCGTTTCGGCCCGAGGCGCCCCACCCCACCCGGTTGGCTTCCAGCACCACCACATCGCGGCCCTGCTCCGCCAGGTGCAGGCCGCAGGACAATCCGGTATAGCCCGCGCCGACGACGCAAACATCGGCCCGGGTATCACCCTGCAGCGGGTCATAAGCCGGGAATTCGTTTGCGCTGGCGGCGTAGTAGGAATCCGGGTGGCCTTCGACCCTCATACGCCGCCGCGCTCCTTGCGCACATCGGGCCGGAGAATTTCGCTGATGTAGAGATCGCCGTAGCCCTGTTCTTCGGCATCCCTGAACTTTTTCAGGATCTCTTCGCTCAGCGGCGTTCGCAGTCCGAACTCGTCCATCATTTCGGTGATGTAGCGCATATCCTTGTGCGCACCGGCCACGTTGAATATGTACCCGCGGTAATCACTCTTGATCGCGTTGCCAATGATGCGGCGAAACACGCCGGAATCGGCGGAGCCCCGGATGACGGCGTCATACAGCTTCGCCCAGTCCACGCCGGCCTCGTCGGCGAGGTGAAAGGCCTCGTGCACCAGCGCCGCGATGCCGAACACCATATAGTTGTTCACCATTTTCGCCCGGCCGCCGGCGCCCACACCGCCGAAATGCTGAATGCTGGCGCAGAAGGTCTCGAGTATCGGCTCGATGGCATTGAAGGTATCGGGGTCGCTGCCTACCAGTGCACCCAGTTTCCCGGCCTCGGCCTGCCCGGCGCCACCGGCCAACGGGGCTTCGGCAAAGTCGATGCCGAGCGCGGTGAGGCGTCGCTGCACTTTCCGGGTGGCGGATAGCGACGATGTGCCGGTATCGATCAATATCTGACCGCCGTGCATCCCGTCTTCCATCTCGTTCAGGACCGACCAGACCACCTCCGAGTTCGGCAAGCACAGAACGATCACGTCGCAGACTTCAGCCAGGCTAGCGGCATCCGGGTACTCGACCGCGCCCCCCGAAACCAGGTGGTCGACCGGTTCGCGGTTGCGGTGGGCCGATACATGCAGCGTATAACCGGCGCGACGCAGGTGTTTGGCCATCCCGAAACCCATCGCCCCCAGGCCGAGAAATCCGATCGATGCCTTCACGGGCTAAAGACTCCAGCCGCCGTCGCCATGCGCCCAGGCGTTTGCGCTTGCTTGATATCCTTCAGTGGATAGGTTTTCGCAACCACAGGGCGGATCTCTCCCGCTTCTGTATAGGACACGAGATTTTCAAACACTGCGTCCTCCTGAAAAGTACAGCCAAAAAACGTGAGATCTTTTAGATAAAGTGTGCGAACGTCAATCCGGGCTATGGGTCCGGCAATGGCGCCGGCGGTGGCATGTCGTCCGCCACGACAGAGTACATCCAGCAAGCTGGGCCATTGATCGCCAGCCACCAGATCGACAACCAAGTCAACACCGCCTTCGCCCAGCTCTGCAACCAGGTCAGCCTTGCGGTCGATCACCTGGTCGGCGCCAAGCGCCCGCACTGCATCAGCTTTAGCCATCGATTTCAGCACCCGTTTGGCGCCAGTATTCAATTGACTCGTCATCCTGGAATTCGTAACCGATCTCTTCGGCGACCCGCATGGCGAAGTCATGAATCATTTCCACTCCCTCCTGGTTGGTGACTTCCATGATTGGAATTTTGCGTTTGATTTCCGGGTGATGCGTAATCGTTGCGTTGGCGACAGCCTGGCGGCGTGTCGCGCTGCCCCCTTGTCTTCTGCCTCTTGTCGCCATGAGTGAGCTGCCTAGTTCAGAGGTTCGATTCGAATCGCGATTTCGCGCTCTTCGTCATCAGAAAGGCCCTGCAGTGGCGCACGCAGGCTGCCACCGTCGAAGCCACGTAATTTGCTGGCGGCTTTGACCTTGGGGATATACTTGTGTTGCCAGATATAAAGTAACGACGGAATCATGCGTGACCACAGCGCCATCGCACCGGCAGTATCACCGCTTGCAACCATTTCATAGAGCTGCACGCTTTCACGGGGCATGTAATTGGCGCCGCCCCAGATGCAGCCCCGGGCACCCGCGAGCAATGCGAATACCGTCGTGGTATCACAACCATTCAAGACGTTACAATTGGTCGCGAGGTATTCCTGGTGCGTGGTCAGGTTGCCGGCGCTGTCCTTGATATAGTTGAAGTGCTCGAGCCCATTCAAACGCCTGAGCAGCTCGACCGAAATATCGATGCCGGTGGTTTGCGGAATGTTGTAACCGATAATATCGATATCAACCGCGGCGTCGATGGTTTGATAAAATTCGAACAAGCCGTCGTCATCTTCGGGACCTTCGAGATAAGGCGGCAAAATCATCAGCGCATCGGCGCCAAGGTCCTGGGCGTGCCGGGAGCGCCCGATAATTTCATCGACGACTAGCGCCGAGGCCTGGCAGGTCAGCTTGCAGCGGCCATTGATTCGTTTTGCCCCAATCTCGTAGAGCTGGTTGCATTCTTGTCGGGTCAGGTAAGGGTGTTGCCCGGTTCCCGCTCCGAGTACTAGCCCGTGAACCCCGGCATCGATATAGGCGTCGATTAATTCTTCCCAGCGGGAATAGTCGATACTACCATCGGCGTGCATCGGGGTTTGCATCGCCAGGTTGATACCACTTAGTTTGCTCATTTGATGTGCTCCTTAATGGGGATAGGCCGAGTTCGCGGCTATCGTGCGGGCTTTGATACTAGTCGTCGGATCGTCGAACTGTCGAGCGAAAATCGGAACGATTCAGGCACGATGACGCCCGCTCGGCAGATCCGGATCCGCCATGTTGGCGGTATGTGCAGCGAATACAATTCGAGTGTCGATGGCGCAAATCAAGTGCCTGAAACAGGTTGTTGTGCAATGTCATATGACAGTCCGGCCTCTTAGTTCAGAGACCGCCATCGCCTTAATTTTGCTGGGACCGGGACGAATCAGCATCAACAGACGCTGAGCACATCGCAGCAGCTCGCCGCCGGCGATAGATGCCGGCTTGACGGTCAGTCCCTGGGCGGGAGCTGAAACGCCTCGCTGACTCCATTGCCGTCGCGGCATGACAAGGTGGTGTCGATCCTGTAGTAGTCGCCGGCCTCGGAGGTGCAGATGTGCTCCACTTCCCGAAGGCCCGTTGGCGAGTCGAGTGATCCTCCCGCTATGGAGATGCGGTTCGAATCGTGGCGTTGGAAGAACAGGCTGCTGCCGCATTCCGCGCAGAACCCGCGGCGCGCGAAGTCGGAGGATTCGAACCACTTGAGTCCGCGATCCTTGATCAGCCTGAAGTCGTCCTCGTACGCCTGGGTTGCCGCCCAGTAGTGACCGGATGTCCTCCGGCAGGTCTCGCAGTGGCAAGCGATGACCGGCCGCATGAGCCCGCTGGCTTCGAAACGCACCGCGCCGCATGCACAGCCCCCTGTCAACTCAAGGTTCTCGACTTCGGACACGGGATACCTCGTCGGTGGTAGTTGAAAGCCACCTTGGCAGTTCGTCGACACGGAGTCAATTCAGGCTCCATCCGACGTCCGCAAACTGCGCCGACTCCGCTGGTGCTAGTGTACTCCGTCACTGATATTGTAACGTTCAGCGGCCCGGAAAGCGGTGAGCCGCAAGGCCTGTCTCGCCGGGAATGGCGTGCCCTTCTCAACAGACATAACGCCGCGGAGGACCGCTTTCCGGGCCGCCCGAAGGGAGCGAGCCTGAGCCACCATTGGGGCGTTGCGCTCCTGGTAAAGGACCGGGCCATTCACTGCGGAGCGCGCCTTCCACCGGCGGCTCAGGCACGCTCTGAATGTTGCAATATCAGTGACGGGGTATACTAGATGGGCTGAAGAGGCAGGTGGCGTTGATAAGAAAGTCTCTCCATTCGGACTCGAGCGCGATACTGGCTATCGTGAACGACGCTGCGCAGGCGTATCGGGGAGTGATTCCGGACGACCGTTGGCGGGAGCCCTACATGTCGGCCGAAGAATTGGAAGCGGAAATCGCAGACGGCGTTGTGTTCTGGGTGGCGGAGGAGGCTGGACGCGTGGTCGGTGTGATGGGCATTCAGGACAAGGAAACCGTCGCCTTGATACGCCACGCCTACATCGCCCCGGACGTGCAGAGGCAGGGCGTGGGGACAAACCTGCTGCGGCACGTAACAGCGCTGACGAGCAAGCCCCTGCTGGTGGGCACGTGGGCGGATGCCACCTGGGCCATTGACTTCTACCGCCGCAACGGCTTCGCGCTCGTTCCTCTCCATCAACATGAATCCCTCCTTACGAAGTACTGGTCGATTCCCGCGAGGCAGATCGAGACCTCCGTTGTGCTGGCTGATCGACGATGGTTGAACGCTCCACAAGACAGCCCCACCGAGTGACCCGTACGGCAGAGTCCATGGATGGGGACGACATTGCGCGGATCTACAACTATTACACCCTTCACTTACGACGTGTTCCAACTGCACAAACGGAAGTCCATTTATCTCCTCTGCACCGCCTATTTCGCCGTCGGAGTCGCAACCGGTGTAAGTTCGGTCTCCCACTACATACCGCTGTACAAAAAACTGTTTTCCCACCCGAACGCGGTGCATGGAACATCGCGCCACCTTGTTCATCGATGCCGACCGTGCCGCCGGCGCCGGTGATACTGCCGTATTGGCGCGCCGCGGCAATCCGCAGGTTGGCGACGAGACCTCCGCCTTCGATGCCAAGATTACCCAAGGCGTCGAGCCAATAGCGGCCGGGTATGGTAATACCCAACAGATGTAATTTCTCAAAAAGTCCGTGCAATGTCGGCGATCATGTGGGGGTAGGGTTGTCTTTCAGGGACGCTGTAAGAAGTGGCATAGGGAAGTGCCGTTTACGGAGCTAAGGATGCAATACCTCCCTGTA
>JAANXG010000002.1 GCA_018263405.1 Gammaproteobacteria bacterium
GTTACGCTCGCTTGAATTGACCGGGCCAGTCCTGCGCTCGCGTGCCTTGGCGATCGGCTTTTCCGATCCCGCTGAACGTGTGTGTATTTATGCCCAAGGGTACTTAGTTGGGGGAACTTACATCGGTATCCAACGAACGACGAGACATGAAATTCGTTGACGAAGCCGAGGTTACGGTTCAAGCCGGGAACGGCGGGGATGGCTGTCTGAGTTTCCGCCGTGAAAAATATATTCCCAAGGGCGGTCCGGACGGCGGCGATGGGGGCCGGGGTGGCAGTGTCTATTTGAGTGCCACGGAGGGGCTCGATACGCTGGCGGATTTTCGCTACACGCGGAGCTTTCGCGCCGAAAACGGCCGCCCGGGGATGGGCCGGGACAAAACCGGACGGAGCGGTGACGACCTGTATATCGGCGTCCCGCCTGGAACGCTTGTCCACGACGCGCAAACCGGCGAACTCATCGTGGACATGGTGAACGTGGACGAACCCGCCATCGTTGCGGTAGGTGGCCAAGGCGGGCTTGGTAACACACACTTCAAGTCGAGCACCAATCGCACCCCCCGGAAAACGATACCCGGTAAACCGGGCGAGCATCGGGTTCTGCGCGTGGAGCTGAAGCTGCTTGCCGACGTCGGCTTATTGGGCTTGCCCAACGCGGGCAAATCGACATTCCTGCGCGCCGTGAGCCAGGCCCGACCCAAGGTGGCGGATTATCCATTTACGACGTTGTATCCTCATCTCGGGGTGGTACGGATCGAATCGGGGCGCGGCTTTGTGTTGGCGGATATTCCCGGCCTGATTGAAGGTGCTTCAAAGGGTACCGGCCTCGGCATCCGCTTCCTGCGTCACTTCGCCCGGACCCGTTTGCTGCTGCACTTCGTGGACCTGGCACCCCTGGATGACCACAACGTCGTGGCGGATATCCACGCGGTGGAAGCTGAACTGAGGGAATTCAGCGGGGATCTCGCGGCGTGGCCCCGGTGGCTGATCTTCAACAAGATCGACGTGCTGGACGAACAGGAACGGTGCGTAAGACGCCAACGTGTCTTGGAGGGGCTGGCATGGAAGGGTTTGGTTTTTGAAGTCAGCGCTGTTTCCGGAGAAGGTTGCGAATTTTTGTGCCGACGAGCCATGAGTTTCCTGGACCAACAGGGGGAGGAGGAACAGGCGCCATGAATGTTCGATCCCGGGTGACAGCCTCGCGGCGCTGGGTCGTGAAAATCGGTAGCGCGCTGCTCACCGATCGACACAGCGGCTTAAACGCGGCGTTGGTCGAACAATGGATTCGGCAAATCTCGGTTCTGCGGAATCAGGGTGTGGAGGTCGTACTGGTGTCATCGGGATCCATCGTCGAGGGGATGCATCGCCTGGGTTGGCACGTCAGGCCCCACGAAGTTTTCCGCTTGCAGGCCGCCGCCGCCGTGGGCCAGATGGGACTGGTGCAAATGTACGAATCGGCATTTCAGCGCTTCGGCATCCGGACTGCCCAGATTCTTCTGACGGGTGGCGATCTATCCGATCGGCACCGTTACCTCAATGCGAGAAGTGCATTACGTGCCTTGCTGGATTTGAAAGTCGTGCCGATCGTTAACGAAAACGATACGGTGGTGACCGACGAGATTCAGTTTGGGGATAACGACACGCTCGCCGCCCTGGTGACGAACCTGAGCGAGGCGGAATTGCTGGTAATACTCACCGACCAGGCAGGATTGTACGATTCCGATCCCAAAACCAACCCGGAGGCGCACCTGGTGGCGAGCGGCACGGCGGGCGACCCACGGCTAAAAGCCATGGCCGGCCCCGGCAGTGCGCTGGGCCGCGGGGGCATGGTAACCAAACTCGGGGCGGCGGAAAAAGCCGCCCGATCCGGCGGGGCGACGGTAATTTGTTCGGGCAATACGGACGACGTGCTCATACGGGTTCGCAAAGGGGAAGAGTTGGGAACCCTGCTGATACCCAGCAAGGGTAGGCTGGCGGCCCGTAAACAATGGCTTGCCGCTCGCCTGACCGCCCAGGGAACGCTGCGATTGGACGCCGGGGCTGTCGAGGTGCTGCGCGAGGCGGGCCGAAGCCTGCTGCCGGTCGGGGTGACCGAGGTGCAGGGGCGGTTCGAGCGGGGCGATCTGGTGGTGTGCCGGGACCCATCCGACGTGGAAATAGCCCGAGGCCTGGTGAATTACTCCGCAGAGGAATCGCGGAAAATTATCGGCGCACCCAGCAGCCGCATAGAGGCCTTGCTCGGGTACATCGGCGAGCCGGAACTCATACACCGTGACAATATGGTGGTACTCTAGGGCTCGCTGTTATTGCCCTTGACAAGCCCTGGTAAAAAATGGATATTTGCGCCCCTTTTTTGCACAAACCGACGCAAGGCATTGGCTAACTCACCGCAAGCACGCAAACGAGCCGGACAGAACGAAGCACGGCGTCTTCACAACGCCCCCCAGCGATCGGCTGTTCGCAAGTCCATCAAAGACGTATTGAAGGAAGTTCAGCAAAACAATGCAGAGGATGCACGCCAGGCTTATCGGCGTGCCACATCTTTGATCGATAAGGCGGTCAACCACGGTCACCACCACAAAAACCGGGCGGCGCGCTTGAAATCCCGGTTGAACGAAAGAGTGCGTAACATCGGCGCGAGTTGATGCCGCGGGTTTCAATCTGATTTTGTCACACGCCCGGCTTTACGCCGGGCGTTTTACTTCCACCGGCCGGCTGGTTCGCACACTTTCGTTTCTTTATAGTCGAGAACCGTCGTAGCGGGGACTCGCCCGTAACGGTATTGAAAAATCATGTCGCGCAAGCTATTAAAGTCCACGGTGGTTGTCGGGATCATGACGCTGGTCTCCCGGATCAGCGGGTTGGTGCGCGATATCGTGTTCGCAAACATAATGGGCAGCGGACCGATTGCCGATGCGTTTTTTGTGGCGTTCCGCATTCCGAATTTTTTCCGCCGGATATTCGGAGAAGGGGCGTTTTCGCAATCGTTTATTCCTGTGTTTTCGGAATACCGGGAAAAGCGCGATAGCGAAGAAACGAAAGCGTTTATCGACCATATGGCCGGTATGCTCGGAGCCATTCTGGCGGTTTTGACCCTGTTGGGGATCTGGGCCGCACCGGGTTTTGTGATGGTGATTGCGCCGGGCTATATCGATGACCCGGACAAATTTTCAATCACCGTCGACGCCTTACGCCTGACTTTTCCGTATCTTCTTTTTATCTCCCTCGTAGCCATGTCCCAGGGCCTTCTGAACACCTGTGGGCGCTTCGGACCCCCGGCCGTTACACCGGTGCTGCTCAACCTGTGTATGATTGCGGCGGCGCTGTGGTTGGCGCCCTTCACACCCAACGAAGCCGTGGCGGTTTCCCTGGGTGTGCTCGTTGCCGGGGTGTTGCAACTGGTATTCCAGATCCCTTTTCTTCGCAGCGAAGGCGTACTCCCTTTCCCGCGGCCGAAGCTGAAAGACGAAGGGGTACGGCGTGTTTTCAAGCTGATGCTGCCCGCCATATTCGGGGTATCGGTGGCGCAGATCAATATTTTGATCGGAACGCTGTTGGCGTCCTTTCTCGTTACAGGCAGCGTGTCTTGGCTGTACTATTCTGATCGGGTCATGGAATTCCCGCTCGGCGTATTCGGGATCGCCCTGGCGACGGTGATGCTGCCCAGCTTGTCTAAACTGCATGCCAAGGAGCGAACCGAAGCATTTTCCGAGTTACTCGATTGGTCCCTGCGCTGGGTGTTTTTGATTTCGGTTCCGGCGATGGTCGGGTTGATCCTTCTGGCCGGCCCGATTTTGAGCACTTTGTTCCTGCATGGAAGTACTACCCCGGACGATATACGAATGATGTCTCTCAGCCTCGCGGCCTACGCGGCAGGGCTGGCGGGTTTCGTGTTGGTAAAAGTGCTGGCACCCGGATTTTTCGCCCGTCAGGATATGAAGACGCCCGTAAAAGTCGCGGCGTTCGCCATGGCGATCAATATCGTACTCAGCCTGATTCTCGTGTCGCCGATGAAACACACCGGTCTGGCGTTGGCGACCTCGCTGGCAGCCTGGGTGAATGCATTGTTGTTGCTTCATCTACTGATGCACGAAGGGATATTCAAACCGCGGCCGGGCTGGCCGAAGTTTTTATCAAAGGTTGGAGCGGCCGCCGCCGCGATGGCGGCCGTGTTGATCTGGGGCGTTGGCAGCACGGACGAGTGGATGGGCCGGGAAATTGTCAATCGCGCCTCATCGCTCGCAGCCTGGATCGGCGTCGGCGCGGCGGTTTACTTTTTAGTTATACTCGCTTGTGGCGTACGGCCCGGACAATTAATACTCAAGCGAGCGAACTTCGATCAATGAGCAGTGCCAACGCGGTTCAAATCCATCAAATCGGCTCGATTGGCGAGCCGCGTATGTTCACGCTCGCCGAAGCGCAAGCATTGCTGCCGTTGATCCAAAATATCACCGAACAGGCGGCCGAGGAACTGGCGCCGGTAAAAAAGCGCCTCGACAATATGCTGGCGACGGATCCCCGTACACCCGGGGTCCAGAGCGAGTATGAGGATGTCATTAAGCTCTGGGTCAGCAAATTGGAAAGGCTCGGCGTTGTGGTCACGGGATTATGGTTGGTGGATTTCGATACCGGCGACGGTTACCTGTGCTGGAAATATCCGGAGCTCCGTATCGCCCACTACCACGGCTACGACGAAGGTTACGCAGGCCGGAGCCCCCTCGCGGAAGCCATCGAAGAACTCGACCCCGACTGGGCCTGAATTCGCCCCGGCCGGCCCTGCGCCCCGGCGTACGCGTCTTGGAGTCGCGCAACACACTTGTATAGAATAATCGGCTTTGTTTGCGGTGACCCGCTTGCATAAAACTACTCAGCGTGCGGAAGGTATTGTGGAATTTATTCGGGGAAGGTTGAACGTCAGACCACGGCATCGAGGCTGCGTGGCGACGATCGGCAATTTCGACGGTGTTCATCTGGGGCACCGCGCGGTGGTTGCACAACTCAAGTGCCGCAGCGAAGAGCTCGCCCGGCCGTCCATGGTCGTGGTATTCGAACCTCAACCGCGGGAGTATTTCATGGGAGCCGGCGCGCCGGCGCGATTGAGTCCGCTTCGAGACAAGCTGGCCTTGTTGTCGGAGTTTGGCGTCGATTACCTGCTGTGCCTGCGATTCGATCACACGTTGGCACAAACCAGTGCCGGGGATTTCATTCGGCATCTGCTTGTGAACGATCTGCTTGTATGCCACGCGGTAGTCGGCGACGATTTCCGATTCGGACACGAACGAAAGGGAGATTTCATGACGCTCGTTGAAGCCGGAAAGCGATGGGGTTTCAGCGTCGAAGAGGCGGATACCTACCACGTGGACGGCGTTCGGGTGAGCAGTACGCGTATTCGTGAAGCCCTCCGGTCAGGGCGTTTCACCGAGGCCGAAAGGCTTCTTGACAGACCGTTTCGGATCGCGGGACGGGTGATCCACGGAGACAAGCGCGGTCGCGAGTGGGGATTTCCTACCGCCAATATCGCAATGGAGCGGCGGCGCCCGCCGTTCACCGGCATTTACGCGGTCGAGGCGTTTGGAATCGGCGAGACGTCGGTGAACGGTGTGGCAAGCATCGGTGTGAGGCCTACAGTCCCGGGACCTGCCAGGACGCTGTTGGAGGTGAATTTATTCGGATTCAATGCCGATATTTACGGAAAGCGAATCGAGGTCGGGTTTCTGGAACGAATCCGGGATGAAGAAAGGTTTGAAAGTTTCGATGCCTTGAAGGCGCGGATCGCTTCGGATATCAAGCAAGCCGAGCGGTTTTTCGACAGCCGTAATAAAAGAGCCAGTACGGCGTGACCGGTTATGAGCAACTATAAAGACACGATCAATCTGCCGTCGACCGAGTTTCCCATGCGGGGGAATCTCGTCGGACGCGAACCCGATATTCTGGCCTATTGGGACGAAATCGGCATTTACAAAAAGCTGCGCGAGCACGGTGCCGGGCGGGTGAAGTTCATCCTTCACGATGGCCCGCCTTATGCCAACGGCGTTATCCACATCGGCCACGCGGTCAATAAAGTCCTCAAGGACATAATCGTCAAATCGCGGACCCTGAGCGGCTTCGATGCGCCGTATGTTCCCGGCTGGGATTGTCACGGACTGCCCATCGAGCACGAGGTCGAAAAAGTTCACGGCCGGGAAGAAACACGGCGCGACCCCCAAGCGTTTCGCAAGCTCTGCCGCGACTATGCGAGCGAGCAGATCGAATCCCAGAAGCGCGACTTCATACGCCTCGGCGTGGTGGGCGATTGGGATAACCCTTATCTCACCATGGCCCCGAAAACCGAGGCGAATATCGTGCGGGCGCTCGGCAAGATTCTGGACAAGGGTCATCTTTACTACGGTTTGATGCCGGTCTACTGGTGTTCGGACTGCGGTTCGGCGTTGGCGGAAGCTGAAATTGAATACCACGAGAAAATCTCCCCGGCGATCGACGTGCGCTTCAAGGTCGTCGACGGGGCGGAAATTGCCCGGCGCATGGGAGCTTCGGAGGCCTCGAGCGGCGATGGTGGCGTGTACGCGGTCAGCTGGACCACCACGCCCTGGACGCTGCCGGCCAACCAGGCGCTGGCGGTCCACCCGGACCTGGAATACGTAATGGTGAAGCGGGAAACCGAACATGGTCCCGAAAGATTCGTACTTGCGTCGGAGCTGTTGGAGTCAGCCATGACCCGCTATGGCGACGAGAAGTATGAAGTGGTGGGGCGGTGCCGGGGCGATGCACTGGAAGGCGTTGAATTCCAGCACCCGTTTTACGAGCGGCAGGTGCCGGGCATACTCGCCGGCCATGTCACCACCGAGGCGGGGACCGGCGTCGTCCATACGGCGCCGGGACACGGTCAGGAAGACTTTGATATTGGTAAACGGTATGGACTCGCCGTGGACAATCCGGTCGGCCCCGACGGCTGTTTTGTGCCCGGTACCGAGTACTTCGCCGGTGAGTTCGTATTCAGGGCCAACGAGCACGTGATCGAAGTGCTTCGGGAGAAAGGAACGTTGGTGCACTCGGAGAAATATAGTCATAGTTACCCGTATTGTTGGCGCCACAAGACGCCGATCATTTTCCGGGCTACGCAGCAGTGGTTTATCAGTATGGACAACCACGGCCTGCGCAATGCGGTGCTCGATCAGATCGACGACGTCAGTTTTCATCCGGATTGGGGACAGGCGCGAATCCGCGGCATGGTGGAAAATCGCCCCGACTGGTGTATTTCCCGGCAGCGTTACTGGGGTTCTCCGATTCCCTTGTACGTTCACCGGGAAACCGGCGAACCGCATCCGCGGATGTCCGCGTTCGTGGAACGGATCGCCCGGGCCATGGAGTCGCGGGGCGGCATCGATGCCTGGTTTGACCTCGATGATGCCGAGCTCTTGGGCGCCGACACCGCCGATTACGAGAAAGTCACCGATATCGTGGACGTGTGGTTCGACTCGGGCGTGACCCACGACACCGTATTGATGACCCGCGATGAACTGACGCGTCCCGCCGATCTTTATCTGGAAGGTTCCGATCAGCACCGCGGGTGGTTTCAATCGAGTATTATGACCGGCGTGGCGATCACGGGCCGGGCACCGTACCGGGGCGTGCTGACCCACGGTTTCACGGTGGATGCGCGGGGGCACAAAATGTCCAAGTCACGCGGCAATGTCATCGCCCCCCAGCAGGTCATCAATACGCTGGGCGCGGACATCCTGAGGTTGTGGGTGGCGGCTACGGACTACCGCGCAGAGATGAACATCTCCGAGGAAATACTAAAACGCGTCGCGGATTCCTATCGCCGTATCCGCAACACGGCACGCTACCTGCTGGGTAACCTCGCGGACTTCGATCCTTGCAGGGATGCCGTGGAGGTTGACCGTATGCTGGATCTTGACCGATGGGCGCTGGCAGCGGGTCAGACTCTGCAGCAGGAGATTCTCGAGGCCTACGACAAGTATCACTTTCATCTCATGTACCAGAAACTTCACCATTTTTGTGTCGTGGAGATGGGCGGGTTCTATCTCGATGTTCTGAAGGACCGTTTGTATACGACCCGGCAGGACAGCGTTTCCCGCCGGTCGGCGCAAACGGCGATGTATCATATTCTCGAGGCACTCGTACGATGGCTGGCACCCGTTCTGGCGTTCACGGCCGAGGAGATCTGGCGTTGCATGCCGGGTGAGCGGAATGAGTCCGTACTGCTTAACACTTGGTACGCCGACTGGGCGCCGGCCCGGCTCCACGAGACCGACAAGGACAATGCCTGTTGGCAGCGGATTATCGAGGTTCGTTACGCGGTCATGCGAACCCTCGAAGCCGCTCGAAACGCGGGTCTAATCCGCGCGGGTCTGGAAGCTAATATCGGAGTCTATTGCGAAGATCCGTATCTGACGGATCTGCAAAGGTTGGGGGATGAATTGCGGTTTTTGTTTATCACGTCCGGCGCCGAAGTGCGGCCCTTGAATGAACGTCCGGCCGCGCTGGAGGATTCCGACCTCGAGAATGTGTTTATCGCGGTGAGGAAATCGGAAAGCGCTAAATGCGTTCGCTGTTGGCATCGACGAACGGATGTCGGATCCGATCCGGATCACCCGGAGATCTGCAGCCGCTGCGTTGAAAACATAATCGGCAATGGGGAAGCCAGATTGTACGCCTGATGCTCAAAACCCTCTGGATTTCCGTCGGCGTGTTCTTAATGGATCAACTCGCGAAGCTGTTGGCGGTCGAATATCTGCTGGGCCGGCCGCCGGTGGAGATTCTGCCCGGTTTCGACCTGCAACTGGTCTACAACACCGGTGCGGCGTTTGGAATGCTGGATGACGCGGGGGGGTGGCAGAACGCGTTGTTTATTGCCATCGCGGCGGGCGTGTCACTGTTTATCGTTTACTCGCTGCGAAGGCTGTCCCGCTCGGAACTGCAGATTGCGGTGTCCTACGCCCTGATTCTGGGGGGCGCATTGGCCAATGTCGTGGACCGGGTCCGCTATGGTTACGTGGTGGATTTTATTCACTGGTTTTACAAAGATTTTCACTGGCCCAATTTCAACCTCGCCGACGCGGCGATATCCATCGGCGCGGCGTTGTTGGTCATGGATGTGTTCGGGGTACGGATAATCGGCCGCCACACGAACGACTAGTGTACCCCGTCTAGCGCCTCCAGCATTCCTGGGTGGTGTCATTAGCGCCGCCGTCGACGGCGCCTCGCTGTCCAAAGCTGTTTAAGCTGAATTGTTGGCAGGCGTTGTCCTCGGCTAGCTGCTGTCCCAAAGGCGTGGCGGTCAAGATATAATCCACGCTTGCACTACTCGTAATGTTTAATTCGTAATAGTCATTCGCCGAGGTTGCGGGGTAGCTCAGATCCGCGATGGTCGTGGTGTAAGCCAACTCATTGGAATAGTACTTCTCCTCCAGGTTGGCCAGCTCCGTCAGCGCAATAATGGCATCCGAACGGTTCGACCGCACCACGAAATCCCGGTACATCGGTACCGCGATCGCGGTCAGGATCGCGATGACCGTGACAACGATCAGCAACTCGATGAGCGTGAAACCACGATGCCTGTGTTGCGATGCGTTGGCCACTTATCTCTCCTCCAGCCAGAAAGTCTTGTTGACCAGATTGGATACCTGTGGATCCTGGGGGAGCGCGCCGGCACCGGTTGGTACGGGAAGTGTCACGCCGCCCGGCAGGTAGGCCGGCACGACGTCCGCCGAGGGGCCCGCGCCCAGGCTGGTGAAGCGTTCGGCCTTGCTGAACGTACCGCCGCCGTTCCGGTCGAAGGCGGGTGCCCCGGTAAAGAAGTCGATGGCATAAAAGCGGGATGTCCCGAGGGTTCCGGACGCGGAGCATACATCGTCATTGTCGGTGGTGGTATCCGGCGGCAGGTACGTCGTGAAGAACATCTTGCCGTCGAGCACCGTGACCGTGGAAAAACCTTTCTCGCCGGTGAGATCCGTGGCGGTCGGGTCGTCGAAGTTGTCGCCTTCCAGGTCGAAGTACCAGCCGTGACTCTGCTTGAGATCGTCCAGTACGGCACTGGATACGGTGTCGCCCTCGGAATCGACCAGCGAGATGGCTCCGCTATCGTTTTTCTGACGGATCACGAAGTCGTTTTTATCGGTGACGTCCATCAGATCGTCGTCGGACAGCGGTTCGCCGGGCGTAGGACAGGACCCTGCCTGCGGATTGCACTTTGGAAAGTTCGAGCTGCTCAGTCCGCCGGAGGGACTATTGGTCAGGAAGTCGCGGATGGCGTACGCCCGGTCCTGAACGGTTTTACCCTGGGGTTCGGAGCGGTTGCCGCTGACAATGCCGATCAACTCGTACGGCTCTTCTACGACGGCCTGGTCGTTGACCCGGGCGACTTCCGGCGCGTAGAAAAACTTCCGGCGGTCCGCGTTCGCGGCGGCGCTGCCCAGTCGCGCCAGCACGCCCACGCTGCTGTTTCCCAATTCACTTGCAAGATCCACGCGGAATACCTGGCCGCGCAGATCCACGGCGTACAGCCGGTCGGTCAGGTTGTCGCCGTTTATGTCGAGCAGGGTCACCGGTGCCGGGATCGATGTATTCATGTCGGACACGACCGCGTCGGCGGCGTCGCCGTTGCCGTCGGCACTGCTACTGGCCCACCACAAGCGTTCACCAGTATCGGCATCCACGATAAAAATGGCGTTGCCCATGGAATCACCGTCGCTTGAAGTATTGTACATGTCCCCGCCGTCCGGCGCCGTGCCGTCGTTATCCGTCCCGTCCTGCTGAGTGTCGTAACCGCCGCCGAATATCAGCACGGTCCTCGGTCCGTCGCTGCCCTGAACACGCGCCGGGCGGGGCGTGCTCCAGGTCTGACCCAGCCGTTGAAAATCATCGTCATCGCTGCCGTCGATGCGCCAAAGGATTTCCGGTGCGACTTTGCCCTTCTCGCCGATGGAGATCTTGAACTCGTTGTCGGTGCCCTCGTTCAGGGTCTGCTGGCTCGCGATGTCCACGGTCGAGTCCGGCGTCGCGTTGAGCGCGAATACCGACCGGCCGCCGCGCCTCAGACCGAAATAAAGATGAACAAAGTCCTCTTCGCCCGACTCCGGCTCGATAATGCCGTCGCCATCGGCATCCTTGATGCGGGCGCTCGGCGTGCCGTCAATGCCGTATGGATGGGTGCCGTCTTGGCCGTCCTTGAGGTCGGACTGCATGGCCAGCATGGAGTTCGGGAAGAAGATCCACTCCTCGACGCCGTCGCCTTCATTGATCATGCGTATCCCGCCGTCGTTGGTGCCGACGAATATCTTCGACAAGGGCACGTCGTCGTCAGGATCGCCCGCGTCCCGGGTGTCATTGCCGTAGGTGAGGATCAGGGGCCCGCTGTGCATGGGATCGCCGAACGCCCAGCGGTCCTCGTCTTCCTCGGTGCCGTCCCGCGGTTCGTCGTCGGAGAATTTCTTGCCGGTGATCCACTCGATCAGATCGTTCAGACAGTCGTTCTGATTCGTCAGGCTGCCTGAATCGCAGTTGCCCTGATCGCGCAGTGCCGTTTTCAGATCATTGAAGTCGTCCGGGTCGCCGCTATCGGGTGCCGAGCCGACGTCGTCATCGAGATCGATTTCGTGCGGGGCCGTGCCCTGGGACTTAACCGGATCGTTGTTGAAATCCGGCGACGGGACGTCGCCGCTGTCGGTATTGACGTACACCGTTCTATCCTCGAATGTCGGGATCAATTCGCCGGCGCCGCCCTCGTTGATTTCGGGCGCGCTGTCGCTCGACGCGCTCCAGAATCCCTCGGCATCCGTTTTCAATGTGCCGAAGGTATCCAGATCGGTGATGTCATCGTGGACCGCCGGATCCCCGTTCTTGTCGATGGTCTCGCCGAATTCGCATCCGGGCTGATCCGTACACAGTTTGAATTTCTTTAAATTACCGGACCAGTCCACGCTCGCATT
Source organism: Gammaproteobacteria bacterium (assembly GCA_018263405.1). GTDB lineage: Bacteria > Pseudomonadota > Gammaproteobacteria > Arenicellales > JAANXG01 > JAANXG01. Next base: position 11,951 of record JAANXG010000002.1, read on the forward strand.
CGGCTGGAACAGGTTGAAATAAATATCGTCCAGGTTGAACATTCTATTGAAGGCATTGACCGAGCTGCCCGGCGCCACGAATGAAGTGGCCTCGTCGATGATTTCGTCGAAGATGGTTTCGAACACGGATTGCAGTTCGCTGGCGGAGTCGGCGGTGTAAAACCCGTCGCCGTACTCGACGCCGTCGACCCCATCCGGGTCATCGATGTCGCCGCCGCTGCCGACGAAGGCCAGGGCTTTCAGGAATTCGACGGCCTTTCGGTTGGAATCGTTGTCCTCGATATCCAGGTCAAAACCGACGGTAAAGGTGCGCACGTTGTTCGATATATCCGTCTCGTCGTCCGCCTCGTCGATGAAATCCTTATCGTGCAGATAATCCGACAGTTCCAGGGCGCATAACTCGTCGTCCGGATCGGGGTCACGGGTATCGAAATTACCGCCTGTAATGATCGCCTCTCCCGAAGAATTGATCTGTGGGATGTCCAGCGGACACGACCCGAGCCCCGTCAAGTTCTTGATGAGATCGCGCGAGCTGTTGCGGTTGGCGCGGCCGTCGCTGAGCAGCACCATGAATCCCTTCTCGCACGACTCGGCGCTGTCAAACGGCGAAACATACGTGGGAGTCGCCGCGTTGTCGATGTGCTCGGTTCGGCAGTCCGTGTTATTTGGGTCGTTCGCGGTGCAGGATCCCTCCCGTACGATGGACGCGTTTTGTGGATCGTAGGTCGCGAAATGGCTCAGCCGACTGACCTCGGCGTTGTCCAGAAGTTGAGCGTCCGTATGGTCTTGGATATCCGAATCGAGGTCGCTGTCGCTGGTGACGCCGGAGGACTCGTAGCTCTGACCAGCGCCGCGGGTGCGGCCGAAGTGCACGCCCGCGCCCTCGAAGTACGCACCTCCCTCGAACAAGGCGTCGACGGTGGGGGTAAACCCGGTCGCCACCAGGTCGTCAATAATGCTCAACAGGGCTTCCCGCCCGGTCGAGCCCTCCAAGAAATCCGGTGTATCGTCCAGATCCACGACGGGGAAATTGATCGGTCCGCCCAGTTCGTCGTGGAAACTGCCCAACCCGGCCTTCAGGTTGCTGGTATCGTTGATCAACCCCGTCAGCGCGCCCTGGACGGCCTCCATGCGGGTCTGGCTGCCGTCCGGCACGTCGTTGTTCATGCTGCCGCTCGTGTCGATCGTAAACAGCACATTGGGTGTCTGCGCGGAAGGTAATTCGTTGATATAGATCTGCGTATCGTCGGCGTTGAGGCCGGACCATATGGAAGTTCCGGCATAGAGCGCGGCAATCGCGGTAATTCGAAGGCTCCTCGCGATGTGTTGCTTGCGTTGTTTGGCCATAATCTTGAATCCTGTTTCAGCGCGTGAGCGGTTTACTCCTCCACAATGGAAGGCGAGGCGGGGCCGCGCTGAAAAACCCCTTGTTGTATTGTGGCGGTGGCGTTGCCCACTGTGGTGGATTGGCTTTCAATACGAAAATGCAGGAAGGAAGTCTGGCTGCCTTCCGCCGTGTCGGTTGTCCGGCCGGGATCGGAGGTGCCGATATACTCGGGGCAGGTCTGGTAAGTATCGATGGCGTCGGGGTTGACCGGATCGGGGTTGGTATCGGGATCGATCGAGGCGCAGGTATCGCTGCTCGACAGGTTGACTTCCGACGCGTTGAGACTGTTGAGGAGCAGGGCAATCCGGGCTTCCGCGTCCTGGAAAGCGAGGGTGAGCTGCTGCGTGTTTCCCGCCATCCGCTGTTCCAACACCGTGGTGCGCAGCGCGGTGACACCAATAATGGTCAGCACCAGCAGAAATATCAGGCCTACCACCAGCACGATACCTTTTTGGCGCGCCGTCGGCAGGTGCAAGGACGAGAAGGGCCTGGCCATGATTAGTGATTTCGCACGGCCAGGGTCGTTGTGAAGACGCGCCTCGTGCCCCTGAGTTCGCCGACCTCGAGATCCTGATCCAGAACGGTGTGTTGGCCGTCGTCAAGCGTTAAATCCGCGCCCGAACCGAATTCTCGATTATTCAGGTTTTCGTTGCTGACACTGCGTAGCAGAACTCCCAGCTTTACCGCGGCGGGATCCCCGGGTGCTCCCGACCCGTCGACGAACGTGTCGCCGGCGATCGCCTGGTACAGCAGCTGAATATTTTCGACGCCTTCCACTAATTCAAGTCCGTTTCGCATGAGCACCGGTATGCCGCTCTGGCCGGTGGGCTCAATCGTGTAGCTATTGTTGAACAAGCGCCGGACCACGATGGGACCGCCATCGCTCGACTCCGAATCGAAGACACGCCCCAGGTCCCCGGTGCCGGTGGTCACCGTAACCTGATTGTTCGGGGCATCTATACCATCCGTACCGATGTCCGCCACGGCCGCGCTGCCGCAATCCGCGATCACCAGGGTGTCGCTGTCGTCCCAATCGCTGGGCACCTGGGTTAAAACCAAGGTTAATGGGGCGGCGTATGGCTGGTAGTTATCCGCATCGATCAACGCCTCGCTGCCCGCCTCATAGGGTTCGCCGTAGGTAATCGTGACGGAATCGGCATCGCCGCCGCCCTCGGAGGCGGAGATGCCGGCGATGGTGGAATCGTTAATAATATTGTTAGAGCAGCCGAAATAACCGGCCATACGAATATCGTAGGACAGGAATTGCATGGCAAAGCGGGCGTTTTCCTGTAGGCGGGCGTTGTAGTCCTGCTGGGCGTAATTTTTTTTCGAATTCACCATGAGGGTAATCAGGCCGNCGAGCAGAAGCAGGCCGATCACCATCGCTACGAGCAGTTCGATCAGCGAGAAACCTTTGGTTCTTTTTACAAGAAATGTCACAGGACGACACTCATGGACATTTGCTGAATACGGAGTTCGTCCAGCTCCGCCGAGGTGAGACTGCCCGGGTCGAAATCGTCGTCGCGCCGGCCGGCCGGCCGTTCCTGCCAACTGAGGTTGACCGTTACGACACCGGTTGAACCGTTAACGGAGATGGAGCCGTCGCCGCTCGGCAGCGTTTCTTGTATATGTCCGTACCAGCAGTGCCTGTCGTTGTCCGCGTCCGGGGCGCCCGTAACGGTGCAGCTCGACGGATTGGGAGAGAAGGAAGCGGTGTCGTAGGATGCGGCGTCGCCCGAATTCAGGCGCATACGATCGATAATGTCGCCGGTCAATATCGAAGCCTGGGTGCGGGAATAGGCGCTGGTGTTCAGTTGCATGCCCTGGGCTTGAAGAAAAGCCAGCCCCATCAATCCAATGGACAGAATCGCCAGGGTGACGAGGACCTCCACCAACGAGAAACCGCCTTGAAACACTGCATCATGCGGCGCACAAAAGCCGCCGTTCGTCGCCGATGAACGGTATTTATATACCGACTGAAAGTAAGACGAACGGTGCATTGTTGTCGATGAATGGTATTGTTTACCAGATGATCGGTCAAGCATCGGCATCCTGAAATTCAGTTTATTGGGAAGATTTAGCGTCAATTCTATTCCCGGCTTGAACGATTTTCGAAATTTTCAAGGGTTTTCGTACTCCACTATTAAAAGTGTAGCCGCGTCGTTCACAAACGCCAATGTATTGGGGGCCGGTCCGCCGGTCCGCCACTCTTATTTGTGCAGCGCAACAATTGATGTCGACCTTTGGGAACGTAATCGGGTCGGGAACAGGGCACCGCCCGGAGTGTGTTAAACTTAGAACGAGTCTAAAGATTGCGATTAACCAGCTTATGCGCAGATCCCGGCCGGAACATGAATCCATAGACGAAACGTTGCGTGCGTGCGGCATCATTCCCACGGCGCAACGGGTTCGGATTGGCCGAATGGTTTTGACGCGACCGACGCACTTTTCCGCCGAGCAACTTTACGAACGCGTCAACCTGGCGGGCAACCACGTATCGAAAGCGACCGTCTACAACACACTGGGGTTGTTCGTGGAAAAAGATCTGTTGAGACGGGTTCTCGTGGGCACCGGTAAAGTGTTCTACGATTCCAATATGACCGCGCACCATCATTTCTATGACGTCGAGTCGGGCGAACTGGGAGACATCGACGCCGGTGAAATCGAGATCCGTGCACTGCCGAAAACGGCGGACGACGTTCAAATCGAGGGAATCGATGTGGTAGTTCGGGTTCGCCGAGCAGCCTCTTAACCATTACCATTCACGGCGGCTTAGGGCTCGCGCAAAAATAACTTCGATTCTATTAGGGTGATTGTATTAGGGTGACAGTTAACTTAATTCGGCCAATTAAACATTTGTTGGGAGTAAATTAAGTTAACTGTCACCTTAATACCACGTACAATTGCGCCCCCTGGGCCAGTGTAGCTCAGCTGGTAGAGCAGCCGATTCGTAATCGGCAGGTCGGAGGTTCGACTCCTCTCGCTGGCACCACCTTCCGAAGCTCGACATGGCGTGCATTCGGAATGGGTTGCGGCTGCGTGATTATCGCAAGCGGTCGAGGTGTTTTATGGTAAACCGGTAGGGAGAATTGCGTTGTCCGATGATGATTTCGCTATCGTCATGCAGACTTACCCAGCCCTTTTTGTCGTGTCCGCCCGCGGACTGCCCGTCGACGTGCGTACCGCACGCACTGCCGCGGTCGTAAACCCGGAATTCGCCCTTTGAAGTCTTTTCGATCCGCAGATGTTCGCGTGAGATGTTCAACAATTCGGCGTCGTCTATCAGGTACAGATCATTGTTTGAATCCGCGCCGCCTTTGCGGCGCTCCATGTACAGCAGTTCGCCATTTACCATTGCAACCCGTGACTCACGGCCGATCCGAAAAGGAAGACAATCGATTTCGAAATACTCTCGGTCGCCTAAAGCAAGTTTTGCTTCATCGGTCAAGGCAATAAGTAAGGGCCAATCGGCCATATTCCAATATAATCCGTATAATTTGGGTTTGCAGAAAACTCCGATCCGGTACATTCCAAGCTGTTTGAACCGCGCTTGTATGCACTAAATCTCGGAGCTCCGCGGGCATCGTTTCATGGTGCAATCATCCCATTATATAAGCGATTTCCCAATAGACAAAGTAAGGTGCCCTAGGAGCCTGTCGGACTTAGGGGATCGTAGCGAGGTAGGTGGGAAATCGAGACCAATTTTTCGATTTATTGAGGCGAATAGCCAGCTATTTAACGAAATAAATCGGGAAAGTGGGCCGATCTCCCGCCGCCGCAGTAGATTCATCCTAAGTCCGACAGGCTCCTAGAGTTAATTCGACCGTTCGTTTCCAAACTTTAGCGCGAGCCTTTAGTCGAGATGCAACACAACAACCGAACCGGGCGCTTGAGCGGCGCCAAGTGGGTACCGTCCATGAACTATGACGAGAGGCCGCTTGGCGTGCGAATCGACGCGGTCGTTATCCACTGCATCAGCTTACCCCCCGGGCAGTACGGCGGGGATGACATAGAGCGGTTTTTCTGCAATCGGTTGGATCACGGGACCCATCCTTACTTTGAACGGATTCGCGGCGTACGGGTATCGGCGCATTTTCTGATCAAGCGGAAAGGGGAGCTGGTGCAGTTCGTATCGACACTGAAACGAGCCTGGCACGCGGGGCGGTCGGTGCTCGACGGAACCGCCGACGCCAATAATTTTTCAATTGGCGTCGAACTCGAGGGTGTTGACGACGATGTTTACACCGACTTTCAGTACCGGAGTTTGGCGTCTTTAACGCGCGCGTTGATGGCGGCTTTCCCGGGGATCGATAAACAGAGGATCGCCGGGCATTGCGATATCGCTCCGGATCGGAAAACGGATCCCGGCCCAATGTTCGACTGGAAACGTTTCCATCGTGATGCGCTCGTTTAGATTCCGCCGGTTTCTGGCGTTGACAGGATTGTTGGCGGTTTCAGGAGCAGCGTGGCCTCTAGCGGTCAAGGACGACCGTGGTGTAACAGTGACCCTGGAAGCGCCGGCCAAACGTGTAGTTAGTCTGGCACCGTCTATTACCGAACTTGTCTTTGCGGTGGGGGCGGGCGATCGGTTGATCGCCGTCAGTGAATTCAGCGATTATCCACCCCCGGCTCGCAAGTTGCCCCGGGTCGCGAATGCCTTCAGTGTGAACGTGGAAAAACTGCTGGTACTGGAACCCGATTTAGTCATAAGTTGGCAAAGCGGTGTAAATCCGCGGGTGAGTAAGCGCCTTGAAAGTATTGGCATTCCGGTTTTCGTACTGGAGCCGCGCGAGATCGGCGATGTCCCGCGGACACTTCGGCGCGTTGGGCGCCTGTTGGGCGCCGGTAAAGCGGCTGACGACCAAGCACGGGCGTTTGCACGTTCTATTGACGGTATACGGGATCAATATGCCGATCGCGACACCGTCCGCGTTTTTTACCAGGTTGCCCGGCATCCGTTGATGACCCTCAATGGCCGGCATATGGTGACGGCATTATTGGAGCTGTGCGGCGGCAGTAATGTGTTTCACCGCTTGACCCCCATTGCTCCCGTCGTCAACCGGGAGCAGGTATTGGCGCGGGATCCGGAAGTAATACTAATCAGTTCCACTATCCGGCGTTCGGCCGATTTGATCGACTTTTGGTTTCGTTATCCGTCTATTTCAGCGGTGCGGCTTACCAACGTATATCTGGTGGAGTCGGACTTGATTAACCGACAAACGCCCAGGCTGGTGGAGGGGGCGCGGCAGATATGCAACCGCTTGGACCGGGCACGCGCAAAACTGGCGGGACAGGCGGATCGTCGCGAATAGATTCGCTCGAGCGCGCGTGCAGACAACTTTTCCGATGGTTTAGTGGTCTCGCGCTCTATTCCACTGCACATCGGGGCTCCCCGCGGCTTTGTTCAGGTAGCGAGCGAGTACGAAAAGGTAATCCGAAAGGCGGTTTAAGTACCGCCGTGGAATTTCGGTCCGCTTCGTTTCCCGTGTCAAGGCGACAACGCATCGTTCCGCCCGCCGGCACACCGAACGGGCGAGATGACACCAGGCGGCGGCACGCGTGCCGCCGGGCAGGATAAACTCTTTAAGCGGCTCAAGCCCGGAGTTCAATTTGTCCAGTTCCTCTTCCAGGGTCTCGATGGCTTTTGCGTCGATGAGTCGATAACCGGGGATGCTGAGTTCGCCCCCGAGGTCGAATAGGTTGTGCTGTATATCGGAGAGCACTTCGTCAATGTCGGGGGGTAGTTTTTCTGTGCGGATCAAACCCAGGGTGCTGTTGAGTTCATCCACCGCGCCCATCGTCACGACACGCGGATCGTCTTTTTCTATGCGGGAGCCGTCCCCGAGACCGGTAGAGCCGTCGTCGCCCGTGCGCGTATAGATTTTGGATAGCCGGTTTCCCATGTCAGTAAGCCCGCTTGCAGTGTATCGAGAATTAATGTGGCATTCAGGGTCCGGAGAGCCGGTCCCGAATTACCCCGACACCTAGACCTTCGATTGTCATTTCCTGCTTTTTGAGATCCACGACGATAGGATCGAAATCCGGATTCGCCGATATCAAACGCACCGTGTTTTCCCGACGTTTGAAACGCTTGACCGTTACTTCATTGTTAACCCGGGCGACCACGATCTGACCGTTGGCGACATCCCGAGTCCGGTGAACCGCTAACAGATCGCCGTCGAGGATCCCGGCGTCACGCATGCTCGCCCCTTTGACTTTGAGCAAGTAGTCCGCCCGTGGCCGAAACGCATCCGCCCCAACCTGCAAGTGGTCGAAAATATGTTCCTGTGCGAGTATTGGCGCCCCCGCCGCGACGCGGCCCACGACCGGCAGAATGCCGGGGAGGTGCCGGGTGGCGTGCACACGGATGCCCCGTGACATACCGGGCATCAGGGAGATGGCGCCCTTCTTATCCAGCGCTTTGAGGTGATCCTCCGCTGCGTTAGCGGAACGGAAACCCATGTACGCCGCTATCTCCGCCCGGGTGGGCGGCATCCCCGTTTTATTGCTGTGGCGGACTATGAACTCGAGAATCTGTTGTTGACGATTAGTCAGCGTTTCCAATACGACATACCACCCGGGTCGTTGGGTGGCTGTAATTTTATCCAGTTATGCGGTTGATTGCATCCCCGCCTCCACAAGATCGTCGGGATTGCCCGCGCTTTTCGAGAAACTACTCTCTTTGTCGATAAGGGAGGCGGCAGCGGCGGGTGTTACCGGGCGCGATAAGTGATCCGTCCCTTGGTTAAATCGTAGGGAGTGAGTTGAACGGTCACTTTGTCTCCCCGCAGGATTCGAATATAGTGTTTTCTCATCTTGCCCGAGATGTGTGCAGTGACGATATGTCCATTGTCAAGTTCAACTCGAAACTGCGTATTCGGCAGAGTCTCGATGACTGTACCTTCCATTTCGATATGGTCTTCTTTGGCCAAGCTAAACTCTTGTGTTGTGAAACGGCGCGTATGATGCCCCAGGTCCGGCACGGCGTAAAGTGCCGGCGGTCGGGATGGCTTCTAATCGATGCGTTGCCAGGTTCCTTTGATTAATCCCTGGATGGGTTTGAATCTGGTTTTATACGCCATTTTGTGGCATTCGGAGATCCAGTATCCGAGGTAAACGAAAGACAGGCCGAGCGCCTTCGCCTGTTTGATCTGGTGCATGACGGCAAACGTGCCCGGGCCGCGGTAGGCCTGTTCGGGCGCGAAAAATGTATAGATCGCCGATAGGCCGTCATTGAGTCGATCGCATACCGCCACCGCGGCCAGTTCGTTTCGATCATACATTTCGTAGAACCAGCTTTCGTGTCGATCGTTCACCAGGAAACGCCGGTATTGCTTCGGATCCGGGTCGCACATTTCGCTGTCGGGGTGGCGGGAGCGCTGATAGCGTAAATAAAGCTCGAAATGAGCGTCTTCGAAGCGGGCCGGGGTGGCTTTGATATGCAGATCTTGATTTTGCCTGGCCGTGCGTTGCTGGCTTCGATTCGGTCGATATTCATTGACCGGTATGCGAACCGATACGCAGGCACTGCATTGTGTGCAGTGAGGGCGATAGATCACGTCGCCGCTGCGTCGAAAGCCGTTCACCGTGAAGAATGACAGCGCATCCTGATCGATGGTCAAGTTGGGATCTATAATCAGGCTGCTGGCCGTCTCTTCGGCGAGATACGGGCACTCATGGGGGGCCGACAGATATATTTTGATGTTTTCCGGAAGTGCACCCATCGGTCTTACACCGCGTGTTCCGTCCAGTGAACAGCCGAGTCGGGATGATCGAGTGCCGCCGCTAATTCTTTTAAGAACCGTGTACGCGGGATTTCCACGGCACCCAGACTAAGAACATGCTCCGAACTCAGCTGGCAGTCGATAAAGTGAAATTGCCGGCTTTGGAGTAGTTCGACCAGAGCGGCCAAGGCCACTTTTGAGGCATTGGTCTCGCGGTGGAACATGCTCTCGCCGAAAAACCCCTTTCCCAGTGCCACACCGTACAAACCGCCCGCAAGCCGGGAACCCGACCACGCTTCCACTGAATGAGCATATCCCGCGGAGTGGAGTTCGATGTAGGCCGCCTTCATTTCCCGTGTGATCCAGGTGCCGGTGCTCGGCATACCATTGATGAGGCGCGATTCCGAACAAGCCTGGATGACCGCTTCAAAATCATGGTCGAACGTCACGGAAAATGTGCAGTGCCTACGGATCTTGCCGAGACTGCGGGAAACCTTGAACCGGGCCGGATAGAGCACGGCCCGGGGATCGGGAGACCACCACAATATCGGTTGACCGGTGCTGTACCACGGGAAGACGCCGTGGCGGTAGGCATCGAGCAACCGCCGGCTCGACAGATCGCCGCCTATGGCGAGCAGACCTTCAGGCGATGCGTCCTCAACCGGCGGAAACATCGATGTGGTTCGATTGGACAATTAAGTGCATGACGAGTAAGTTCAATAAAAGACAACCCCATCCCCACAAGATTGCCAGTATCGCGCGGATTTTTGAGAGTTACCATGGCGATTAGTGTGGGATACCCGCGGTGGGTATGCAAGTTGAGACCTTACGGTCTCAAGTATCCCGCCGGAACGGGCTATGGCGATCCAGAATTCCGGCGTAACGCTTGACTTGGTGGGTCTCCATGTCGAGAAACTCGCGAATTGCCTCGGCGAATTGCGGATGTGCGAGCCAGTGCAGGGAGTAAGTGGGGGTTGGAACCAGCCCGCGCGTGAGCTTGTGTTCTCCCTGGGCCCCGGCTTCGAAACGAGACATACCGTGGCGCAGGCAGTAGTCGATCGGTTGGTAATAACAGGCTTCGAAATGCAGCCCCTCATAAAATGCCGACGTGCCCCAGTATCGTCCGTACAGGGTATCGTCGTCCTTCAAGTACAGTGAGCCGGCGAGGAGCACCCCATAAGCGTCGCGCGCCGCGGCCATGATCGTCTGCACGGCCATATGCTCCGCCAGAAATTCGAAGAATTCCCCCGACAAATAGGGCATCGCACCGCGTTCGCGGATCGTATTCCGGTAGAAGCGGTACATGGCATCCCAGTGGCCGGGCTCCAAGTCCCGGCCCTCGATCATTTCAACGCGTAGGCCGGCCTCGTCGATTCGCCGACGTTCACGCCGGATTTGTTTTCGCCGCTTGGAGGTCAGGCTGGATAAATAGTCGTTGAAATCCCCGTAACCCCGGTTGGTCCAGTGAAACTGGTTACCGGTGCGTTTAAGCAGACCTTCGTGTTGCAGGGCGGCCGTATCGTCCGCGTCCGTGAATAACCAGTGTATGGACGACACTTCCAGGGTTTCTGCGTGGCGTATAATGCTGTGAATCAACGCACGCCGGACCGCCCCGGGCTCCCCGCTGCGTGGTGAAACCAGCAAACGGGGACCGGTCACCGGCGTAAAAGGGACGGCGCACAGCAACTTGGGGTAATAGGGCAGTCCTGCTCTTCCATAAGCATCCGCCCAGGCCCAGTCGAATACATACTCGCCCCAGGAATGATATTTGAGATACAAAGGCGCGGCGCCAACCAACCGTTTTTGTTCCGCGTCTTTGTAAACGAGTATATGTTGAGGTTGCCAGCCCGTGTCCGGACGAACGCACCCTGCTCGCTCCAGGCCGTCTAGAAATGCATGACGGACAAACGGGTGGCCGGTACGGTTCAACCGGTCCCACTCGCTTGCGTCGATCCCGGAAATGCTGTCTATCGTTCTGTAATACATGCTTCAGGTTTATACACATGACAGCTGGATTCGAATACCATTCCATACTCGCGATGTAAGCGAATAAGAATGGGTAATGGCTGACAACCTTAAGATCGCCCTGGCGCAATTGAATCTAACGGTCGGCGACGTCCGGGCCAACCGGCAACGAATTCTGGAAACAACGCAACGTGCCCGCGACGAGCAATGCGCGATGGCGGTATTTACCGAACTGGCGCTTACCGGTTATCCGCCGGAGGATTTGTTACTCAGGCCCGATTTTATCGATGCTTCGCAGGCGGCGTTCACTCGCCTTTTAACGGAGCTGCCGCCGGATATAGCCGTCGTTCTGGGGTATCCGCTTCCAATCGATGACGTTCGTCTGGCCAATGCGGTGAGCCTGCTCCGCAACGGGCGGGTAGAGGCGACGTACCGCAAGAGTTGCCTGCCGAACTACAGCGTTTTTGACGAGAAGCGGTACTTTACGTCCGGTAGCGAACCTTGCGTGGTGCAATGTCGGGGTAGAAAGATCGGCCTGACTGTCTGTGAAGACATCTGGCGGGACGGGCCGGTCGAGACGGCCGTGGCTATGGGAGCCGAAGTCGTTATCAATATTAACGCCTCGCCATTTCATATTGATCGTATTCCAGAGCGGCAAAAAATTGTCAGCGAAAAAGCCAGAACCTCCGGCGTTCCGATCATTTACGCGAATCAAGTAGGTGGACAGGATGAGTTGATATTCGACGGAGCGTCCTTCGTTGTGGACGCCGGCGGCAACGTGACTCAGCGCGCCGAGCAATTCGAGGAAAAGTTAGAGATCGTCGAGTTGACGGGCGACCGTCGGTCCACGCCCGTCCCGGGAAAAGTTTTCACGGAGCACTCCTTGGAGGAAAGTGTCTATCGCGCGCTGACTCTCGGCGTGCGGGACTATATTGACAAGAACGGCTTCCCCGGTGCCGTGGTCGGATTATCCGGCGGTATCGACTCGGCGCTGACGCTGGCAATCGCCGCCGACGCACTGGGCCCCGAGCGCGTACAGGCCGTATTAATGCCGTCCCGCTACACGGCGGACATGAGTCTGGAAGATGCGGCCTCGCAGACTCGTGCCCTGGGCGTTCGACAACATACGATTCCCATACAACCGGTATTCGAATCGTTTCTGTCCGCGCTGGACCCGGTTTTCCAGGGACGACCCGTCGACACGACCGAAGAGAATATCCAGGCGCGATGCCGGGGGTTGGTGCTGATGGCGCTATCGAACAAGTTTGGCCATATCGTCTTAACCACGGGCAACAAGAGCGAAATGGCGGTGGGTTACGCGACGCTTTACGGCGACATGGCCGGTGGCTTTGCGGTGATCAAGGACGTTCCCAAAACGCTGGTATACGGATTGGTGCGGCTGCGCAATACCCACAGCCAGGTGATTCCCCAGCGTATCATCGAACGCCCGCCCTCGGCTGAACTGGCTCCGGATCAGCAAGACGCGGACAGCCTGCCGCCTTACGACGAACTGGATCCCATTCTGGCGATGTACGTGGAACAGGATTGGTCTCCTGAGAGGATCGTTGAATTGGGTTATGACGAGAAGGTCGTGCACAAGGTTGTGGACCTGGTGGACCGTAATGAATACAAACGTCGCCAGGCACCGCCCGGTATCCGAATCACGGCCCGCGCCTTCGGGCGCGATCGAAGATACCCGATTACCTCCGGTTACCGGCCGCTCATGTGGCGGTAGCCGGGGTACACTAGTCGAACGGATTCAGATCCAGGGAAGCGGGTAAAAGAGTGAATTCCTTCTTAATTGCGGGCCGGCGACCGGACAAATACCGGCTGTCGGGGAAATTCAGGGTCAGTACCCGCCGGGAATCCTCGGACAGGTCATCGAGTCCCACCTTGTTATATGCCAGCATCATCAGACCCAGGGCGTGTTCGATGGCCGCGGTACCCGGGTATTCGTTCAGAATGTATTTACCGCGATTGACCACCGCCACGTAGGCTTCGCGGCGCATGTAAAAATCGGCCACGTGCACTTCATGCATAGCGAGCGCATTGTGCAAAACCCCCATCCGCTGCCGGGCGTCCACCGCATAGCGGCTCTCCGGGAAACGACTAAGCAGCTCCTCGAAAGCGTTGTAGGATTCTCGCGTGGAACGTGGATCACGATCCGGAGAACTCTCTCCTTTCGTCAGGGTCTCGAGCAGGGAGTTATCGACGGTAAAATTGACCAATCCCTCGATATAATAAGCGTAATCGACGTTCGGGTGTGTCGGGTGCAGGCGGATAAACCGGTCCGCCGCGGCCAATGCTGCGTCGGGATTGTCATTCTTGTAATACGCATAAATGACTTCCAGTTGCGCCTGTTCGGTGTACGACCCGAACGGGTAGGTGCTCTCGAGCTCTCGGTACAAGTCGATTGCCTTGCTGTATTTGTCGTCCTCGAGCAGCTCCTTGGCTTCCTGATAATATTGCTCGGCCGTGTAGTCGTCCTTGTCGGAATCTTTGAATAAGCTGGTTATGCCACAGCCCGCGAGGAGAACCGCACCGAGCATGATCCCGAGAATAGTTGTGATTTTCATGTTTAAAGCCACGTCTGGTTCTGAGTTTAATGCCGGGCAAAGCCGGATTACACGTCCGACGAGAAAGCGTTCGTCCGCGGCCCGGGCGATTATATACGAACTATGGCCCCAAGCCGTACACGGGTGACGGGTGTGGTCTCGGTTGACTCGTTTCACCGGTTGGATCGTATTCCCGACGAGTACGCCGGCCGGCGCGTCGACAAGGTGCTGGCCGTGCTGTTTCCCCAGTATTCGCGCAGCACCCTGCAGCTATGGCTCAAACAGGGCAGGATACTCATCGATGATGACATCCCGAGCCAGAAAGACAAGATTCATGGTGGAGAATCCGTGGAACTCAGCGCCCCGGGCACACCGGTGGTCGAAGCCGCGGCGGAGGACATTCCACTGGACGTGCAGTTTTGCGATGAACATATTTTGGTGATCAATAAACCGGCCGGGCTGGTGGTCCATCCCGGTGCCGGCAACCCGCGGGGAACATTGATGAACGCCTTGTTGTTCTTTGATCCCGACGCATATCGCCTGGCGCGCGCCGGTATCGTCCACCGCCTGGACAAGGACACGAGCGGCTTAATGGTCATTGCGCGCTGCGAGCGGGTCCGGCTCGATCTAATCGAACAATTGGCGGCGCGGACGATGCAACGGAATTACCAAGCATTGCTCCACGCGGACCTTATTTCGGGGCGTAAAGTGGACGAACCCATAGGCAGGCACCCTCGCAACCGGCGCATTATGGCGGTTCGAAGCGATGGCAAACAGGCGGCAACGCACGTTCGGGTATTGCGGCGCTTCGGCCCCGTCACCCTCGTGCGTTGCACGCTTGAGAGCGGGCGTACTCATCAAATACGCGTACATATGAGTTTTATCGGGTTTCCGGTCGTGGGAGATCCTCTTTATGGCGGTGCGGGCAGAGTACCCCCCGACGTCTCCACCGCTTTGCGGGATCGTATCCGGAATTTTGGACGACAGGTACTGCATGCCGAATCGCTGTCACTAAGGCATCCGTCCACTCGCGAGATACTGACGTTTAGCGTCGGGCCGCCGGATGATTTCGCAGCCCTGCACCAGGCTTTGGTTCGGGAGTTCAGCCGTGGAAACCACTAAAGAACTGGACGTATTACCTGCTCGTTGGAGTGCGCCGCGACATGTGCGGGCCATGACCACCCTGCGCCGCGGTGGTGTGAGCACGGGGCCGTTTGCCACCCTCAACCTTGGGATAAGCGTCGGTGACGCGCCCGGAAACGTGTCCGAGAATCGCCGTCGCCTGCGGCGGGTCTTGGCCATGCCGGGCGACCCCAAGTGGGTGACCCAGGTACACGGGACCCGTTGTCTCGATATTGCCGATGCCCGAGACGGGGAGGAAGCCGACGGCAGTTTCACCAATGCGCCCGGCCGGGTGTGCGCCGTGCTCAGCGCCGATTGCCTGCCATTGTTTATTTGCGACACCGAGGGCGAGCGCGTCGGTTTGTTTCACGTGGGATGGAAGGGGCTCGCGGCCGGCATACTCGACCGGGCCTTGTCGATCTTCGCCGACCGGCCGGATGTGCACTGCTGGTTCGGTCCGTCAATCGGTCCGAACGCGTTCGAAGTGGGCCCGGAAGTGCGCGAAGCGCTGGAAGCGCCGGGGAACGAATCCTGTTTTTCCGCCTCCACCAATCCCGGCCGCTGGATGGCGGACTTGTATAACCTGGTCGCTCATCGCCTCCGTCAAGGCGGCGTGAACAATGTCGCCTGGGACCGGACCGCCTGCACCTACAGCGATGCCGAACGGTTCTTTTCCTATCGTCGTTTCGCTCGATGTGGCCGCATGGCGTCGTTAATCTGGATCGAATCGCAGCGATAAATCCACCGCTTCGAGATCCTTGGTAATCGCGCCGACGGAAATCGTGTCCACACCGGTCTCGGCAATGGCCCGTACGTTGTCCAACGTGATGCCGCCGGAAGCCTCCAATTCCGCGCGTTGCCGGTTGATGGAGACGGCTTGTTTCAAAGATTCGATGGAATAGTTGTCCAGCAGAACGCGTGGGGCACCGGCATCCAGGGCTTGTTTCAATTGGTCGAGGTTTTCCACTTCGATGGTGAGGGGTACGCCGGGCGGCGCGGCGTTTTTGGCCCGGGCGACGGCATCGGCGATCGATTCACCGCTGCGCAGGTGGTTTTCCTTGATGAGAATTCCGTCGAATAAGCCTTGCCGGTGGTTGTACCCTCCGCCACAACGCACCGCCCATTTCTGGGCCGCGCGCAATCCCGGTATGGTTTTGCGCGTGTCCAGGATCCGGGCGCCCGTGCCCGCCACCGCATCGACGTATCGGCGTGCTGCCGTTGCCGTCCCGGACAATGTTTGCAGCAAATTGACGGCGCTCCGTTCGCCGGTAAGGATGGGCCGCGCAGGTCCGTGTAAGTCGCAGATCGCTTCGCCCGACTCCACTTTTCCGCCATCCCCGATTCGCCAGCGGCTCGCGATCCGGGGATCGAGTTGTTCGAACACGGCCGAAAAAAAAGCGGCGCCGCAAATCACCGCCGGCCGGCGAGAAATCAGACGGGCATGAATTGTCGCGTTCGGCGTAAACTCGGCGGTTAGATCCCCGCTGTCTACGTCTTCATTCAGACAGACCTCGACGACGCGTCGAACGTAGGCCGGATCGATCGATGACTCGTTTGACATGGCGTCTCTGAAATGAACCGGCAACGAACATTAAGCACCGCTTCCCTGACCGTCAAGCGGAAAGAAATGTTTTATCGGGCCTATTTGGGCGTTCTTCCGACTCGGGCATAATGCTGCCGATGCCGCCCGTTGATAGAGTACCGGTTCGCCATTGAAAAAATCGAATATGCACGATTCGTTACTGGAGCAACAACACCTTTGGGGTTTTGTCGACGCGGCGATTAAGCGAAGCGGGGAACATCCATTGTGGGTGCAGCGACTCGCGAAGGACAAAAAGCGCACGGTTTCCTATCGCACGATCAAACGGCGCGCGGTGGCGATATCCAGGCAATTACGCGAAGCCGGCGTGGGCGAGGGAGACCGTGTGGCTATCCTGGCGCCGAACGGCCCTGATTGGGGCGCCGCGGCATTCGCGGTGTGGCGCCTGGGCGCGGTGGTGGCGCCACTACACACGGGCAACAGCGACGAGGAATTGCAGACTCAGCACACCGCCCTAGCACCGATCTGCACGCTCTACGCCGGTAATGACCGATCTCTCGCCGGTGCGGAAGCGATTACGGGCGAGGAGGAAAACGAAGGGGATGACACCACACCCGAACCCGATCCCCATTCGGAAGCCGCACGCATCTATACATCGGGAACGACCGGCAACCCCAAGATCGTGCGCCTGTCCCACGACAACATCCTTTCGAACCTTCGCGGAACAGCCCGGCTGGATATCCCCATCAGCCACAAAGATCGTTTTCTTTCACTGCTTCCCTTATCTCATGCCATGGAGCTGACAGGCGGCATGCTACTGCCCATGTATCATGGTTCGACTATCGTTGTGCCCAGGCTGATCGCCGCCAGTGAAATCCTTGAGGCCATGGATCAAGAACGGATTACGCTGATGATCGCGGTACCGCGGTTATTTCGAAACATCATGCTGGGTATGGAGAGGAAATTTTCCGATGGTAGCGCAGTGTTGAAAGCCTACGTCACCTTGATACGCCGCTCCCCCAACTGGTTGTCGAAAATTATTAACGCCCCCATACGGCGGAAATTAGGTGGCGGTATCCAGTGCTGGTTGAGCGGTGGATCGCGGCTCGATCCCGAGATCGCGCGCTATTTTCGCGATATGGGGTTCCCCCTTATTCAGGGCTATGGTCTGACGGAATGCGGCCCGGTGGTTAGCGTCCAGAGCTTGCGCGATATACGTCTTGACAGTGTCGGCGTGCCCCTTCACGGCATGGAGGTCAAAATACAACAACCCAATGAAACGGGAGACGGCGAGCTATGGGTGCGGGGATCGAATTTGATGCTGGGATATGTGGACGACGAACAGAACGCTGAAGCCATGCATGACGGGTGGTACAAAACCGGAGACATCGCGCGTCTGGTCGAAGGCCGAAAAATCGTACTAACCGGCCGCAGCAAGCGCCTGATCGTAACCGAGGCGGGCAAGAATGTTTATCCGGAAGACGTCGAGATCATGCTGGAGAAACATCCACTTTTAAAGGAGGCGGGCGTCATCGAACTCGATATGGCGCCGGCCGCCGTACTGGCGATTGAAGGTCCGGATGAAATCGATAAGGCGAGAGAAATCATCAAGGACTATAACCGGCGAGCGTCCAGCCACAACCGGATCACCCGGTATGCCTTTGTGGACGAACTTCCCCGAACACCGCTCGGGAAAATTTCGTTGAAGGACCTGCCCCGGATATTCCGGGAAAACGAGGTGACGTAAGTCGCCTCCATGGGCGTAATCGGATGGGGGGTTGTTGCTTTGCCGGTGTTGGTTCTGGCCGGTTTGTTCTGGAAGCTAAAGCAAATTGGTAAGCGCTACGGCCAGGCTGACTGGGGCGGGCGATTCCTCAATCACCTCGACGGTCTTATGCGGGTTTTTTGTGCCCGGTTTCATCGACTGGAACACGAACCCCTGCCGGTGCCGGAATCGGGCGGCGCCATCATCGCCGCTAATCACCTGTCCGGCGCCGATCCGATACTGCTCGGCGCGGCGAGCCACCGGCCATTGCGGTTCGTCATCGCTACGGAGCAGTATGAACACCCGTTCTTGCGTTGGTTCTATGACCGGATCGGCTGTATTCCCGTGGACCGAACCGGTTCGCCGGAAAAAGCGTTCCATTCGGCTCGACGGGCGTTGGCCGCGGGCGAGATCGTGGTTGTGTTTCCCCAGGGGAGCATCCGTTTACCCGATGACGGGCGCAAACCACTGAAGCGCGGCGTGATCGCCTTGGCGGCGATGGCACAGGTGCCGGTGATCCCCGTAAGGATATCCGGCGTGGGCGGTATGGGCCGTGTCGTGACCGCCGTATTCATTCGCAGCCGCGCCCGGATTCATGCCGGACCGATGCTCAGTGTCTCCGGCAGCCGCGACGAACGGGCATTGATGGCGATCGAGGAGTTCATCAGCCGGGGCGTGTATCGCGACTATCCCGATTTTTTCGACGGCGACGGCAATTATATTGGGTCGACGTAATTTCTCGACAACCCCACCTCCACACGATCGCTAACGTTGCCCGGACTTTTTGCGAACTTGCAAGTTCAACGGGTTGAATCGGGATGATTCGCTGTGACAACTCATATCGCCCTGCCTGACAAGACAGCCCGTTATCTTGAAACCCACGGGCCTTGCCCCATATTTGAATCAATAGTTTCGAATTTGCGGAGAGAATCCCATGCGGATGGATAAATTTACCTCCAAGTTCCAGATGGCGTTGTCGGATGCACAGAGCCTGGCGGTCGGCCGCGACCAGCAGTACATCGAGCCGACGCACGTGATGGTGGCGTTGCTGGATCAGGAAGGAGGGAGCGTCCGGCATTTGCTGACCCGGGCCGACATCAACGTCAACAAGCTGCGCTCGGCGTTGGGGGAGCACCTGGACCGGCTGCCCCGGGTCGAGGGCCAGGCCGGTGAGGTACATATCTCCCGGGATCTGGGGCGGTTGCTGAACGTGATGGACAAGACGGCGCAGAAGCGCCAGGACTCCTATATATCGAGTGAGTTACTCGTACTGGCGGCCCTGGGAGACGGCAAATCCGAGCTCGGCAGGTTGCTCAAGGATGCCGGCGCGAGCCAGGGTGCCGTGGAAAAGGCGATCGACTCCGTACGAGGCGGGCAGTCCGTCGATGACCCAAATGCCGAGGATCAACGCCAGGCGCTGGGAAAATACACCATCGACGTGACCGAGCGCGCCGAGCAGGGCAAGCTCGACCCCGTTATCGGTCGGGACGACGAGATCCGCCGGTGCGTCCAGGTGCTACAGCGCCGGACCAAGAACAACCCGGTGCTGATCGGTGAGCCCGGCGTCGGCAAGACGGCGATCGTGGAAGGCCTCGCCCAGCGCATCGTCAACAACGAAGTGCCCGAAGGGCTACAGAACAAGCGGCTACTGGCCCTCGACATGGGCTCTCTGGTGGCCGGTGCCAAGTATCGCGGTGAGTTCGAGGAGCGCTTGAAAGCGGTGCTGAATGATCTGGCCAAGCAGGAGGGGCGGGTCATCTTGTTTATCGACGAAATGCACACCATGGTCGGCGCCGGCGCCGCGGAAGGCGCGGTGGACGCCGGCAACATGTTGAAGCCGGCCCTGGCGCGCGGAGAGCTCCATTGCATCGGTGCCACCACGCTGGATGAGTACCGTAAGCACGTGGAAAAGGATGCGGCCCTGGAGCGCCGCTTCCAGAAAGTGCTG
>JAANXG010000020.1 GCA_018263405.1 Gammaproteobacteria bacterium
TTCCCGTTATCGTCGTTGTCGTTCCCGTTATCGTCGTTGTCGTTCCCGTTATCGTCGTTGTCGTTCCCGTTATCGTCGTTGTCGTTCCCGTTATCGTCGTTGTCGTTCCCGTTATCGTCGTTACTGTTGTCCTCGACTTCGCCGCCGATCTGGTTGCCTGTGGCGTTAACCTCGACGGAGGCCACGGTGCCGCTCGTGCCCAACGTCAAGTCGGTGCTGGTGTTGGCGTCGGCCTGAAAAGACGACGTTTCTCCCAGCGCCGCTCCGTCCTGGGACAGGCGTAGCGAATAGCTGCCGGGTACCACACTGGTGAATAAGAAGTCACCGCTGGCGTCGGTGGTTTGCGTTCCAACGACGTCGCCGTTGCTATCGATCAATTGCACGGTGACGCCGGGGATACCGGAGGCATGGGCCTGCTCAATCAAGACATCGGCGAGCGCGACCAGCAGGGGCCGTTCTTTGCCGGTGGGATACACGGCGGCAATGCCGTTGTCGACGGTTCCGGCCACGGTTGCGCGCGCTGCGCCGCCGCCACCCGTCGAGCTGCCACCGCCGCCGCAGGCCGTAAGGGTCACTGCCAGGATCAGGGACGTCAACAGTGAAAACAGCATGAACACTCGTCGTTTTATTACTCTATTCATCTATCGTTACCTCGCGTACTTTGTTGGATGAAAATTCGATGAAAAATCGGTTATACTTACTTGGTGCGGACAAAGAAGACTGTGACGAGCCCTCGGTATTCGAAATGCACAACGGCATCTAATTCACCGTGTCGGCTTTGGTCGTGTCCGCGCGTCGTCGCCGATAGCGATTGGCAACAAGCGTTAATGCTATGCGAGTGTGTTATGTCTGACCATCCGTCATACGTGAATCCCTGATAAATCAATAACTTGGCTCTCCGACCTGTTACATCTGTAAGATACTTCGATCTGGCTTTGCTGGGGGCGCTCGGCCTAGTCGGGCTGCTCGCCGTGATTGATCTCGTGGACGATATTGGAGACGGGTTGTGGACTTTGCATGTGGTTACGGAAGTCGCCGTCCTTGTGGTGGTGCTTGTCGGTGCCTTCGTCGTGATGCAGCATCTGATTCGTGAGGCCATAATGGCGCGCGAGGATGCAGCGGTGCTGGCGAAAAGCCTGGAAGTGAGTCACCGTGAAGCAAAACAATGGCGGGAAGAAGCGCAGGGACTGTTGCAGGGACTCGGGCAGGCGATAGACCGGCAGTTTGGTACATGGAGCCTGACGGCGGCCGAGAAGGAGGTTGCTCTGTTCCTACTCAAGGGTCTGAGTCACAAAGAGATCGCGAACATCCGCGGCATCGGCGAGGCGACGACCCGGCAGCAGGCCCGGTCCGTTTACCGGAAGGCGGGGGTGTCGGGACGCCGGGATCTCGCCGCCTTCTTCCTGGAAGACCTCGCGCTTCCGTCGGCAGCCGATTAGATCGAATCTCGCGGCCCATTACCATCGCAGTGCGCGAATAAATCCTCACCTCATGACCAGCAGCACCCCGTCCTTGCAGTCGTTTGTCAATGCACCGCGTATCCTGTTCGCGCCGGTGCCGCTGTCGGTTTTGCAACCCTTGCTGCAGCGGGTCGCGTCGAATGTCGTCCGGACGCGACCCGGGTTGTTTGAGCGTCTCGGCACACACAAGTCCACGCGTTTTCTGATTGACCCGACCAACTTGCCTTTTGCCGTATTGCTGCGACCGGATCCGAATAGTGTGTTGCTCAAGGCAGTGCGCAGACGCGAAGAGCCACATCATGATGCCCGAATTGCGGGTACTTTCCTGACCCTGCTGAATATGGTCGACGGCCGCCTCGACGGCGATGCGCTGTTTTTCAGTCGCGATTTGCAGGTGACGGGCGACACGGAGGCCGTGGTCTCCCTGCGCAACGCTCTGGACGATCTGGAAGGCAGCATTGCCGACGACATCGCCTCGCTGTTGGGGCCGCCGGGACGTTTTGCACTCAAGCGCTTGAGAGCCCTGAAGCGCCGGGGCGATGAAGGCTGAGTCCGCGCGCCCCGAGCTCGTGTGCCCCGCCGGAACGCCGGCGGGCCTGCGCACCGCCGTGGACGCCGGTGCGGACGCGGTGTATTGCGGATTTCGGAACGCTACCAACGCGCGGAATTTCCCGGGCCTGAATTTCACCACCGATGAGCTGACGGAGGCCGTGGGTTACGCGCATAAGCGGGACACCAAGGTACTGCTCGCCGTCAACACCTTCCCACCCGCGGGCCACACGGATTTGTGGCGCAAGGCCGTGGACGACGGCATCGCGCTGGGTGTCGATGCGATTATCGTCGCCGATATGGGTGTCGCCCGTTACGCGGCGGAGCGCCATCCCGAGCAACGTCTTCATCTATCCGTTCAGGCGGGCGCGCCGTCGGTGGAGGCGGTGCGGTTCTATTGCGAAGAGTTCGGCGTCAAGCGCGTCGTGCTGCCGCGTATACTGACGGTGCCCGAGATCAGGGCGTTGCACGACGAAACCGGGTGTGAACTCGAGACATTCATATTCGGCAACCACGGTTTGATGGCCGAGGGACGGTGCAGCCTGACCAACTTCGCGACAGGTTTGTCGACGAATATGGACGGTGTCTGTTCTCCGGCCAGTCACGTGCACTACGAAGAAGATCGACAACGCAACCTGAGTACCCGGCTCGGACCGTTCACGATCGATTGTTTCGCCTGCGGGCAGAGCGCCGGCTACCCGACGATCTGCAAGGGGCGTTACCGGACGCCGGGCCATCCCGAAGGCTATTATGCGTTTGAGGAACCGTTGAGCCTCAATCTGGCGGCGTTGCTGCCGGCCCTGATGAACGCGGGGGTGCGGGCGCTGAAAATCGAAGGACGCCAGCGCGGCAAGGCCTACGTGCAGGCCGTCGTATCGGCCTGGCGCAAAGCTGTCGACGACGTGATGGCGGGCAATGAGCCGGGCCTCGACAATCTGTTGGCGTTGACCGAGGGTCAGAAGGAGGGCCAGGGTGCGTTCGCCGGGAAAAGGTGGCGGTGATGCAGCGTGCCGAACTCACCATGGGGCCGGCCCTGTTTAACTGGAAACCGGAAACCTGGCGGGATTTCTATTTCCAGGTCGCGGACGAATCCTGTGTCGACACGGTCTATCTGGGTGAAATTGTCTGCGCCAAGCGCACGCCGTTTTTCGAACCCTGTTATGCGCAAGTCACCGAACGCCTGCAGCGGGCGGGCAAGCAGGTGGTTTTTTCGACCCTCATCGAGGTCATGACCGAACGGGAACGCAGAATCACGGTGGATCTCTGCGCCCGTGATGGCTTGCTCGTCGAGGCCAATGACGCGGCGGCGCTCTACCACTTACGCGGCAAGCCCCACCGTGTCGGCCCGTTCGTCAACACGTATAATGAACAGACGCTGGCATTTCTGGCTGCCAAAGGCGCCGAGCATATGACTCTCCCATGGGAATTACCCCACGGCAGCCTGGCTATATTGGCGGGAAAAGCGGCCGCGTTGGACGTCACGCTGGAAGTGCCCGTTTACGGCCGCATGCCTTTGGCGTTGTCGGCGCGTTGCTATCACGCCCGCGCCCACGGCCGGGTCAAGGACAATTGCCAGTTCGTTTGCGATCAAGACCCGGATGGCATGGAACTCAAGACGTTGCAGGGCGCTCCTTTTCTGGTCATCAACGGTATACAAACCCTGTCCCACACCTGTCTGAACCTGACGCACGAGTTGCCGGAGTTGTGCGAAATGGGCATCGGGGCATTCCGGCTATCGCCCCACAGCCGCGACATGGTGGAGACGGCCGACCTGTTTCGAGGGGTATTGGACCGGCGCTTCAGTGCCGGCAAAGCGACAGCGAGGCTCGAAGCTCTTGGCTTGAACCGGGACCGCGGCGCCCGGGATCAGGCCGTGCCTTTCTCCAACGGCTTTTACCACGGGCAGGCGGGCTACCAATGGGTGGGGTAATTTCTCAATAACCCCCCCACATGATCGCCGACATTGCACGGACTTTTTGAGAAATTACTGGGTGGGCTGTTAAGGTGCGGATTCCGCAAGGCAAGAGAAGTTATGACCGCCGGATGGGCGTGGTTCCATTCGATCCCGTAAGCGTGGTATAAACCGCGGCCGGTTCGTTGTGGGGAGTGCACAAACGTACCGCCGCAGCGGGCTGCGAAAGTGGCGGAACTGGTAGACGCGCTGGTTTTAGGTACCAGTGGGGTAACCCGTGGGAGTTCGAGTCTCCCCTTTCGCACCAGTTCCGATGCCGACGGGCCGGGGAAGGCGCCGGGAAATGACGCCTTGAATTCCCGAAGCGCTCAACGAGAAAATACCGGTGTTCCGTGGCGTGGGCACGCAGCCCGCGCCGATACAGGTTTCTCCCCGTTGATCCATTATCGAACAACCGGGACACATGCTCAGTCTGCGAGGCGATGAATGCAAGTATCCGTTGAAAACACCGGTACCCTGGGTCGGTTGATGACCGTTGCCATACCCGCGGATGAAGTCGAGCAACAGATTCAGACACGACTGAAGCATCTGGCGAAGAACGCCAGGTTGCCGGGTTTTCGACCGGGTAAAGCCCCCTTAAAAATTATCAATGCGCATTACGGCGATCGGGTCCTCCAGGAAGTAGCGGGCAACCTTATCGAGAATTCGCTGAAGGAAGCGTTTACCCAGGAAAACCTGATTCCCGCCGGAGGACCCAATGTCGAGCCCAAATCCATGGCGCGTGGTAAGGATCTCGAATTTACCGTGAGTTTTGATGTTTATCCGGAAATCAAGAAACTCGACCTGAAAGGTGTCGAGATAGAGCGGTCGGTGTGCGAAATCACCGAGGAGGACATTGATCGGACCCTGGAGTCGATGCGCAGGCAGCGCGTGACGTATAAGCCGGTGGAACGGGCGGCGCAGGAAGGCGATCAGGCTTGCATCGATTTCAAAGGGACCATCGATGGCGAGCCGTTTGCCGGGGGGCAGGCCGAAGACTACCGGCTGGTGCTTGGACAGGGGCAATTCCTTGAGGGTTTCGAACAGGAAATTCTCGCCGCGAGAGCCGGCGAGCAGCGGACAGTAAGTGTGACATTCCCGGATGATTATCATGGAGAATCGGTGGCCGGTAAGGCGGTTGAGTTCGATATCTCCATCAAGGAGGTCGCGGAACCCGAACTTCCGCAAGTCAACGTGGAGTTCGTCAAATCGTTTGGTGTGGAAGATGGTGATCCGGAGACATTTCGCCGGGAGATCGCGGACAATCTTACCCGGGAGCGGGACGAGCGCGTCAGCAGGCTAACGCGATCCCGGGTTTTGGACGCATTGATACGGGAAAACGACCTGGATGTACCGGCAAAGCTGGTGGAACAGGAGATCGACAACATGATCGCGATGAACAAGTCGATGCTCGACCAGCAGGGGGTGCCGACGGGGCGGTTCAATCCTGAGCGCGAGCAATATAGAAACGATGCGTCGCGGCGGGTGGCGATGGGACTTATTCTGTCCGAAATAGTCCGACAGAACGATCTCAAGCCCGACCAGAACAAAGTGAAGGGGAAAGTAGAGAGCATGGCGGCAAGCTACGATCAACCGGAAGCTTTCGTACAATGGTATCATAGCAGCGGCGAGCGGATGCAGCAGATTGAATCCGCAGTGCTTGAAGAACAGGTCGTTGAACTGTTGCTTGAGGATGCCGACGCGAAGGACAAACCAGTATCTTTGCAGGAACTGACAGAGCAATCCAGTACGTAAGATCCGGCAGACGTACCGGTACAAGACCTCCAATAAACGGGTAAACATGATTTCGACACGATACGACCACAATCCACCCGCGACCGAGCCGCAGGATGTGGGGCTCGTGCCAATGGTGATCGAGAGCACCGGTCGCGGTGAGCGCGCCTATGACATTTACTCGCGAATGCTCAAGGAGCGGGTGGTGTTCCTGGTGGGGCCGATCGAGGACCACATGGCGAACCTAATTGTGGCTCAATTGCTTTTCCTGGAATCCGAAAACCCGGATAAGGATATTCACCTTTACATTAACAGCCCGGGCGGCGCCGTCAACGCCGGACTGGCGATCTACGATACCATGCAGTTTATTAAACCGGATGTGAGTACCGTGGTTGTAGGGCAGGCTGCCAGTATGGGCGCGGTGATTCTGGCGGGCGGGGCCAAGGCCAAGCGGCATGCCTTGTCCCACGCGAGAATGATGATTCATCAGCCTTGGGGAGGGTTTCAAGGCCAGGCCTCGGATATCGACATCCATGCCCACGAAATTCTGGATTTAAAAAAACGTTTGAATCAGCTGCTCGTGCACCATACCGGACAGGATGATGAGACCATTGCACGGGATACCGACCGCGACTATTTTATGGGTGGTCAGCAGGCCGTCGGATACGGGCTGATTGACTCGGTGATCGATAAACGGGAATAGTAGAATACCGGGACTTGCAAATGTTCGCCTGAAGCTGCATCGTTAAGTCTGTGGCAGGTTGAAAATTTATGGCCGACGACAAAACCGAAGGTAAAAGCGAAAAGCTCCTCTACTGTTCTTTTTGCGGTAAGAGTCAGCACGAAGTGCGCAAGCTCATTGCGGGTCCGTCCGTGTTTGTCTGCGATGAATGCGTCGAATTGTGTAATGACATTATCCGGGAGGAGGTCCAGGAGGGCTCGGAGTCCACATCGGCGCGGGGCAAATTCCCGCGTCCGGACGAAATTCGCCAAAGTCTGAATGAGTATGTAATTGGTCAGTCGGATGCCAAAAAAGTCCTGTCCGTAGCGGTCTACAACCATTACAAGCGAATCGAGAATGAAGACCAGGTCGGCGAGGTCGATATATCGAAGAGCAACATCTTGCTGATCGGACCCACGGGCTCGGGTAAGACACTGCTTGCGGAAACGCTGGCCAGGCAGCTCAACGTCCCCTTCACGATCGCGGACGCCACCACTTTGACCGAGGCGGGGTATGTCGGCGAGGATGTGGAAAACATCATTCAAAAGCTGCTGCAGAAATGCGACTACGACGTCGATAAGGCGCAGATTGGCATTGTGTATATCGATGAGATTGACAAGATTTCGCGCAAATCCGATAACCCGTCCATTACCCGCGATGTCTCCGGGGAAGGGGTCCAGCAGGCATTGTTGAAGCTGATCGAGGGCACCATCGCCTCCGTGCCGCCCCAAGGCGGCCGAAAGCATCCGCAGCAGGAATTCCTGCAAGTCGATACGCGCAATATATTGTTCATTTGCGGCGGAGCTTTCGCGGGCCTTGAAACGATCATCCAGGAACGTTCGGAAAAGAGCGGCATTGGGTTCGGTGCGGAAATCAGGAGCAAGTCCGACGGCAAGAACGTCGGTGAAATACTGTGTGACCTCGAGCCGGAGGATCTCATTCAGTACGGCCTGATTCCCGAATTCGTCGGGAGGTTGCCGATATGCGCGACGCTCGGGGAATTAGACGAGGATGCGCTCGTTTCGATACTCACTGAGCCGAAAAACGCACTGGTGAAGCAGTATCAGAGACTGTTCAAGCTTGAGGACGTCGAGCTTGAGATTCGCGAGGATGCCCTGCGAGCCGTGGCCAAAAAGGCCATGGACCGCAAAACCGGTGCGCGCGGCCTGCGGTCAATTCTGGAGAATGCCCTGCTTGACACGATGTATGAGCTGCCGGCCATGGAAGGGATCAAGAAAGCGATCATGGATGTCGGCGTGATCACGGATGGCACCAAGCCCTTGTATATCTACGAAGAATCCGACCGAAAGCGAGCCTCCACAAGCCGTTAGACACCAGTTCCCGCCGGGGTGCACTTGAATAAGGGCGTGTTTGTCCGCATATCCAGGTTGTCTCTGCCTGAAACCACGGCGGGAAGCAGATAAAACCGACCAGATTCCATGGGTGTGTTGAATGAGTGATGAGCTCACATTGACAGAGTCCTCCGTTCCGGTATTGCCGTTACGTGACGTAGTGGTATTTCCGCACATGGTTATACCGCTGTTCGTTGGGCGCAAAAAATCCATCAAAGCGCTGGAGCGATCGATGGAAATCGGTAAACGCATATTGCTGGTGGCCCAGAAAGAAGCGTCGGATGACGACCCCGGTACGGGCGATATATACCGGGTTGGTACCGTGGCCAGTATTTTGCAGCTTCTTAAACTGCCCGACGGTACCGTAAAGGTGCTCGTGGAGGGAGAAAAACGCTATAAGATCTCTTCCTGCGAAGACACCGAGGAATACTTCAGCGCATCGTTGGAATCGGTTGAAGATGAGTCCATGGATGAGCGCGAGGCGGAGGTGTTAATCCGCGCGGTGATGAATGAGTTCGACCAGTACGTTAAACTCAACAACAAGATTCCTCCTGAAATTCTAACTTCACTGTCGGGCATCGATGACGGAGGGCGACTGGCCGACACGATCGCTGCGCATCTCAGTCTCAAAATCGAGGACAAGCAGCACATTCTGGAGATGGCGAGCATACGGGAGCGGCTGGAACATATCCTCGGGGTAATGGAATCCGAGATCGATCTGTTGCAGGTCGAGAAACGCATTCGTGTACGCGTTAAGAAACAAATGGAAAAAAGTCAGCGGGAGTATTACCTGAACGAACAGATGAAGGCGATCCAGAAGGAACTGGGAGATATGGAAGACGCGCCTAACGAAATCGACGATCTTGTTAAGAAAGTCGAAGATTCCGGTATGTCGAAGGAGGCGAAGGATAAAGCCGAAGCGGAGATCAAAAAGCTAAGAATGATGTCGCCCATGTCGGCGGAAGCGACGGTGGTGCGCAACTATGTGGACTGGTTGGTACAGGTGCCCTGGAAAAAACGCAGCAAAGTGCGTCGGGACATCTCGAGGGCAGAGCAAATTCTGGAAGAAGATCACCATGGACTGGATAAGGTTAAGGAGCGAATCCTCGAATACCTGGCGGTGCAACAGCGACGCAAAAAGCTGAAAGGCCCGATTCTGTGCCTGATAGGTCCGCCCGGCGTTGGTAAGACTTCCCTGGGTAAGTCGGTCGCACGGGCTACAAACCGGAAATTCTTGCGGATGTCTCTGGGAGGTGTGCGCGATGAAGCGGAGATCCGTGGACATCGACGCACCTATATCGGGTCCATGCCGGGAAAGATCATCCAGAATATGGCGAAAGTTAAGGCACGCAACCCGCTGTTTATGCTGGATGAGGTTGACAAGATGTCGATGGATTTCCGGGGTGATCCGTCGTCGGCACTGCTTGAGGTTCTGGACCCGGAGCAGAATAATACATTTGTGGATCATTACCTGGAAGTCGAGTACGACTTGTCCGACGTCATGTTCGTCGCTACGGCTAACACATTGAACATTCCGCCGCCGTTGTTGGACCGGATGGAAGTTATTCGTATTTCCGGCTACACGGAGGAAGAGAAGGCGGCAATTGCCACCAAGTATCTTGTCCCGAAGCAGGTGGAAAACAACGGTTTGAAGCCCGACGAGATCAAGATATCCAAGCAAGCGATCGTCGATTCTATTCGCTACTACACCAGGGAAGCCGGCGTACGTGAGCTCGAGCGTATGATCGCGAAAATATCCAGAAAAGTCGCCAAAGAGCTTTTGCTGGACCAAAAACGCAAATCGGTACAGATGCGGCCGCGAAACCTTGAAAAGTATCTGGGCGTAAAGCAATACAGGTACGGAAAAGCCGAGGACAGAAACCAGATTGGACAGGTGACCGGTCTTGCCTGGACGGAAGCAGGCGGAGAGCTGTTGACCATTGAGTCCGCAATACTGAATGGTAAGGGCAAGCATATATACACCGGAAAGCTCGGTGATGTGATGCAGGAATCCATACAAGCGGCGATGAGCGTCGTGAGGTCTCGCGCCGAAGGATTTGGCATGGAATCCAACTATTTTCAGAACCACGATTTTCATGTCCACGTGCCCGAAGGAGCGACGCCCAAAGACGGGCCCAGCGCGGGGATAGGGATGTGCATCGCCTTGATTTCGGCACTGGCGAGAATTCCCGTGCATTCGGAAGTCGCCATGACCGGTGAAATCACGCTACGTGGAGAGGTGTTGCCGATTGGGGGCTTAAAGGAAAAGCTGCTCGCGGCTCACCGCGGGGGGGTTAAGACAGTCATCATCCCGGAGGAGAACGAAAAGGAGCTTGTTGAGATACCTAAAAACATAAAGGATCGTCTCAATATAAAACCCGTAAGATGGATAGACCAAGTGCTTGAAATAGCGCTGGAAAAAATGCCGGAACGAAGACCCGGGCCGGGCAGCGAAACGGCGAAGAAGCCGGTCACCGAATCTTCCGGTGATACCGTTACAACCCACTAGGAGCCTGTCGGACTTAGGGGATCGTAGCGAGGTAGGTGGGAAATCGAGACCAATTTTTCGATTTATTGAGGCGAATAGCCAGCTATTTAACGAAATAAATCGGGAAAGTGGGC
>JAANXG010000021.1 GCA_018263405.1 Gammaproteobacteria bacterium
TCGGATTTGCCGCCGGAATTGGGGCGCTCTTGGGTCTTTGGGTGGGGCGATTCGTGTCCATATTCCACGGTGCTGTAGCGGCACCGCGGGTCGGAGCATTCAGCGCGCTGTGTTTTGCTTTGGCCTACGCCGCTCTGTCCGGATTCGAGGTACCGGCCCAGCGGGCATTCGTAATGGCGGCGGTATTTCTTCTCGGTGTGCTATTCCGGCGCCATGCCTGGACTACGCGCGGGTTATGCATGGCGCTGGTCGTGGTACTCATTATCGAGCCGGCGTCGGTACACGATCCCGGTTTCTGGCTATCGTTCTGCGCTGTAGCAGTGATTCTCGGGTGGATTGCGAGTCGGGAGAACCTACCCGCGGGCGGTCGGCTTCTCGAAGCGATCAAACTGCAATGGGTATTGAGCCTGGCATTACTTCCGCTCGTGGCGGCATTTTTCGGTGTGGCATCGCTGGTCTCGGCCCCGTCCAATATGCTCGCCGTCCCGGTGGTTATGTTTAGTATCGTGCCACTGTGCTTATTGAGCGTCGTCTCGGTCGCCGTTGGCTTTGAAGCGGTGGCTTCGGTTTGCCTTGGTTTGGCCGATGAAGTGCTGGGCGTTTTGTGGACGATACTGGACTGGTTCGCCAGTTTGGATTACTCGTACGTGCCGTTGCAGCTCGAAGTCTGGCAGTCCCTCGTGTTGCTGAGCGGGTTCGCCTGGATGGGTTTGATGAAACACCGTGCACGAAACTTGGGCTTAGTTTGTGTGGCGGTCCTGTTTATGCCGGCGCCGAGCGCGCCGGGCTATGGTGAATTCCGGGTGTCGGTGCTGGACGTGGGTCAAGGGTTGTCCGCCGTGGTAAAAACGGAACATCACACCCTGATTTACGATACCGGACCACGATATCCGAGCGGATTCAGCCTGGCTAATGCCGTCTTGATACCGTACCTACGTAAGCAGTCCGTGGCCACGGTCGATGTCCTGATCATTTCCCATGGTGACAACGACCACCGGGGTGGATTCGAGGATTTACGATCGCAATTACCGGTCAAACGGATCCTGAGTAGTATCGCCCATGAACTGCCCGACTCCGAATATTGTATTGAAGGACAACGCTGGCGGTGGGATGGCGTGATATTCGAAATGTTGCATCCGGGAGACAGACAATCCCCGGCTCACAATAACGCATCGTGTGTGATCCGGGTCTCCAGCCCTCATGGTGCGGTGCTGTTGACCGGCGATATCGAAACGGAGGTAGAATATTCCTTGCAGCGTCGGCAAGACTTCAATTTGCAAAGCGACGTATTGCTGGTCCCCCATCAAGGCAGCGCGACGTCTTCGACCTCGTCGTTTATCGATCGTGTAAACCCCCGTTGGGCCATCGTCGCGGCGGGTTACGTGAATCGCTACGGCCACCCGCGGCCGGAGATCATGGCCCGTTATCGTAGTCGCGGGATAATCGTAAAGAATACTGCCAGGGCCGGTGCGGTTATTGCGCGGGTCTCGCGGGACGGGATCCGCGTACGGGGATGGCGCGAATCGCGGCCGCGTTACTGGCTGGATCGGGACGATCTTGCGCATGATCGGGATGCGATTTGATACACTCTAGCGAATTTCGCCTTGAGCTTGAATATTTCGTCTCTCAACCTTTCTCGCCCACAATTAATAGAGGTGCCCTAATATCATGTTGAAGGAGTATTAGTTGCTCGAACTTTTCCAATCGGGCGGATTACTGATGTGGCCGATCCTGGCCTGCTCGGTGGTCGCCATGGCTATCGTTTGCGAGCGTTTTTGGACCTTGAACCGTCGCGCCGTGACCCCCGTGGATCTGACGGGGCAGGTTCAACAATTGATTGAACGTCGGGATTTGAACCCCGATCGGATAAGATCGATCCGTGACGACTCTCCTTTGGGGAGGATTCTTGCCGCGGGTTTGGAGAATCTTGGAAGAGGGCGATATGTAATGAAAGACGCCATCGAAGAAGCAGGCCGGCACGTCGTACACGAACTCGAAAGATTTCTGAATTCCCTGGGTACCATCGCGGCAATCACCCCGCTTCTCGGCCTGCTGGGTACCGTCATCGGGATGATCAAAGTGTTCGCCGCCATTACGTCCTTCGGCGTAGGGGATCCCACTGTTCTGGCCAGCGGAATTTCCGAGGCTCTGATCACGACGGCGGCGGGCCTGTCGGTGGGAATTCCAAGTCTTATGTTTTACCGGTACTTCAAAAGCAAGGTTAACGCTTTGACCGTCAGCCTCGAGCAGGAGGCATTGCGCCTTGTCGAGACTATTCATGGAGACCGGGCTCCCCATACCGCGACCTCAGCATGAATTCGTGAGCGGGATGACCGGGCCACGATGAGTAATTTCTCAAAAAGTCCGTGCAATGTCGGCGACCATGTGGGGGTTGAGAACTTACCACGATGAAATTTTCCGATCGAGAAGAAGACGATGTACAGATCAATTTGACGCCGTTGATCGATGTCGTGTTCCTATTGCTGATTTTTTTCATGGTCTCCACCACGTTCTCGAAAGAGTCGGAGCTTCGAATTCAACTTCCCGAATCCAGCGACGAACCGGTCGAAGAGCGCCGGAATCCTGTTCTCGAGGTGGAAATCAGCGCCGAGGGGGCCTACGCGGTAAAAGGCCCCGGTGACGAATCGGCGAAACGGTTACTCGGCACGGATCGGGAGACTTTGTATCGCGCCCTGGTTTCCGCCGGTGGTAAGCAAACGGATCTGATCACGATTATCCGGGCGGACCGCCAGACCCCCCACGTATCGGTGGTACGAGCCCTGGATATCGCGCGCCGCCTGGGTCATACCGATATCACTTTTGCGACGCAGCAGGTGGTGGAAGAAGAAACCGGCCCATGAGCAGCCAAAAACAAACCTACGGGGACAGCGGTGCACTGTACCGTCGGTTGTTGACTTACATTGCGCCTTACAAGGCCGTATTTGCGGTTTCGGTGATCGCTATGGCCGTGACGGCGCTATCCGAAGCCGCCTTTGCGGCCTTATTCAAACCGATTATGGATAGCGGCTTCGTGGAACCGGATTCGGAATTCATCGCTATGATCCCCTGGTTGATCATAGGGATCGTTGTCGTGCGGTCCGTGGCGGGTTTCATGGCGAACTACACGATGTCATGGGTTGGCCGGCAAGTTGTGTTCGATCTACGCCGAGCTGTATTTGATCGCATGCTGCATTTGCCTTCGAGTTTCTATGATCGTTATTCGTCGGCCACTCTTGTATCGAAACTGATTTACGACGTGGAGCAGACGGCGATCGCCACAACGGATGCCCTCACGTTGTCGGTCAAGGATCTTTTCACCGCTTTAGCGCTCGTCGGGTGGATGTTGTACCTGGATTGGGTGTTGACTCTGACATTTTTGGTATTCGCCCCGCTTATCGGCCTCGGTATTAACAAAGCCGCCGGGCGCTTCCGTAAGAGTAGCGAGTCGATCCAGGATTCCATGACGGGAATCGCGCAAATTGCCAAAGAAACGGTCAATGGGCACCAGCTTGTGAAGACTTTCGGCGCCCAGCAGTACGAGACGGAGGCGTTCGAACGGGTCAATCAATACAACCGCCGCCAGACAATGAGGAAAGCCGCGGTGGCGGCTGCGATGGTCCCTATGGTTGTGCTGGTTATGGGCGCCGCACTGGCGTTGATCATATCTATCGCGCTCGAACGCTCCGGTGCCGAAGCGATTACGGCCGGAGCCTTCGTCAGTTATCTCGCCGCCGTGATGATGTTAATGGCACCGATCAAGCGCCTGGCGAAGATCAACGAGAAAATTCAAATGGGTGTGGCCTCGGCACACAGCATGTTCGGTATTCTTGACGAGGAAACCGAACAGGACACGGGCAGGGATAAATTGGAGCACCCTGCGGGGGAGATCGTTTTCGACGGCGTCTCGTTCGCCTACGAACACTCCCGATTTTCGGCGGTCCGGGACATCGACATCCACATTCGTCCGGGCGAAAGGGTTGCTCTGGTGGGTCCATCGGGCAGCGGCAAGTCCACTTTAGCGTCGCTGCTGCTGGGATTCTACCGGCCACTATCCGGTGTAGTGCGTCTGGACGCTCGCGACATCGGTGAATTAACCCTCGCCAATCTGCGCCGGCAAATCGCAATAGTGTCCCAGGAAACCTTGCTGTTTGACGGGACGATTCGATCCAATATTCTCTACGGTGCCCCCACCGGTTCCGAACAGCGCCTTCAGGAGGTAGTTAAAGCCGCCCATGTGGCGGAGTTTGTCGAACGGTTGCCAAAAGGGTTGGAAACGCCGGTGGGGGAGCGGGGTGCCCGCTTGTCAGGCGGCCAGAGACAGCGCATCGCCATCGCACGGGCCCTTTACAAGGGCGCACCCATCCTGATTCTCGACGAAGCCACTTCGTCGCTGGATTCGGTTTCCGAGCGGCTGGTACAGCAGGCCACCGAGAACCTGGCGAAAAATCGGACTAATATCGTGATTGCCCACCGGCTGTTTACCGTGGAAAACGCCGACCGGATTTTTGTGTTGAACGAAGGAAGCATCGTGGAAGAGGGTAACCACCGCGATTTGATCGAACAAGACAGCTTGTACGCGCGCTTGTACCAAACCCAGAAAATGGAAGAACAGCGTATTGCGGTGTAACCCCTAATCACTAACATTGCAGTCATTTTTCAAAAGTTCGTGCAATGCCGGCGACAGGTGGAGGCAGGGTGCATGGCTGGGGAACCGGTCCATCGTTTGGCGGCCAGCAGCGGGAATAATGACAAGATGATTCAAAGGCTACGACTCGCTGCTCCTGAACTCTGGCGTACCCGGAGCCCGGCGACCCGCCTGCTGTTGCCCCTCAGCTGGATGTACATGGCGATCGTTCGGCTCAGGCGAAGCTGTTACGCGTCGGGCCTGTGCCGCGTTGTGGGTTTCAGGCGCCCCGTTGTCGTTGTGGGGGGCATCGCCAGCGGCGGCAGCGGCAAGACGCCGCTGGCGATGCATGTGACTCGGCTGCTGGTTCAACAAGACCTCAGACCGGGGATAGTCAGCCGTGGCTACGGGGGCAGCCCTTCCCGAGCGCCCTTGGTCGTGAACCGAGACACGCCGGCGGCCGAGTGCGGCGATGAAGCGGCGATGATGGCCAGAAATCTTACTGTCCCGATCGTCGTGGACGCCAACCGGCCCCGGGGGGTCAACGCGTTGATCTCGCGTTTGGGCTGTGATGTGGTGGTTTCCGACGACGGTCTGCAACACTATGCCATGGACCGCCAGGTCGAGATTGCCGTGGTGGGGGGCGGTGACCGGTTCGGGAATGGCTATTGCCTGCCTGCTGGGCCCTTGCGAGAACCGCGGAGCCGCTTGAAGGCAGTCGATATGGTCGTGAGCAACGGGTCACCGGCGAGGCCGGGCGAGTATTCGATGAATTTTCGAATTGACGCATTTTGCCGGTTAAACCGCGACGAAACACGACCGGGCGCCGAATTCAGGGGCAGACGGGTACATGCCATAGCCGGCATCGGCAATCCCATCGGATTTTTTTCCATGGTAAGCGATCTGGGACTCGATATCGATGCGCATCCATTTCCCGATCATTACCGATATAAGAGCGAAGATTTTTCCGCGATGCAGGATGCGCCGATCGTGATGACGGAGAAGGATGCGGTAAAATGCCTGGATATACCACTCGACAATGCTTGGTATGCTCCGATTATCACTGAACTCAACGAGGGTTTCGACAAGAAATTGATCGAATTGCTTAAGCCATGATCGACAAAAAGTTGCTGGATATTCTGGTATGCCCGGTTACCAAGGGCCCATTGATTTACGACAAAGAGAAGCAGGAACTGATGAGCGGATCGGCCCGCCTGTCGTATCCCATACGGGATGGAATCCCGATTATGCTGGAAGAGGAAGCACGGCCCTTGACCGAAGAGGAGGTGGAGCAGCTGAGGAACAAAGCAAAATCGCGGAATTGATGAATTTCAGCGTTTTGATTCCCGCACGATTCGACTCAACCCGTTTGCCGGGCAAACCATTGGCGGAGGCGGGAGGAAGACCGTTAATTCAATGGGTCTTTGAGGCGGCTTGCCGAAGCGCCGCCGAACGCATAGTCATTGTCACCGACGACGAACGCGTATTGGAAGCCGCGAATTCATTCGGTGCCGAAGCGTGTCTGACCGACAAGCATCACGCATCGGGGACCGATCGTGTTGCCGAAGCGGCCCGGCAGCTGGATATCGAACCCGAAGGTATCATTGTCAACCTGCAAGGGGATGAGCCGCGTATGCCGGGAGACCTCATAGACAAGGTGGCGAGAACTCTTGCAGACTCGCCGGATGCGTGCATTGCTACCGCCGCTCACGTCATTGAAGAAGAGGAAGAGCTAAACAATCCCAATATCGTGAAGGTTGTCTGCGCCCGGAATGGAAACGCATTGTACTTTTCCCGATCGCGCCTTCCCTATCCCAGACGGGCGCCGGCGGACAGCGCTGTATATCGGCACCTCGGCATTTACGCGTATCGTCACAAGTACCTGCGGCGGTACACGAGCAGGGAACCGTCCGTACTCGAAAGGACGGAATGCCTGGAGCAGTTGAGAGCCCTCGAATACGGGGATGCGATCGCGGTGCATAGGTCAACGTGTGCGCGGCCTGCCGGAATCGATACGCCTGACGATCTGCAACGGTTCCGCCGGGAAATCGCGCATGCCTGACCGGTCTTGACATTGTAATTTCTCAAAAAGTCCGTGCAATGTCGGCGATCATGTGGGGGCAGGGTTATCTTTCAGGGACGCTGTAAGAAGTGGCATGGGGAAGTGCCGTTTACGGAGCTAAGCAATACCTCCCTGTACGCTCTGGCGAAAGCCTCCGTGCTTTCGACAGCCCTGAAAGACAACCCTGCCCCCACATTCTTGCACGGGGTTATTGAAATTATTTGACATCGTTTTTGGAGTGTAATGGGCAGCCGTAATGCAGGTTAAAGTTCTGTTTGTCTGCTTGGGGAACATCTGCCGGTCGCCGACGGCGGAAGGCGTGTTCCGGAAATTGCTGGAGCGGGAAGAACTCGAGTCGAGAGTACATGTCGACTCTGCCGGTACACATGCCTATCACGTCGGGGCGCCGCCGGACCAACGGGCCCGCGAAGCGGCGTTACGCCGGGGCATCGATCTTTCCGCGATTCGCGGACGTCAGGCCGAGCCCTCCGACATCCTCGAATTCGACCTCGCCCTAGCCATGGATCGGGAGAATTATGAAAACCTGATCACCATTGCCGGCGGTCACGCGCACAAAGTCCGATTATTCATGGAGTTTTCGGATCGGTTCGAGGAAAACGAGGTACCGGATCCATACTACGGCGGTCCCAACGGTTTCGAACAGGTACTGGATATGATCGAGGATGCATCCGAGGGCCTCATCCGCGAGCTGCGGCGTCTCCGTTCGTTCGAGTGATGGAGCTTGACCTGTCCCTGTCCACCCAGCGAATGCGGTTATTCGATGGTCAGGGCGACACGCTGAAAACGTATACCGTATCCACCGCCCGGAACGGTGCGGGGGAACGCAATGGCAGTGAGTGTACGCCCCGCGGCGGGCACCGTATCCGCGCCAAGATCGGGAGCGGTTGTCCTGCCGATACGGTATTCAAGGGCCGGCGGCCCACCGGTGAAATCTACAGTCCGGGGTTGCGCCGGCGATTTCCCAACCGGGATTGGATCTTGACCCGCATTTTGTGGCTGAGTGGTGCGGAACCCGGTTTCAACCGCTTGGGCGATGTCGATACCATGCGCCGTTATATCTATATCCACGGCGCACCGGACGATGATCCCATGGGAGTGCCCGGTTCCCATGGTTGCATCAAGATGCGGAATCGGGATGTGGTCGAACTGTTCGATCTTGTGCCGGCGGATACGCCGATAACGATCCGGGAGTCGTAGTTTGGCGTCGGCTGCTCTGGGTCCCCTTATCGTCGATCTGGATGGCGATCCGTCCTTGACGAACCAGGACCGCGAGCGGTTGCAATGCCCGCAAGTGGGCGGGGTGATTCTGTTCAGTCGAAACTACGAGAACAGGCTCCAGTTGCGGTCCCTCACCCGGGAGATTAAAGAGATTCGGTCCCCCGAATTACTGATCGCCGTGGACCAGGAAGGCGGGCGCGTCCAGCGTTTCCGGGGACGTTTCACCCGGCTACCGCCCGTGGGCGCTTGCGGAGTGCTTTACGATTCAAAGCACTCGGAGGGCAAGCAACTCGCCTATAACATGGGACTCGTTATGGCGCGGGAATTGATCGACTGCGGCGTCGACCTGTCTTTCGCGCCGGTACTGGACGTCCTGCAATGCAACAGCCACGTAATCGGGGACCGGGCCTTCCATTCGGATCCCGATGCGGTTCACTTCCTTGCGTCGTCTTACATCA
This sequence comes from Gammaproteobacteria bacterium, assembly GCA_018263405.1. Taxonomy (GTDB): domain Bacteria; phylum Pseudomonadota; class Gammaproteobacteria; order Arenicellales; family JAANXG01; genus JAANXG01. The sequence continues at coordinate 8,384 of JAANXG010000021.1, forward strand.
GCGGTATGGGCGATGCGGGTATGGGCAGTGTCGGCAAGCATTTCCCCGGCCATGGAAGCGTGAGCGCGGACTCCCATACCAGTTTGCCTGAAGACAAGCGCTTGATGGCCGCGCTACGGGGGTGCGATTTACTGCCGTATACTTTGCTGAATAACCAGCTGAGGGGCGTGATGCTCGCGCACGTACTTTACAAATCCATCGATGTGCGAATTCCCAGTTATTCGTCATTCTGGATTCATGACGTGCTGAAGGAGGATATCGGCTTTCGTGGTGTGGTGTTCAGCGACGATCTGAGCATGACCGGCGCGGGAAATGGTTCCACGCTGGAGCGGTGCCGTGCTGCCCGCAACGCCGGTTGCGATTTATTGCCGGTCTGCAACGATCTCGATGCTGTCGACAAATTGCTTGGCGAGCGGCGGGAGGAATGGATTGGAAATGGGGCGGATGCTGCCGTGGCATCGTTATATGCCCGGCCGAAACCCGTTGATCCGCGGATGCTGGAGACGGCCCGGGAAATCGTGGAGATGGCGGCGTACGAATTCGGCTAGGCCCGTTCGACGTATTCTCCCGACTCGGTATTAACCTTGATCTTATCTCCAACGCTCACGAAGGGCGGCACGATAACCTTTAACCCGGTTTCCAACTCCGCCGGTTTTCCCGAACCCGTCGCGGTCTGACCCTTAATCACACCCTCCGTATCGACGACCTCCAATACGACGTTGGCGGGCAAGTTAATCCCGATAGGAACGTCATCGTGGAAATTGATCTGGACTTCGGTATTGGGCAACAGAAATCCCAATTGGTCTTCGATGTCCTCATGCGGAATATGCATTTGCTCGAAAGTCTCGTTGTCCATGAAAACCAACGCGTCGGACTCGGCGTATAAGTACTGCATCTGTCGCGGTTCCACGTGGGCTTTTTCCACGCTGTCACCCGACCGGAATCGCTCGTTGAGTTTGGTCCCGGCGGTGATATCCTTTAGCTCGACCTGGATAAACGCGCCGCCTTTGCCGGGTTTGACGTGGTTTTTCTTAAGCACCCGCCAGAGTTTGCCCTCATGCTCTATCAGACCACCGACACGAATTTCGAATGCGGAAATCTTCAAATGAACGCTCACAGCCTGTATTGGGAGAGGGCGCGATTTTAGGGGAACCGAGCCGGGTACGGCAACTCCGGTGACGGGTCTGGCATACTACGAGTCCTTCAACATGATATTGTCGAGTGAACAGGAGTTTTGACCCACATTGTCAACGTTGTGACCGACTGGCCGCGTATCTGAATGTGGTGAAACGACAGCACCCGGTTTATCGTTGCGCTCCTGTTGCCCCCTTCGGAGATCCCGGGGCGCGCTTGTTGATCGTCGGACTGGCGCCGGGTAAGCACGGGGCGAATGCTTCCGGCAGGCCGTTTACCGGGGATTATGCCGGGATTCTGTTATACAAGACCCTGCATCAATTTGGTTTCTCCAGTCGATCGGAATCGCGTTTTGCCGATGACGGCCTGGTTCTTCGGGACTGCCGTATTACCAATGCCGTCAAGTGCCTGCCTCCCGAGAACAAGCCGTTGAATTCGGAGGTCGTCAACTGCAATACGTTCTTGAAAGCCGAAATCGAACTATCACGTCCCGATTTGGTTATTCTGGCATTGGGTGCACTCGCACATCGTGCATTACTGCGCACTTTCGACCTTAAACAGGCGGCTTTCAAATTTGCACACAACGTCCAACACGATTTGCCGGCGGGTCGGTTCCTGATCGACAGTTACCACTGCAGCCGCTATAACACGCAAACGGGTCGGCTGACGGAGCCCATGTTTAAGAGCGTGTTCCAGCGGATTCGAAAACTTCTTGCGGCCCTTTGATCTAAGTACCCTTGGGCATAAATACACACACGTTCAGCGGGATCGGAAAAGCCGATCGCCAAGGCACGCGAGCGCAGGACTGGCCCGGTCAATTCAAGCGAGCGTAACGCCGGCGAGGGG
>JAANXG010000022.1 GCA_018263405.1 Gammaproteobacteria bacterium
ATCTGTTGTAAATGCCGCGTCGCAGCCCGCGTTTCTGAACGCGCCCAGGTCGGCGCGGGGGAACGGGATGTACTCGATATTACCATCGGCCAGGGCCCTGATGTCGAATTAAGGTGACAGTTAACTTAATTAAAAAGTCAGCCACGACACCTTGCGGTCTCCGCCTTGTTCGAGGCTCGCACGCAGAAGTGGAAGAACGCGCCCAATACCGCGAGCGGCTACTTGCGGTCTCCGCCTTGTTCGAGGCTCGCACGCAGGGCTTTGGCGGACGCTTGGCCAAACTGCGCGTCGGCGACAAAAATATCGATGAGAATATGGAAGGTGGCGGTCGGGGGTCGAGGTTTGGGGTTCGGCGCAGTCGTTAGTCGTTAGTCGTGATTAGAAGATTGACGCTTACCGGGACCAAATTGTTGTCCTTGACATGCGTTAGGAGACGGTTGAAGGTTTCGATCAGAAAATCGCAGGCTTCCGTGGCGGCGTTCACTCGTTGGATCTGCTTGGGGTTCGAGAGGGGATAACTGTGGACGAGCTGGTTGCGTAGCTCCCCGGCATCGAACCATTGTTCGGCGGCGTCCACGAGTTCGAGCTTTTCCAGGAAATGGGCCCGGTCGCGGCGTGTCTGGATGCGCTCGGTCTCACCTTCCAGGATCACCAGCCCCCGCACGACCTGTCCTTCAAGCATGTCCTGGAGATTTTCCCATCGCTTCAAGTACGCATCGATCCAGGCCATCGTGTCCTCGTCGAGTTGGTCGACCGAGGATTCCGACCCCAGCGGCAATACGTCGTCCAGGCGTCGGCGGGCTCGAATGAGTCGTTCGCCGACGCGGTGAGCGGCTTCGAGATTCTCGGTCATGAGTTCAGCGGGCTGTGTCACAGGCGCACTCCGGTCGTCCGGGCGTGTTGCTCGAAGGACGACAGCGGCTCACCACGGGAATGGACGCTCGCATCGAGGCGCTGCTCGCCGAGGCGCTCCTGCAGCGCCCGCCGAAACGCCAGTTCCGCCTTCAACGCCGCCGAACCAACGAGATCGGTTTCAATGTACAGGTCCAGGTCGCCGCCGCGCGCGGCCCCGTCGGACCGGGAGCCGAATACGAGAATCTCCGCGTCGTCGCCGAAGTGCCGGCGGGCGAGCTCGCGGATGGTGGTTTGTTGAGATGGGGTGAGGCGGAGGCGGTTAGTGGTCATTGGTCATTCGGGGCGGTTTGTTGGATTAATCGGCTGGACCCAGATGCTCGATGTTGACCTGGGCGCGGGCGGCCTTGCCGACGATATCCAGTAGAATCGATACCCGCTCCTGACTGGTTTGGGCGAGAAAGATGCCTTCGTAGCCCATAAAGGGGCCTTCTTCGATGCGCACCTTCTGGCCTTTTTCGAAGGCGTTCAAGGGAACGTCCTGCACTCCGGAAGCGTTGTCGCGGGTGTGCAGGGCCGCGATCAGATCATCCGGGACGGAAGGCGGGAACATACCGAAGCGCACCAGCTTGGAGACGCCCAGGGTGGAGCGGATCGGAGCCCAATTGTCGGTTTCCGTATCCAGGTGGATGAACAGGTAACGGGGGAACATCGGCTCGACGCGGATGATGCGCCGCCCCATCTTGCGGCGGGGGGTCCGCATCATGGGCAGATACGTCGGGTATCCCTGGTGATCGAGGTTGACTCGAGCGAGTTCTTCCTTTTGGGGCTTGGCGTACACCAGGTACCAGCGCTTGTCGGTAGATTCAGACATCGTCGCCCGCCAGGCGTCTGACATATTCTTTCACGCCCTCCTCGAGGCTCGCAAACGGCGCCTCGTAGCCCGCGCTTCTCAAGGCCTGGATCTCCGCGCGGGTATGGCTTTGATATTTATCCCGCAGTCCTTCCGGGAACGCAATGTAGGTGATTTTACCCGCGTCCAGGGCCTCGGCAAGCGCGAGCGGCGAATCCTCGCGGGCGTTGATGACGGCGAGCGCCAGGTCGTTGAAGCTGCGGCTGGTGCCCGTGCCGACGTTGTAGAGCCCCGAAACATCGGCGTGGTCCATGAAATACAGGTTCGCATCCGCCACGTCGCCGACCCGGACGAAATCCCGCTCCTGGGCGCCGTCGGCGTAGCCGCCACTACCGACGAACAGGCGCATTTGCCCCGATTCGCGATATTGGTTGTAAAAATGATAGGCCACGGACGCCATTTCACCCTTGTGCGCTTCGCCGGGGCCGTAGACATTGAAATAGCGCAATCCGACGATCCGGCTGCCCGCCTGGGCGAGATACCGCCGCACGTACTGATCGAATTGCAGCTTGGAGAAGGCGTAGACGTTCAACGCGCTTTCATTGGCCGGGTGTTCGGTGAAGCTGTGGCCGGCGCCATAGACGGATGCCGAAGAGGCGTAGATGTACGGAATTTGCTCCTCGAGGCAGTAATGGAGCAACGCCTTGGAATAGGCGTAGTTGATGTCCATCATGAACTTGCCGTCGGGCTCCATGGTGTTCGAGCACGCGCCCTGATGGAAAACGGTGGTGGGTTTTGGCAACCGGCGCGCCTGTGCTTGCTCGAGGAACTCGTCTTTGTCCAGGTAATCGGCGAACCGGCAACCCGCCAGATTGCGGATCTTGGCCGAATCGGATAAATCGTCGACGACGACGATATCGTCCTCGCCCCGCTCGTTCAGTGCCTGTACCAGGTTCGAGCCGATGAATCCCGCCCCGCCCGTCACGACAATCATAAGCGACCCCGTTCGCCGCGCTGGGTTTCCAGCACCGCGGTGACTTCCTCGAAGGACACCGTTGCCGTGCCGAGCTTGCCGACCACCACGCCGGCCGCGGCGTTGGCCAGCTTCACGGTCGCTTCGTCCGGCAGCGCCAGAGCATAGGCAATGCCCAAGGCGGCGATAACGGTATCCCCGGCCCCGCTCACGTCATACACTTCTTTGGTCGACGGGGGGTAGTCGAACCACTGCTTTTCCTTTTTCACCAGCACCATGCCCCGGTCGCCGCGGGTGATCAACAGGCCGTGCACGTTGAGCGCGCGGATGAGGTCAATGGCCTTGGTTTTGAGGTCCTCCCCGTCCGTTACCGGGCCGACCACCGCCTCGAACTCGCGGAGATTGGGGGTAATAATAGTGGCATTGGCATAGCGCTCAAAGTCGGAGCCTTTCGGGTCGACCAGAACGGGTATCGACCGGGCGTTGGCAGCTTCGATCATGTTTTCAATCCGATTCAGCCCGCCCTTGCCGTAGTCCGACATCACCACGACGTCGGCGTTACTCAATGCCGCCTCATAACGCGCCATGCAATCCTGCAGGGCCGCCTCCCCCGGACTGCCATCGAAATCGGCGCGCAGCAACTGCTGATGCTGCGACACCATGCGCAGCTTGGTGACAGTCTTGCTCCCGCGCTCCACCGCCAGCTGGGCTGCGATCGACCCTTCCTCGAGGACGCTGCGCAGCGATTGGGCGGCCTCGTCATCGCCGATTACGCTGACCAGCGTGCATCGGGCGCCCAACGCCGCGACGTTCAGGGCGACATTGGCCGCGCCGCCGGCACGCTCTTCGATTTCCTCCACCCGCACAATGGGCACCGGCGCCTCCGGGGAGATCCGCTCGACGCTGCCGAACCAGTAGCGATCCAGCATGGCGTCGCCGGCGACCAATATTCTCGCCCGGCCGAGGCGCTCCCGGTCAAGCATGGTTGGTGCGGCCGATCCCCCGATATTCAAAGCCGTGCCGGGTGAGTTGCCCGGGATCGAAGATGTTCCGGCCGTCGAACACCAGCGGATTCTTCATGCGCGCCTTCATCGCGGCCAGGTCGGGGCTGCGGAAAATCTTCCACTCGGTCACGATCACCAACGCCTCGGCGCCGTCCAGCGCGTCGTAGGGGTCCTCGGCCAGCACCAGGTCGTCGCGCTCCCCGTAGATTCTTTTCGCTTCTTTATGGGCCACCGGGTCGAAGGCCGCGACGCGGGCGCCGCGCTCCCACAAGCCCTCCAGGACCACCCGGCTCGGGGCCTCGCGCATGTCGTCGGTGTTCGGTTTGAACGCCAGACCCCACAGGGCGATGCGGGCGCCGTCGAGCCGACCGGCGCCGAAGTACTCGTCGATCTTATGCAGCAGCACGTATTTCTGGGCGTTGTTGACCTGTTCCACCGCATTGAGCACCCGCGCGTCGTAGCCCTTCCCGCTGGCGGTGCGCTGCAGGGCCTGGACGTCCTTGGGGAAGCACGAGCCGCCGTAACCGCAACCGGGGTAAATAAAGTGATAGCCGATGCGCGGATCCGCGCCGATGCCCTGGCGCACCGACTCGATGTCCGCGCCCAGGCGCTCCGCCAGGTTGGCCATCTCGTTCATGAACGAAATCTTGGTGGCCAGCAGGGAGTTGGCGGCGTACTTGGTCAGCTCTGCCGACGGCACGTCCATCACGATCATGCGGTCGTGGCTGCGGTTAAAGGGCGCATAGAGAGCCCGCATCCGCTCCACCGCCCGGGCGTCGTTGGCGCCGACGAGGATGCGGTCCGGCTTCATGAAATCGTCGATCGCCGCGCCTTCTTTCAAGAACTCGGGGTTCGAGGCCACGCTGAAGTCGATGGCCAGGTCACGGCCGCGAATGGTGTCCGTCAGAACCCCGCAGACCTTGTCCGTCGTGCCCACCGGAACCGTGGATTTGGTCACCACGATCCGGTACTCCTCGATATAGCGACCGATATCCCCGGCCACCGCCAGGACGTGGCGCAGATCCGCGCCGCCGTCCTCGTCCGGGGGCGTGCCGACGGCGATGAAGATAATCTCTCCGTGCGCGACGCCTTGCCGGATCTCGGTGGTGAAGCGCAGCCGCTTCGCCTCGACGTTTTTCGCCACCAGTTCGTCGAGCCCCGGCTCGTGAATCGGTATCTCGCCGCTATTGAGGGCGTCGATCTTGGCTTGGTCGGAATCGACGCACAGGACGTGGTTGCCCACCTCGGCCAGACAGGTACCGGTCACCAGGCCGACGTACCCCGTTCCTACGATCGTGATGTTCATGCGTTAGTGTTATTGCCTCCCCGTCGTACCGGGCCGGTATTATCCGTTTTTTGGGTGCGGTGTCGAGTGGCGCGAAAACTTGCTCATGCACCGAGATCAGTGGGCTGCCCCAATGAAATACAACACCCCACATGACCGTCAGCATTGCACGGACTTTTTGCCTTCCCGGAATTTGCAGGGGTTTCGAATCTTGCCGAGGGTATTTTTGTGCCGAAAAAAAGGGGGCCGAAGCCCCCTTTCTTCCGAACTGCATCTTGCGGCTAGTCTTCGACGAGGATGTCGTCCTTGTTGTTTTCGAACGTCACCTGGCCGATGCCGTTGACGTTCATCAACTCCTCGGGGCTCGAGAACGAACCGTTTTGCTCGCGGTGGGATACGATCTGTTCCGATATGACTGGACCCACGCCGTTCAGCGATTCCGCCAGCGTTACGGCGTCCGCTTCGTTGATGTTGACCGGCGCCGCAAAGGATTGAAATGCGATAAACAGCCCAGCGGCCAGTGAACCAAGTATTGTTTGAGTCTTCATGACACGACCTCCGTGTTTCCTGAATTGAGTTTTGAGTTTGTCGTTGAATGTCGTACGGCACCACACCGTCGACAACGCTCATGGTAGATACATGCCCGGCGAATTCTTCACCCGGCTAGGTGAAATTTGGGAATTCTCCGTTATTGCACTTAGTAATTTCTCAAAAAGTCCGTGCAATGTCGGCGATCATGTGGGGGCAGGGTTGTCTTTCAGGGACGCTGTAAGAAGTGGCATAGGGAAGTGCCGTTTACGGAGCTAAGGATGCA
>JAANXG010000023.1 GCA_018263405.1 Gammaproteobacteria bacterium
TCCGATCTCGGCCCGTTCCATCGGCGGGATCCATATCCGCGATGTGCTGGCCGCCATTGCCGTCGAGCACGAAGAGGTAATCGACAAATTCGGCGGCCACGCCATGGCGGCGGGGCTGAGCATCGAACCGGAGCAGCTCGAGCGATTCGAGGCGCTGTTCGATGAAACTACTGCCCGGCTGGGTGCCGACGTCCTGAACCAGGTGCGCGTCCTGTACACGGACGGTCCGTTACACGAGGACGATCTCACTGTGGAGAACGCGAAACTGCTGCGGGAACACGGGCCCTGGGGGCAAGGTTTCCCGGAACCTTTGTTTGACGATACATTCGAAGTACTGGAGCGGGGGACCGTGGGTAAAGGATTTTTACGTTATAAGCTGCGCAAACCGGGATGCAAGAAAGTCATCGCCGGTATCTGCTTTGATCCGCCCGGCGGGGAATCGAGCCCGGACCCCAAAAACGAAATTCATGCCGTCTATCGACTTGCTGTCAATGACTATGCGGGTCGGCAAACAGCGCAACTTATCCTCGAACACATACTATGACCGAGTGGCCTATGCACGCTATTAATGGGGACAAAACACCCCGCCCGAGCGCGCGGTATCTGGAGGATTTCGTCGGCAACACGCCGCTGGTGGGGTTGCAAAGGCTGCCGGGCGGCACCACGAATCGGTTACTGGCCAAACTGGAAGGTAACAATCCCGCCGGGTCGGTGAAGGACCGGCCCGCCTTGCACATGATCGCCCGGGCCCAGGAGCGCGGCGATATCCAACCCGGCGACACGCTGATCGAGGCGACCAGCGGCAACACCGGCATCGCGCTGGCCATGGCCGCCGCCATGCGGGGTTTTCGCATGGTGCTGATTATGCCGGAACACATGAGCGCGGAACGCCGGGCGGTGATGAAGGCATTCGGCGCTGAAATCATCGGCGTTACGGAAGAGGGCGGCATGGAAGCCGCGCGCGATCTCGCCCTGGCGATGCAGGAGGAAGGAAAGGGCATCGTGCTGGATCAATTCGCCAACCCGGACAACTGGCGGGCGCACTACGAGGGTACGGGGCCGGAAATCCAGCGCGATACGGGTGGCGCCGTCACCCACTTCGTGAGTTCGATGGGCACCACGGGCACGATCATGGGTTGCTCGCGCTATTTCAAGGAAGTGGATGACTCGATACAAATCGTGGGCGTGCAGCCGGTTGAAGGGGACGCCATACCCGGTATACGCCGCTGGCCCGAAGAATATCTGCCCCGGATTTACGAACCCGAAAGGGTGGACCGGATCATCGACGTGTCCGAAAGCGAATCCGAAGCGATGATGCGCCGCCTGGCCAAAGAGGAAGGGATCTTCTGCGGTGTGTCGTCGGGCGGCGCCATGGCCGCGGCCCTGGCGTTGTCCGAGCAAGTCGAGAACGCGGTCATTGTTACCATCGTGTGCGACCGCGGCGACCGCTACATTTCCACCGGCGTTTTCCCCGATTGATTCAAGGCATGTCGGGGGCTTCGGGTGGTCGAAAACGCCGTACAGCAAAGCCTGGCGGCTTCGGCAGCCACATAATCATCGCGGCGCTGCAAGGCAATGCTGGAGCCGGTGGAGTTTTTCTGGCATTGGCCGCAGATCGGGTGCCGGCCCGTTCCGGAATCATCCTGAACCCACATTATAAGGGTATGGGGAACCTGCATGGCTCCGAATACTGGACCTATCTTCTGCCTCGGCGCGTCGGGCAGGAAAGGGCACGCGTGCTTGCCGAGGCAAGGTTGCCCATCGGGGCGGCTGAAGCAAGCCGCCTCGGCCTCATTGATGATCACTTCGGCCAGGATGTGCGGGAGTTTGCGGCTTGGGTCAAACAAGCAACTCAGTCGCTTGCCGGCGATGTCTCGCTACCCGCAATGCTGGCTGAAAAACGCAAACAGCGGGCGCGGGATGAGGCCGCTATGACTTTGTCTATAGAAGGCCGAAATCAAGAACGCCACCCAGCATCGCCAGGCACCGGAGATCCGGTTACAAGCCGTGAGTCATTTTTCAAAGACGAGCATCACTTTGTGCAGATGCAGACCGGCCTTGGAGGCAACCGCATTGTAGGCTGGTTGGCAGGTCCCACGAATCCGTTGAGCAGTGAAGGTGTTGGGTTTTACTGGTTCAGCTTCCGGTTATAGGGCGGGAAGCCGTTGATGGTTGTGTAGGTAATTTCTCAAAAAGTCCGTGCAATGTCGGCGATCGTGCGGGGCAGGGTTATTGAGAAATTACTTGTGTAGTCGCTAATGTGATGATTTATGATCTTAAACTGACACCGGCCGGCTGCCTTCGCCTGAGCAAAGGCGACGACGGCAGCGGGGCGGCAGCCGATGCCTGGCTGAAGAGGGTTGCGGTTGCCTTTTCGTCATCCCAAGCAGCGGGCCTTTTTGCGCTAGCCGCTACGAGGCCGGATACGCCACCGCCGCCGGCGTTCTCCTTTTGGCGGGATTTCGCCTGCTGCTACCTGACACAACTCTGCCGTACACCCGAGTCCGTCGGGAAACTGCTCGATCCAATCGAGCCGCCTTGCGAATCCGAGTTGGCTCCCATGCTGCTCTCCGCACCGCCCATGCAGGGAGGTGAATACCTCAACACCGATGTCTTTTGTGGCCTTTGGGTTGATTTGGACTCGTGGGCGCGGAAAGAGATCGCCTCGTCAAAGGACGCCCCGACCGGATGGCTGAAGAAGCACGCCGCCATCTGGCACCAGGTCGGACGCGTCTGCTTTCACCTTGCGGAGCAGAAGCAAGACCCCGAGTTGCCTTTCGCGTTTCTGGCTACCTATGCGCCAGGGCTTTCCCAGGGCGGGGGCGTGCAATACCGGCCCTTGGGCAAAGCCCTTCAAGAATACGCGGGCGAACGAAACAAGCAAGCCCTGATCACTCTGCTTTCGCCCGTACATCGAGCGTCCGAGAAGATCGACTTTGTCAAGGAGATGGTCGATTCCGGAGATGTTTTTCATTCCCTGGCGTGGACTCCGGGCGAAGCCTATCGCCTTCTCAAAAATGTGCCCCTTCTCGAGCAAAGCGGACTCCTGGTACGACTCCCGGATTGGTGGCGGAAACGCCCCCGCCCGCGCGTGACCGTGACCATCGGTGAAAAGAGACAGAGTCGTTTCGGCACCGACGCGATGCTGGATTTTAAGGTCGGCTTCGCCCTGGGGGATCGGAACCTGACCGATAAGGAATGGCGTCGGATCATGGCGTCGGAGGACGGCCTCGCATATGTGAAAGGGCAATGGGTCGAGGTCGATCGAGAAAAGCTGTCCGAGGCCCTTGAGCATTGGAAACAAGTGGAGGCTGGCGCGGCCGAGGAAGGAATCTCATTTATCGAAGGTATGCGTCTCCTGGCGGGAGCACCGGCAAACTTGGATGTCGACGGCCCACCGGAAGCCGAGGAGCGCGAGTGGTCCTTCGTCGATGCGGGCAAATGGCTTTCCGATATTCTGTCGGGCCTGCGCAATCCCGACGAGCTCACCTCCGGCGGGCGCAACAATGACTTTCGTGGCACACTTCGTCACTATCAGGAGATCGGGGGCAATTGGCTCCGGTTCTTGTCAAACCTCGGACTCGGTGCATGTCTTGCCGACGACATGGGATTGGGCAAGACCATTCAGGTTCTGTCGCTCTTGTTGGCCCTGAAAGAAAAAAACAAGTCGTCCGCTAAACCGTCGCTTCTGGTACTTCCGGCATCGCTCCTGGCGAACTGGAAGGCTGAGATGAAGCGCTTCACGCCAACGCTTGAGACCACTTTCATTCATCCATCGGAAATGGAAAAAACAGTCCTCGCCGCCATGGGCGAGAATGCCGGTGAGGTTCTTGCAAAAACCGACGTGGTCCTGACCACCTACGGAATGCTGCTCAGACAAAAATGGCTGCTCGATATGAAATGGCGGCTTGTTATTCTGGACGAAGCCCAGGCCATTAAAAACCCCTCCGCGCGCCAAACCAAAACGGTTAAACGGCTCAAGGCGGATGCCCGGATCGCACTCACGGGCACGCCGGTAGAGAACCGGCTTTCCGATCTCTGGTCGCTGTTCGATTTTCTTTGCCCGGGCCTGCTCGGTTCGGCCGTCAAATTTAAGAAATTCGTCAAGGGCTTGGAGGCACGGGAACATGATCGCTACGCGCCTCTCAGGAACCTGGTCGGGCCTTATGTCCTCAGGCGGCTCAAGACCGATCGAAGCATTATCGCGGATTTGCCCGACAAGACCGAGATGAAGGCGTTCTGCGGCCTGGCAAAAAAACAGGCCGCGATGTACACCAAGTCGGTGGAGGAACTCGCAATGGCGCTCGAAGAACTCGACGGGATGAAACGGCGCGGGCTTGTGCTGGCCTACCTGATGCGGTTCAAGCAGATATGCAATCACCCGAGCCAGCTTCTCGGCGACGGCGGCTACGAACCGGCCGACAGCGGCAAGTTCGACCGGCTCGGGACAATCTGTGAGGAAGTCGTGTCGCGGCAGGAAAAGGTTCTTGTGTTCACCCAGTTCCGCGAGATCACTGGACCGATCTCCGCTTTTCTCGGGGGAGTTTTTGGTCGCGAGGGCCTCGTCCTGCACGGTGGAACGGCGGTAAAGAAACGCAGAACCTTGATCGACATGTTCCAGAAGGAAGAGGGACCGCCGTTTTTCGTACTTTCCCTCAAAGCGGGCGGCACAGGGATCAACCTCACTGCCGCATCGCACGTGGTCCACTTCGACCGCTGGTGGAATCCGGCCGTGGAAAACCAAGCGACGGACCGGGCGTTCCGCATAGGCCAGCATCGAAACGTAGTGGTGCACAAGTTTGTTTGCCGGGGGACGATCGAAGAGAAGATCGACACCCTGATCGAAGAAAAAACAAATCTTGCCGACGATATCCTGAAGGCCGGAGCCGAATCCATGTTGACGGAGATGAGCAACGAAGAATTGCTTAAGGTCGTGGCCCTCGATATCGATCAGGCGCGTCTGTAGGAGACCCATGATGAGCCGATACGGTTGGAGGCCATACGTGCCCGTGGCCGCGCGCCGCGCGCGCGCCTTGAAGAAAATGGAGAAGCTCCGGAAAAAGGGACTCAATATCAAGCCTGTGAAGATCGAGGGGAGGAAGATTGCGCGAACGTTTTGGGGGGAGGCCTGGTGCGATCACCTTGAGTTGTTCAGCGACTACGAAAACCGATTGCCGCGCGGCCGCACCTACGTCCGTAACGGCTCGGTGTGCCACCTTGACATCGCCAAGGGCGAGGTCAATGCCATGGTCAGCGGCTCCGGGCTCTATACGGTGAAAGTCTCCATCAAGACGCTTCCCCGGAAAAAATGGAAAAGCGTGAAGAGCCGCTGCGCCGGACAAATCGGTTCGCTTCTGGAGCTGCTTCAGGGCAGGCTTTCCAGGAACGTGATGGCCGTTGTGACCGACCCAAACCAGGGGTTGTTCCCTTTGCCCGGGGAGATCGGCCTGAAGTGCAGCTGCCCCGACTGGGCCGTCTTGTGCAAGCACGTGGCGGCAGTACTTTACGGGGTGGGCGCACGGCTGGACGAAGAGCCGGGGTTGCTTTTCCTTCTTCGGGCAGTGGATCAGGAAGAGCTGATCGGCGCCGAGGTCGGCGTGGCGACCGCCGCCGCGGGAACGAAAGGGGGCCGCAGGCGCATCGCGGATGAGGCTCTGGCGGATGTGTTCGGCATCGAGATGTCGGAAGATCCGACGCCCGCCGGGGTGAAATCCTCGCGGCGCCGGGGAAAGGCTGTACCCAAGTCAAAGAAGACTTCCAAGGTCGCGGTGACACGGGCGGGGAAGCGCAGAGCGAAAGTCGGCGGGAAATCGAGCCAAGCCCGAAAGACATCCGCCGGCGCGAACCGGGCATCGCGAGCCGCTTCGAGTACGCGCGCCGTCACCGGCAAAGCCGTTGCCGGATTGCGTGCGAAGTTCGGTATGACGCGAAGCGAATTCGCAAGGCTTCTCGGCGTAAGCGAGCCTTCTGTCGGGAACTGGGAAAAGAAGCCCGGAACGCTCGACCTTCAGACACGCACGTTCGCTGCCTGGAAGGTGGCGAAGAGATTGACGAGGCGGCAAGCCTGGCTGAAGTTGGACGGTTCTTAATGGCCACGGATACAAACGATGTACTTCACTCCACAGCACGCGGTCCGGTTGGGGCGGCGCCCAGCCCGACGGGAATGGCAACTTCCGCGCCCGGCCCGGGACGCGGTGGGACCATTAAAGCCAGCAGCAGCGAGATACCGGCCATCGCCGTGCCGGACAAGAATACGAGCGCCGGGGATTGCAACCACACGAAGCCCAACACAACCGGGATCACCACGGCGGCGACATGGTTGATGGTGAACGAGACACCCGACGTGGAGGCGATGTCGGCCGGGTCGGCGATTTTCTGGAAATAGGTCTTTATACCAAACGCCATGGCGAACAGCATGTGGTCCAGCACATACAGTACCGCCGCCAAACGGGGATCGGTGACAAATGCATAAGTTGTAAAGATACCGATCAGTCCCAGGTACTCGAATATCAACACCAGTCGTTCACCGAAACGCGCGATTAATCGTCCGACCGTGGGCGCGATGAAGGCATTGACCGCGTGGTTGATCAGAAACAGCAGGGCAATATTGGCGGCGGAGAAACCGAACTTTTCCACCATCAGGAAACCGGCGAAGACGATGAAGATCTGACGGCGCGCACCGCTCATAAACGTCAACGCGTAGTACAGCCAGTAGCGGCGACGCAGCAACAGGTGTTTGTGCTGCGGGACGATATGAGGGAATTGCGGAAAGGCGAACCAGGCGAATAGTGCACCGGCCGCCGCCAACCCCCCGGCTGTGAGGTACATCCAGATGTAGTCGACGGATAGTACTTCCGTGCACAGCCAGATGGAACCGAAAGCCACCAGGGCGGCGATCGAGCTCGCCGAAACCTGCCGGCCCATCACGATGGGGGAGTGCTGCTTGTCGATCCATTGCAACGTCAGGGACTGTTGCAGGGTGTAGTAATAATGAAATCCTACGGACATCAGGATCGTGGTGATGTACAACCCAAGCGGGGTGGGCCAGAAACCGGTAGCCGCCACACCGGCGCCGAGCAGGCCAACGGAAAGCAGCGCGAACTTCTGCTCGCGCAGAAACAGCAGCACGAACACGGCGGTGAAAGCGAGGAAGCCCGGCACTTCCCGAAGGCTCTGCAGGATGCCGATCTCCGCCCCGGTGAAACCGGCCCGTTCCACAACGAAATTGTTCAACAGCGCGTGCCAGACGGAGAAGGACAACGCCCCGAGAACGGCCAGCAGGATCAATAGAGTCTGGGGTTGGTGCAGGCGGTGCATCGTGTATAGTGTATCCGATCCATAAGCTGCGTTTGGAAACCAGCTGAGGGAAAACTCCCGATGGATGGGAAGCGACCGAGAGCGCGCGACCTGCCCCCGATTTTGCGATGAACATTCTCTCTTTCGACATCGAAACCATTCCCGACGTTGAGGGCGGCCGCCGGCTTTACGATCTACGGGACTTGGACGACGCCGAGGTCGCGGAGGTCATGTTCACGAAGCGACGCGAGCAGACGGATAGCGACTTTCTGCCGGTGCATTTACACCGAGTGGCGGCGATCTCAACCGTGCTGCGCCAGGGCGATCAATGCAAGGTATGGTCGCTTGGAGATTCCGATTCGAGCGAGCACGAACTCATTGATCGGTTTTTCGACGGAATCGAACGGTATACGCCAACCCTCGTCACCTGGAACGGCAGTGGCTTCGATCTGCCAGTGCTGCACCACCGGGCACTGATTCACGGCAGCGCCGCCGGACGCTACTGGGAAAGCGGCGACGACGATCGGGAATTCAAATGGAACAACTACCTCAACCGGTTTCATTCCCGGCACACGGACCTTATGGACGTGCTGGCCGGCTACCAGCCGCGTGCCTTCGCACCGCTGGATCAGATGGCCGTGTTGTGCGGCTTGCCGGGCAAGATGGGCATGGACGGTTCCCGGGTTTGGAATGCCTATCGGGAGGGTGGAATCGGCGACATCCGGAACTACTGCGAGACGGATGCGTTGAACACGTACCTTTTGTATCTGCGCTGGTTACTGATAAAACAAGAACTGGACGAGACGCGCTACCGGCAGGAATGCCAGTTACTCAGGGACAGTTTGTCCGCCGAAGATAAGCCGCACTTAAAGGAATTTCTCGCTGCCTGGAAGTGAGCACAACGCATTGCCCACGTTACCGGAAGCGGCAGTAACGGGTTTGAGTCACGATGGTCGGGGCGTGGGTCGTCACGAGGGCCGGGTTGTTTTTATCGATGGTGCCCTGCCGAACGAACAAGTTCGGTTTCGTCCCGGTAAAAGACGCCGCAAAGTGCTCAATGCGACACTGGAGGAAGTGCTCGTATCGTCAGCCGATCGGGTGACGCCGGAGTGCCCGTACTTCGGCACCTGCGGCGGCTGCGCGTTACAGCACTTCGATTATGGTGCCCAGCTCGAGCACAAACACCGCCGGCTCGCGGACAACCTGGAGCGGCTGGCCAAGGTGGGACCGGAGGAGTATTTACCGCCGGTGGCCGCCGCGCCCTGGCATTACCGGCGCAAAGCCCGCCTGGGTATCCGCTACGTGCCGAAAAAAGGCGGAACGCTGGTGGGGTTTCGAGAACGCCACAAGAGTTTCGTTACCTCGCTGGACGCCTGCTTGGTGCTGGACCGGCAGCTCTCCGATCTGCTGCCCGCCTTGCACGAGCTGGTAGCGAATCTGTCCTGCCATGACCGCGTCCCGCAGATCGAGGTGGCCGCCGGCGACCACGAGGCGGCCCTCGTATTCCGTCATCTCGTACCGTTGACCGACGCGGATCTGGATCGGTTGGTGCGTTTCGGGCGGGACCACGGCGCGCGGATACTGCTGCAACCCGGCGGACTGGACAGCGTCCACTTGCTTTGGCCCGAGGAGGCGGGACCCCTCTATTACGACATCGGCGGGAACCTTCGCATCGGCTTCGAGCCCACTGATTTTATCCAGGTGAACGGTGAACAAAATCGAAGACTCGTGGACCGTGCACTAACGCTGCTGGCACCGCAGCCGGGAGACACGGTCCTGGATCTGTTTTGCGGGGTGGGTAATTTCAGCCTGCCGATTGCGAAGCGCGCGGATCGGGTTGTGGGCATGGAAGGAGACGGGCGATTGGTCGACCGGGCCGCGGGCAACGCCCGGTTGAATCGGGTCCATAATGTTGAATTCAAAACCGTGGATCTTTACGCGGAGGAAATTGCAAGCACCCGGTTCGACGCGTCCTATAACAAGATTTTGCTGGACCCCCCTCGCTCCGGGGCACTCGAGTTGATGAAACGGATACCGGATATCGCACCCGAGCGCATTGTCTATATTTCCTGCAATCCGGCGACGTTGGCTCGGGATTCGGCGATATTGGTACGCAAGCACGGTTATCGATTCGCCGGGGCGGGGGTCATCGACATGTTTCCACATACGGCGCATGTCGAGTCCCTTGCGTTGTTTGAAAATACGTAATAGTCCTCCTTCAAAGGCCCCCGACCCCGTTTTCTTACGCTTTACCGGTTTATTCTCGATTCCGCCGGGTAGTGGATGGCGACTCGTTAGAATTGGGTTTGCGGCCGCGCTGCTGACCGCCCCCTCTACCGCGGTTTTGGCCGCCGCCCTGGTTGCCGCCTTGACTACTGCCTTGCGCGCTGCTTCGCGGCCGGTTGGGGCCGCGGCCACTACCGCCTCGTGCTCGCTGCTGCCCCCGGGGTTGACCGCGCTGGTGCGTACGTTTCCGGCCGGTTCCCTCGCGGCCTCTGGCAGGCTGGTGGCTGCTTTGCGTCTGCCGACCGATTTCGGTTTGCGTTTCAGAGCTCGAAGTCGTGCTCGTTTTATTGAACAAGGAATTGACGATTCGTTTCAGCACACCTCCGGACGGCCCGTTTTCCATCGGCGGTTTTGGACGGGAGGGCGGGGGGGTGGTGCTCGGCACCTGTTCCGGTCCCACTGCCGCTTTTTCCAGACGTTGCTTGGTAAAATAGTCACCTTCGTCCTGGTGTTCGTCCGTTTCTCTTTCGATCTGGTAGCTTTGCAGACCCTGGAATTCCGCAAGATCTTCGCCTCGCAATCGCTTGATCCTGAAGTGCGGTGTTTCAAGGTCCTTCGCGGGAATTATGATCACAGCGTTGCCGAGCCTCGATTCCAGCGAGTAGATTTCAGTACGTTTCTCGTTGAGCAGATACGTTGCGATGTCGACGGGCAAATGCGCGTGAATGGCCTCGGTGTTTTCCTTCAATGCCTCCTCTTCGAGAATACGCAGAACGTGCAGGGCCGAAGAGGCGATCCCACGGATATGACCCGCGCCATCGCAGCGCGGGCAGGCGACATAGTTGGCCTCACCGATGGAGGCCCGCAGTCGCTGGCGAGACATTTCCAGTAGACCGAAGCGGGATATCCGCCCGGTTTGCACCCTGGCACGGTCCACTTTCAATGCATCCTGAAGGCGGCTTTCCACCAGGCGTTGGTTTTTATTGGAGGTCATGTCTATGAAATCCGCCACGATCAAGCCGCCGATATCACGGATACGTAACTGTCTCGCGATTTCATCGGCNNCCTCA
>JAANXG010000024.1 GCA_018263405.1 Gammaproteobacteria bacterium
TGGACCGCTTGGCTGGCGTGGATCTCCTCGGGTGTGCCGGTTTCCAGTTGGGCGCCGTTGACCATCACCGTGATCCGCTCGGCAATCGCAAACACGGCGTCCATGTCGTGCTCGATCAGGATCAGGGTATGCTCGGCGGCGAGTTGCTTGAGGAGTTCGATGACCTGCCGGGACTCGTCGGCGCCCATGCCGGCAAGTGGTTCGTCAAGCAGCAGTAGGCGGGGCTCGGTGGCGAGCATCATGGCGATCTCCAGCTGACGCTGTTCGCCGTAGCTCATGCTGGCCGCCAGAACATCCGTGCGGGCCGACAGGCGGCAGAGTTCCAGCGCCTTGCGGGCCCGCTCCTCCACCTTCCGGTAGCGACCGGCTCCGCGGAAAAAGCGCATGGAACTCGGCAGCCGCGACTGCGCCGCCAGCCAGCAGTTCTTCAGGCAGGTGAAGTCGGGGAAGATGTTGGTTTTCTGGTAGCTGCGGCCGATGCCAAGCTGGGAGATGCGGTTGGGTGACAGACCGGTGATGTCGCGCCCGGCGAAGTGGACCCGGCCGTCGATGGGTGGCAGTTCGCCGGACAATAAGTTGATGAAGGTGGTCTTGCCGGCGCCGTTGGGGCCGATGATGGCATGGATCTCGCTGGCCCGGAAATCCAGGCTGACGCGGTCCACAGCCTGCAGTGCGCCGAAACTGCACGACAGCCGGTCGGTTGACAGCAATGCTTGGGTCGCCGTCACGGTTGATCTCCCGCCGGCCTGCGGCTGGTCAGTCGCGCGCCAATTCTCGCGATCAGTCCGGCGAGGCCGTGGGGCAGGAACACCACCACGGCGACCACGAAAAAGCCCATCATCAGTATCCAGTGTTCGGTGAGATCCTGGAAATTGTCTTGCAGCAGCCCGAAGGTGAAGGCCCCGAGTACCGGGCCGTAGAGCGTGCCCATGCCGCCCAGGATCACTGTCATCAAGATGGTGCCGGACTCGTGCCAGGAGAGGTGCCCGGGACTGATGATGCCGGTGTGGCTGGCCTCCAGAAATCCGGCGAGTCCGGCCACCATGCCGGCGATCACGAAGCTCACCAGTTTGTAGCGCCGAGTGGCGTAACCCAGGGCCCGGGTCCGGGCTTCATTGGCGCGGATGCCCTGGATCACCTGGCCGAACGGCGCGCGCAGCAGCGTGGCTAGGAGTGCATAGGCGGCCACCAGCGCGCCGAGCACGAAATAGTAGAAATTATGGCCGGCCTCCAGGTCGAGTAGTTGCCGGGAGCCGATGTTGATGGTCGGCCTATAAAACAGAAACATGCCGTCGGACCCCCCGAAGCGGATGCTCTCGTTGAAAAAGTAAAAGAGCATCTGGGCGAACGCCAGGGTGATCATGATGAAGTAGATCCCAGAGGTGCGTATCGACAGCCAACCCACCACCAGGGCGAAAATTCCGGTGCCGGCCAGGCACAAGGGCAGGGCGTACCAGATGCTGATCGGGCCGGTGTCGGGCGTGATGATCGCCAGCAGGTAGCCGGACAGGCCGAAAAAAGCGGCGTGGCCTAAGCTGACCAGTCCGGTGTAGCCGATCAACAGGTCCAGACTCATGGCGAAAATACCGAGAATCATCAGTCGGAGCACCAGCCCCACGTAGTAGGATTCCCCGAACCAGGGGTAGATGGCCAGTACGAGCACGCCGACGCCGAGTGCGACCAGGCGAAACTTGGAGGTTTCCGGGGTTTCCATGGCGGCGCGTTCCGGTGCGGCTCAGGCGGTGTAGCCGAACAGGCCCCGGGGGCGCCACAGCAGCACCAACGCCATGACCGCGTAGATGACTATGCTGGCCACCTCCGGCAGCAGCACCTTGCCGAAGGTGTCCGCCAGGCCGATCAGCATGGCGCCGACGAAGGCGCCCTTGACCGAGCCGATCCCGCCGATTACCACCACCACGAATGAGATGATCAAGATCTGGTCACCCATCCCCGGATACACGGAACTGAGCGGTGCGCCGATCATGCCTGAAAAGCCGGCCAGCGCGGCGCCGAGGGCGAAGACGATGGCGAACACGCGGGCGATGTTGATGCCGAGCGCTTCGGTCATCTCCCGGCTGCTGGCGCCGGCCCGGATCGTCATGCCGAGCTGGGTTTTCTGGATCATCAGGTAGAGCCCCAGGGCGACGCCGAGGCAGACCGCGGAGATGAACAGCCGGTACACCGGGTAGACCTGGTTCTCCGTTAGCGGTATGGAGCCGCGGAACATTTCCGGAATCGGCACGCTGTAGAAACCGGTACCCCAGAGGATCAGCTGGGTTTCGTTCAGGATCAGGATCAGGCCGTAGGTTAGCAGCACCTGATAGAGGTGATCGCGTTCATAGAGAAACGAAATGGCGGAGCGCTCGATGGCGATGCCGATCAAAATCATCAGCGGGACGCCCAGCAATACCGCGGCCAGCAGGCTCCCGGTCAGGCCGGCGAGCCAGAACGCCAGGTAGGCGCCGAGCATGTAGAAGGCGCCATGGGCCAGGTTGATGATGCCCATTATCCCGAAGATCAGGGTCAGGCCGCTGGCCACCAGGAACAGCAGAAAACCGTATTGGACGCTGTTCAGGGCCTGGATCAGAAACGATGAGAAATCCATGTTCCGGAAGCTACCGACAAAAAAACCCGGCCCCGGCAAAGTGCCGGGGCCGGGGGTGGATGCTCAGGCCATCTTGCAGCCGGCGGCCGGGTCCTCGAGCGCCGCGGCGGCAACACCCTTGACCAGGTTGACACCGTTTTCCACCTGCCGCAGATAGATGTCCTGGATCGGGTTGTGGGCCTTGGACATCGTCCAGGCGCCGCGCGGACTGTCGGTGAGCTGGGCGGCTTCCAGGGTCTGGATCAGATCGCCGGTAGCGCCGGTGTCGCCCTCGACCGCGTCCATCGCCGAGATCAGCAGGCTGCCGGTGTCATAGCCTTGAACCGAGAACACATTGGCATCGGCGTCGAAGGCTTCCTTGTAGGCGGCGCGGAAGCGCTTGTTGGCGGCGTTGTCGAGGTTGGCGGCATAGTGCAGCGTGGTCTTGATGCCCTCGGCGGCCGCGCCCTGGGCCTTGGAGACGCCCTCGGTGAGAAACCCCGGGCCGTACAGGGGGATATTGTCCTTCAGTCCGGCTGCCGCGTAGTCCTTGACGAACTTGACCGCGCCGCCACCGGAGAAGAAAGCGAACACCGCGTCCGGATCGAGGTTGGCGATCTCCGATAGATGGGCCTGGAATTCCACGTCCGGGAACGGTACCAGGATGTCCTTGATAGAACTGCCGCCATGTTCGGCGAAGTTGTCGCGGCCGGCGGCCATCATTTGCTTGCCGGCGGCGTAGCCCCAGGTGATGGTGACGATCTTCTTGTGGCCGTCGTTGGCCATCACTTCACCACAGGGCCAGGCGGGCTGCCAGTTGCTGAACGAAGCGCGGAAGATGTTCGGTGCGCAAAGCGGGCCGGTGACCAGGTTAGAGCCGGCATTGGGGACGATCATGATCGGGCCCTGGTCGCCGCCGACGATCTTGGCCATCGCCTGGGCGATGCCGGAATGCACCGGACCGATCAGGAAATCGACTTTTTCTTTGCCCACCAGTTTGTTGGTGTTGGTGGGCGTCTTGGGTACCGACATCTCGCTGTCGATGGCCACGTATTCGACTTCGCGGCCGCCGAGCATGCCGCCGTTCTCCTCGATGCGCAGCTTGAGGGCGTTGGTGATTGAGTTGCCAAGCATCGCGTAAGTGCCGGAGTAGGGCAGCAGAATGCCGATCTTGACCTTGTGCTGGCCGCCGATCGCGAAGCGGGTGGGAATGAAGCTGGATACGGCGGCGATACCACCCGCGGCGGCGGCGCCTGTCAGCAGCGTCCGGCGGGAAATGCCGTTGGGGTTATGTTTTTTCATGATTCCTCCAGAGGTGAATGGATACGGTCCGATTCGTAGCGCTATTGAACTGCCGGACACATCGTACGTAAGACTATCATGGGGTTTTTGTTCTGTCGCTTTTTTATCCGAATTGTGTATAGCGAGCGTAGAACTCCTCACGGTCCTTCACTTGGCGTCGGCGCGGGCGCAAACGACGATTCGCCGGACCACTTCCACATTCATTACCAAGGCGACAACGCCTAAAGTGAACAGGGGCTGATTCGGCTTTTCCGAGTAGATTGTCCGGCTATGGGGAGCCCCCATAAGGCCCCGAAGGGCTATCGCGGTTATTATGGTTCCTGGGTCGGGCTTACTCCGCTTGGTTCGGCGGGTCGGGATCGTCGTCCCAATCCCGCTCCGGGGGCGGATAGCGCTCACGCCATTGGCGTACCCGCCGAACGTGCTCACGTTCCTCCTTGGCGAATTCCGCGGCCATTTTCCGTACTGCCTCATCGGTGCCGGCGCGCTCGATGGTCTCGAAAAACTCGACCGCCCGCTGCTCGGCTTCGAGCACCAGGGTGAGCGCCTGGTAGGGGGTCATGAGATAATGGGTGTCGGAAAAATCGGGAGCCTCCGGCGATTCGCCATCCGGCCATGCATATTCACACGACGCGCCCTCGGGCAGCGTTTGGCCTCCGATCCGTGCTTCGATTTCCTTTGCATGGAGTGTCTCCAGGCGGGCCATTTCCCGGAATAACTCCGCCGCTTCCCGATTGTTCGTGACGTCCATTTGCTCGGCGAATGTCGTGTATCGCTCCACCGCTTCATTTTCGATGGCCAGGGCATACGCCAGAAAGCCGGGCCGTTCCGTCACATCGATGGCATTCATACCTTGAATTCCTCTTCCAGTTCCTGTTCCGTGCTCGGCTGCCCGGCGCTGTCCGGCTCGAATGGCGCTCGGTTCCCCTTGTAAAGCACGCCAAGGTAAAAATTGTCGTCGGTCATCAGGCGCCTCGCCGCCGCGGCCGGATCGGTAGTGGCTTCGATAGGCGCGGGCCTGACGATTTTTTTCCAATCCCGTTGTTCCGGGCGAAACGTCACACAGGGACTCAACACCTGGACGAAAGAAAACCCGGGATGCCCGATGGCCTCGCCGATCACCTTGGCTGCTCCGTTGGGATCGCTGCTCGATGCTCGGGCGATGAAATTGGCGCCCGAAGCAAGCGCGACCACCAGCGGGTAGAAGGCATTGATGCGTGTCCCGTGGGGGGTCAGCTTGCTGCGATCCCAGTCGGGTTCGGTGGTCGGCGAGGCCTGCCCTTTGGTCATGCCATACACTTGGTTATCCATGACGATATAGGTGATATCGACGTTGCGCCTGCACACTTGCAAGAAGTGATTGCCTCCGATGGAAAATCCGTCGCCGTCGCCACCGGCCACCAGGACGCAAAGATCCGGACGCGAGATCTTCAAACCGGTAGCGAGCGGTAGTGCGCGGCCGTGTGCGCCGTGGAATCCATAGGTGTCGAGATAGGCGGGGATTCTGGACGAACAGCCGATCCCGGAGATTACCGCCACGTTTTCAGGGGCAACCTTCAGCGCCGCCAAGGCCCGGGTGATCGCTGCCAGCACGCTGAAATCGCCGCACCCCGGGCACCATACCGGTTTGATATCGGATTTATAATCCTTCGGCTTTAACGTTACCTCCGTCGCTGCACCGCTGGTCACGACCCTCTCCATTGTTCCCTGATGGCGTGGGTGACATCGGCGGGCCGGATAGGCAGAGGCCCCGGCCGCGCCATGCTGTGCAGTTCGCATTCCGGGGCATAGAAGGCCCTGATGTAGTGAAAGAACTGACCGCCGTGGCTCTGCTCCACCACCAGCGCGGTTTCCACGCCTTCGAGCGCCGCGGCCATACGTTCGGGTTGCACCGGCATCAACAGTCGCGGCGCGATGACGCGCAGGGCAATGCCCTCCGGGGCCAGCGTCTCGACCGCTTCCTCGACCGGCGCCAGGCTCGATCCCCAGGTAATGATCGCCATGGGGCCGTTGCCGTCGATGTGCGCCCAATGATCGCCATAATCGTGCAACGCCAATTTATCGCGGCGTTTATCCAGTTGCCGCGCGTGGTCTTCGACCCGGCTTGAAGGCGTACCTTGGGTATTGTGCTCCAGGCCGTCCGCGGTGTACTGGCAACCGGTCAGCCCGGGTAAAGCCATGGGCGAGACTCCGCCGGGGACTGTCGCGTACCGTTCGTAGTCTTCCCAGGCCTCGGTCTGCACGGCGCGCCGGGCCCCGAAGAAAACATCCACCGGGCGTGGAATGACCGCCCGGGTTTGCGCGAGGGACTGATCGGACAAGACGATGGCCGCCGTTTGCAGGGTTTCGGCAAGATGCACCGCCCATTGCGCGCTGAACAGGCAATCCGAAACCGAGAGCGGCGCCACCACCAGATGCGGCGCATCGCCATGCAGTCCGTAAAGCGCAATATTCAGGTCGCTCTGCTCGCTTTTGGTGGGGATGCCTGTGGACGGCCCGCCGCGCATGACGTTGACCACCACGACAGGGGTTTCGGAGGCTACCGCCAGGCCGATGGATTCGGTCATGAGCGCCAATCCGGGACCCGAAGTCGCGGTAAGCGATGGCGTACCGCCGAATGACGCCCCGATCAACTGGTTAACCGAGGCGAGTTCGTCTTCCGCCTGCACCAGCGTACCGCCGATTTTTTCCAGAGCCGGTGCCAGCCATTCGAGCATTTCCGTGGCCGGCGTGATCGGGTAGGCGGCGACAAACCGAACTCCACCCCGAACCGCGCCCAGCCCTGCGGCCTCGTTACCGCTGATATTCCAGAGTTCGGCAACGGATTCCGTTTTGATATCGATCGTCTTCAGGCCATCCAGGGTGGCCGCGCCGATGGATAAGGCGGATACGCTGGCCTCCACCGTCGCCTTGCCTTTATGGTCGAGCAGTTTCTTGGCCACGGCCTCGAGTTCGCCGGGCGGCAGGCCGATTGCCGAGCCGATTAACCCCAAAGCGATCATATTGGGCCTGAGTCCGGCGGATTGCGCCGCCAACCGCTTGAAGGAAACCTCTTTGAACGTGGCGCCACTGGCCGAAAATTCGTCGGGGATGTCGTCATCCCCGACGATCGTACTCTCCGTATCCAGGGGAATTTCCGCGGCGAACCGCTCCGCGTTCGCCCAATCTATGGCCACCAGGAAATCGAACCGGTTGCCGAGACAAAACACCGGGCGAGTGGAAATCCGCAACAAGGCCGCGGCCTCGCCGCCCCGAATCTGGGGACCGGACGAGCGGCTCATCATGCCATACAGTCCCGCGCGACCGGCGGCTTCCAGCAACAGCGAACCTGCTGTCATGACGCCGGATCCGCCGCTGCCGACCAGGGCAATGGAAATTGCCGGGTCGTTCATGGTATTGCCAACAGTTCGTTCATATCGGTTAGGGCGGCATTCGTCTGCCTGCTCGTTATAGGTAGTATAATGCATTTGACACCAATATGAAAAGTAGTATAGTGCATGTATCTGGTGCAAAAACTCGGAGGAATTGTGGAAATAGCCGCACACCGTTGGATGATGACCGAGGTCAACCAACCCTTTTCGAGGGAGAACTTCACCCCGGATCCGCCCGAGCCCCATGAAGTCGTGGTCGAAATCGCGGGTTGCGGTGTCTGCCATACCGATCTCGGTTTCCTGTACAACGGCGTGCGTACCAACCACCCTCTGCCGCTGGCCTTGGGGCATGAAATCAGCGGCCGTGTCGTGGCCGCCGGAGCCGAGGCGGAGTCTCTACTCGGGTCCGCCGTCATCGTTTCGGCCGTCATTCCCTGCGGCCGGTGCGACCCGTGCACGCGCAGTCGGGGCAATTTCTGTCGCCAACAATCCATGCCCGGAAACGACATTCAGGGGGGGTTCGCCAGTCACGTCACCGTACCTTCGAATGGTCTGTGCATTGTCGAGGAAGCGGACCTTGCACAGGTCGGTATGGAACTGGCTGACGTATCGGTACTGGCCGACGCCGTGACCACGCCTTATCAGGCGGCGCTGCTGGCGCAGATCGAGCCCGGCGATCTCGCCATTGTCATAGGCGTTGGGGGGGTCGGCGGCTATGCAGTCCAGATCGCCAACGCTATGGGCGCTACGGTAGTGGCCGTCGATATCGACGACGCCACGCTGGCGCGGTTCGAGGACTATGGGGCGAGCCTGTGCGTCAACGCCGGATCGGTGGACGACCGCTCGCTCAAAAAACAAATCCGCGCATTCGCCGCCGAACGAAATCTCCGTTCGAGCGAATGGAAAATATTCGAATGTTCAGGCACCGCTGCCGGGCAGGCCACCGCGTTCTCCCTGCTGGTGCACGGCGCGCACCTGGCGATCGTCGGGTTTACCCTGTCGAAAAGCGAGGTCAGGCTCTCGAACCTCATGGCCTTTCACGCCCGCATGCAGGGCAACTGGGGCTGTCTGCCCGAATACTACCCCGACGCGCTACGGCTCGTTCTGGACCGGCAAATCCACATGAAGCCCTTTATTAAACACCACCCACTGGACCAGATTAACGAAGTATTCGCGGCCGCGCAGGCGCACCGGCTGGATGAGCGGGCAATTCTGGTTCCGGGGGACGGGTAGATAACGACGATTTGAGCAAGTTCTTAATACATCCTGCAATAAAGCGGGGTTGGAGAGTCCCTTTCGGGGCTGTCGAAATCACGAAGGTTTTCGCCGGAGCGTACAAGGACGTATGGACAGCGCCCCCGAAAGGGACTCCCTAACCCCGGTTCGGGTTCTACCCAACATGGGGTGATTGAGAGTTACGAATTTTGAACCTGGAGAGCTACCATGAACGAGACTACCGCCGACATCGCCAAACGTACCGCACCCGATTCGCTTTTGAATCACGATCTCGCGCCATTCTCCCCCGAAGACGATGTTCTGTTTGAAAAGCGTCCGGCGCACCGTCCGGACGGCCGTGCCGCGGAGGGTCTTTTCAATGCCTGGATTACCCTTAACAACCCAAAGCAATACAACGCCTATACCACGCAGATGATCAAGGACGTCATTCTGGCGTTTCGCTCGGCCGGTAATTCCCGCGACGTGAACGCGGTGGTGCTCACCGGTGCCGGCGACAAGGCTTTCTGCACCGGTGGCAACACCAAGGAGTACGCCGAATACTATGCCGGTAATCCTCAGGAATACCGCCAGTATATGCGGCTGTTTATCGACATGGTGTCTACCATATTGGCGTGCGACAAACCGGTTATTTGCCGGGTCAACGGCATGCGTATCGGCGGCGGACAGGAAATCGGCATGGCCTGCGATTTTACCGTGGCGCAGGATCTGGCCAATTTCGGGCAGGCGGGTCCGAAGCACGGCTCCGCGGCAATCGGCGGTTCCACCGATTTCCTCCCGGTAATGATCGGAAGCGAGCAGGCGATGGTATCCGGCACCCTGTGTGAACCCTTTTCCGCGCACCGGGCCTACCGCCTCGGCATCTGTAGCGGCATCGTGCCCGCACTGAAAATAGACGGTGAATTTGTCGCCAATCCAACCGTAGTGACCGATCGAATGCTGGACGCCTTCGGCCGTATTGTTCACGGAGACTTTAAGACCGGGGAAGAATTCAAGGTCGGACGGGAACTGATCAGACAAGGTGACATTGACTTGAGCCTGCTGGACGAGTGCGTTGAACAGCTCTGCGCGAAGCTGCTGATGACGTATCCGGAGTGCATGACCAAGAGCCTTGAAGAGTTGCGCAAGCCCAAGCTCGAGGCATGGAATCGAAATCACGAGAGCTCCCGGGCGTGGCTGGCATTAAACATGATGAACGAAGCCCGTACGGGTTTTCGGGCGTTCAACGAAGGCAACCGAGAGATTGGCCGGGAGATCGATTTTGTCGCGCTTCGACAGGCCCTCGCCATCGGCACACCATGGACTCCGGAGCTGATCGAAAGCCTCATGCCGGCCAACAATCCTGCAAACCGGACTCGATAACGGGCACCGCCATGGCGAATAGCTCGCTGAATACGACACTGAGCCGGGAAGACGGGCTTCTGTGTCTGAATCTGAACCGGCCGGAAGCGAATATCGTCGACGGGGAGATGATCGATCTGCTGCAGGCCGGCCTGGATGAACATCTCGACAACCCGCGGCTGACGGCGGTACTGATCGGCGCGGAGGGACCCAACTTCAGTTTTGGCGCCAGCGTGCCGGAACACCTGCCGGATCAATGCGCCGGTATGCTCGCCAAACTGCACAAGCTCCTGCTGACATTGGTCGGGGCCCCGGTACCGATATTGTGCAGCGTGCGCGGATCTTGCCTTGGCGGCGGGCTCGAACTGGCCTTGGGCAGCCACCTGATCTTTGCCGCGCCCGATGCCCGCTTCGGTCAGCCTGAAATCAAGCTCGCGGTTTTTGCTCCTGCCGCATCCTGTCTGCTACCCGAAAGGGTCGGCCGGGGCAACGCCGAAGACTTGCTGTTTTCCGGGCGCACTATCGATGCCGACGCGGCGTTGCGTTGCGGCCTGGTGCAGTTCGTCGACGATTCCCCCGAAAACGCCGCACGGCAGTATTTCGATCGGCACCTCGCGCCGCGAAGTGTGTTTGCCTTGAGGCAAGCCGTGCGTGCCGCCCGGGGCGACCTTGCGGCACGATTGAAAACCAACCTGGACCGCGTTGAAAAGCAATACCTGGATAGCCTTATGGCCGGCCGCGATCCGCTGGAGGGCCTGATCGCGTTCATGGAGAAACGCCGGCCGGTGTGGGAGCACTGTTAATGGCCGTCAAAGACATCATCGAGCGCTGCACCGAGCTGTATCGGGATCTGGAATTCAACGCCGCGAAACGCTGGAAGGCCGCCGGGTCCGATCGAAAGGTGATGGGGTATATGCCGGTGTACGTGCCGGAAGAGATCATCCACGCCGCCGGCATGATGCCGCTCGGTATCGTCGGTGGCGGCGATCAAATGGAAGTGATTCACGGTGATGCGTATTACCAAAGCTATATTTGCCGCATCCCCCGCTCCACCATCGAACTCGGTGTAACCGGGAAGCTCGACTTCCTCGACGGCATCCTGTTTCCGAGTATTTGCGACGTCATTCGAAACCTTTCCGGAATGTGGAAGATGATGCGTCCGGATATGTACGTGCAGTACTTCGATGTGCCGCAGAACTTTGCAGACGGCATCGGCGGCGAGTACTACGTCAAGGAACTCGAGCATTTACGCGACGAGTTCTCGGCGCTGGCGGGTCGGCCGGTCGGCGACGATGCCATCAACCGGTCCATCGCCCTATACAACGAACGGCGGCGGCTGGTCAGGGAGATATACGACTTTAGATCCGAGGCTCCCTGGAAGGCGCCGACCGCGGAAGTCCATCTTTTGATGCGCGCGGGCCTGGTCATCCCGGTCGAGGAACACATTCGGATGATGCAAGGCTACCTCGCCGCTGCGCGCGAGGAAGACCGGCCCGTGCGCGATTGCTGCCGGGTGGTGATCAACGGGTCCTTCTGCGAACAGCCGCCGTTGAACCTGATCAAGACCATTGAAATGGCCGGCTGCTACGTGGTCGACGACGACTACATGTTGGGAAATCGATGGCTGTTGGAGGACCTCGCTACCGATGGTAATCCGCTAGAGGTGCTGGCGGATGCTTTTCTGCATCACAGCGCCGATACGGCCGCCAAGTACTGTCCGCGCAAAGAAGATGTTGGCCGGTTTTTGCTGCAGTCGGTCAAGGACACAAAGGCCGAAGGCGTTATTTTCTCCGCCCCCAGCTTTTGCGATCCCGCCCTGCTGGAACGACCCATGCTGGCGGACCGCATGAGCGAGCACGGGATACCGCATATTTCATTCAAATACGCGGAAAACTCCGGCCAGATGCAGCCCATTCGAGAGCAGGCCGGTACCTTCGCCGATACGCTCAAACTCTGGAGTTGACCATGAGTAAAGAATCGGAAGTCGTCAAGGAATCCTCGATGTTGATGCAAAAGGAAATGATTGCCGACAACTACGAAGCCCTGACCAGCACCGCGGAAAGCGGCCGCAAGGTCGCCTCTACCTTTGTGCCGGGCAACCTGAACGAGTTGATCATGTGCTTCGGTATGCTCAACAACCTGCCCGAGATCAATGCCATTCAAAACGGTATGCGCAAGAAAAGCGGCGCCATGATCATGGACGCGGAAAGAAATGGGCATTCCGAAGACGTCTGCACCTATGTGAAGGCGGACATCGGGCAGATGTCCAAGGGCAATATCGCGCCCAACGGCAAACCGATGCCGGCCCCCGATTTGCTGCTGCTGTCCTATACCGGCTGCTTCACCTTCATGAAATGGTTCGAACTGCTGCGGCACGAACACGGCTGCGAGACCGTGATGTTGCAGGTGCCCTATACCGGCGACGGCGTGATTACCGACAATATGCGCAGCTACGTCATCAAGCAGTTAAAGGAGGAAGTCATCCCGGCGATGGAGCGTGTCAGCGGGGTGAAATTCGACATCGATCGCCTGCGTGAGAATTTGCGTCGATCCGCCGAGGCCGAGGACAACCTGGTGTGGGTGCTGGAGAGCGCAAAAAACGTCCGCTCGCCGATCGATGCGTATTTCGGCGGCGTGTACTACATCGGTCCGATATTCACCGCCTTTCGCGGCACCCGGGAGGCGATCGACTACTACCGGGTGCTGCGCGGAGAAATAGAGCAACGCATCGAGCAGCAGCTGGGCCCGGTCACGCCGGAAGACGACATGGAAGAAGAAAGGTACCGCCTGGTTGTGGAAGGGCCGCCCAACTGGACCAGCTTTCGCGACTTCTGGAAGATGTTCTACGACGAAGGCGCAGTGGTCGTGGCCAGCACCTATACCAAGGTGGGCGGCGTCTATGACCAGGGGTTCCGGCACGACCCCGACCATCCCCTGGAGTCCTTGGCGGAGTACTGCCTGGGTTGTTATACCAACCGCAACCTGCCCAACCGGGTCGACATGCTGGTGAATTATGTCAACGACTTTCAGGCCGACGGGCTTCTCGTCAACTCGATAAAAAGCTGCAACAGTTTTTCCGCGGGCCAGCTGATGATGATGCAGCAAGTAGAGAAACGCAGCGGCAAACCGGCGGCATTTATCGAGACCGATCTGGTGGATCCCCGCTACTTTTCCGCGGCCAACGTCAAGAACCGCCTGGAGAGCTATTTCCAGATGATCGAGCAGAAACGCTCGAGGATCGAGGCGGCATAGAAGGCGAACCGTAGAGGCGCGCGCATGAAATGCTATATCGGAATCGACCTGGGTTCGACCACCACCAAAGCCGTCATTGTCGATGAAGGCGGTGAGGCCCTTGGGCACGGGATTACCAATTCCCGCTCCAACTATGACACGGCCAGCAAGGTCGCAAAGATGGAAGCCGTTATCAGTACGCGCTTGACGCTGTTCCGGCAGAGGCTTAAGTGCACACCGGAATTGAAAGACGATACTTCGCAACTGTTGACGGAACTCGAGCGCTGTTTTCGGCTCGAGTTGTTCCTGGAGCAACTCGAGGAGCTGCATCGAGCCTGCGCAAACAACGCCGGGACGGTGAGCACGGTCGATGACCGCGATGCACTGCGGGAAGCCCTCGAGGAAATTTTCCAAAGCCTGGCGCAGAAACTGGAGTCCTTGTTCGCGCCGGGGGTGGCCCGGAAATCTAATTTTTTCCGGGATCTTGCGGGTTCCGCCTATATGCAGGCGAGCGAAGAAGTGGCCAAACAAACCGGCCTGAGTTTCGACGCTTTACTGAATGTTTATGACAAGTCGATTATCCAGGTCGAGAGTCGTCCTCCTTCCGCTAATCTCGATGAAAAATTCCTGGCTGCACTCGATCGAGTGACGGAAGAAACCGGCTTTGACCGCGAGCGGGTGCGCAAACCTGTCCAGGACGCGCTGAAAGAGGATATCGAAGAGTGCTATACGGTTGGAACCGGCTACGGCCGTGTGCGCCTGCCGTTCCCGAAAGAACATATCCGTTCTGAAATTCTCTGCCACGGGCTCGGCGCGCACCTGATGTATCCGGGTACGCGCACCGTATTGGACATCGGCGGACAGGATACCAAGGGTATTCAGGTGGACGACACCGGAATCGTCGCGAATTTTCAGATGAATGACCGCTGCGCCGCCGGGTGCGGACGCTACCTGGGCTACATTGCCGATGAAATGAACATGGGGCTGCATGAACTCGGGCCCATGGCGATGAAGTCAACCCGCACGGTCCGCATTAATTCGACTTGTACCGTGTTTGCCGGGGCGGAGTTACGCGATCGGTTAGCGCTGGGCGAGAAGCGGGAAGATATCATCGCCGGCCTGCATCGGGCGATCGTATTACGGGCGATGTCCATCATTTCCCGTTCGGGCGGAGTCAGCAATGAATTCACTTTCACCGGCGGCGTCGCGAAGAACGAAGCGGCGGTTAAGGAGCTGCGCAAGCTGGTAGTGGAAAATTATGGCGATGTCACCATCAACATCGATCCGGATTCCATCTATACCGGTGCACTGGGCGCCGCCGAATTCGCCCGGAGATCCGGCACACAAGCGTCGCTTGCCACCGGGGGAAACCCATCATGACGACAATCAGCGCGGGCATTGACGTCGGCACCGGTGCAATCAAGGCGGTGGTGTTCGAATCCCGGGGCGAGGATACCCAGTGGCTCGCCCGTCGCAATTTCAAGATTCGCCAGCGCGACCCGCTCAAACTGGCGCGCACGGCCTTTGACGAGATGCTGGATGAAACCGATCTCAGCGAGGATCAGGTTCACTATGTCGCCACTACCGGTGGCGGTGAAAACGTACCCTTTGCCACCGGCCATTTTTACTCCATGACGTCCCATGCGCGCGGGGCCATTTATCTTGAATCCGAAGCCCGATCCGTACTCGACATCGGAGCGCTGCATGGCCGGGCCGTCAAGATCGACGGCAGGGGCAAAGTCCTCGCCTACAGAATGACCAGTCAATGCGCTTCGGGCTCGGGGCAGTTTCTGGAAAACATCGCCCGTTACCTGGGCATCGCCCAGAGCGAAATCGGCTCACTGTCGCTGCAGGGTGACGACCCCGAGACCGTATCCAGCATCTGTGCCGTACTGGCGGAAACGGACGTGATCAACATGGTCTCGCGCGGCATTACCGCGCCGAATATCCTGCGCGGAATACATCTATCCATGGCGGGCCGGCTGGCCAAACTGCTGCGCGTGGTGAAAGCCGACGACGGCATTGTTTTTCTGAGCGGCGGGCTGGCGCTGGACGAAGGACTACGGGGCGCATTGAACGATTCCATGACCAAGATGAAGTTGAAAATCGATGCAAAGAGTCATCCCGACTCGGCTTTCTCCGGCGCCATCGGCGCCGCTGTCTGGGGTGCTTATCGTTACCACAAACTCCTGGAGCAGGGCGTATTGGAGAAGGCGTCCTGATGCGTCTGTTATTTCGAGGTAAACGACCATGGCTTTAATGATCATCGATGACTGCACACTGTGCGACGCCTGTGTATTGGATTGCCCCAACGAGGCGATCAGCCCCGGTGACGATATCTATACGATCGATTCGCTGCGCTGTACCGAGTGCGTCGGTCATTTCGAAGAACCCCAGTGCAAGGTGGTGTGCGAGCCCGACTGCATTGTGCCCAATCCCGACTTTGAGGAATCCGCCGAAGAGTTGCAGGCAAAGTATGAAGCGCTGACGGCCTGAATCGCAGAACAGTGAACGCCACAGACTCGACAATTCGCGCCATGAGCGAAGGTGACCTGGAACAAGTGGTTGCACTCGACGCCACGGCCGGCGGCTTTAGCCGGAACGATTTTTTCCGGCGGCGCCGGCGAGCCATGGCAGCCGATCCGCGGTCCTATATCGGATTGATTGCCGTTCGAGCGGAGGTCGTCAATGGGTTTGTACTGGGCCACATCCTGACCGGCGAGTTCGGCACACATCGGCGCCTTGCCATTATCGACAGCATCGCGGTCAGCCCCGGGCGTCGCGGCAGTGGCGTGGGCGGGGCGTTGATGAAAGCCCTGAAAGCAACAGCACGGGAGCGTGGCTGCGCCGAGGTTAGAACCCTGGCGGAATGGGAACGACAGGACCTGATAGGATTTTTCGCGAGCACCGGTTTCACGCCCGCTCCGGTCAACGTGCTGGAAAAAAGCCTGGGGGGATATTAAACCGCCGTGCCGGACGACAATCAAATCGCGGACTCGAGGCGCAACCCGGAAGCCCAGGAGGCGAATTTCAGCGACGCCCTGGGTGATTCGCCGGAATCGCTGGCCCGCGACACGTTCGAGATTCGCAGTCTTGCCGCCGTCGACGCGAACGCCATCTATCGGATCGACAGGCGTCTGTCGGGACGGGATCGAACGGATTATCTGGCACGGAAGATCGACGAAGTCATCAATCAGTCCGGCATCCGGGTTTCACTGATCGCCGAGGATGACGGGCTGGTGGTCGGATTTGTGATGGCCCGGCTGGATTACGGAGAGTTCGGGCGTACCGCGGCGACCGCGGTCATCGACACGATCGGTGTCGACCCGGACAGCCCCGGCGCCGGCTCGGTGCTACTGGAACAGTTGTTCGCCAATCTCGGTTCGTTGCGGCTTGACGGCGCCCGCACCATTGTCCGCTGGGACGATACCGCCCTGAATCATTTCCTTTCCAAGGCCGGGTTCGAGCCGGCACCGCAACTGGCGTTGCGCTGTATCCTGTGAACGGCCCGGCGCGGGCCAACTGGTACCACCTGGGGGAACGATCGGCGGTAGTGACCGGGGGCGCCCGCGGGCTGGGCCTTGCCATCGCCGAACGGCTCGCGCAGGCGAACTGCCGGGTGCACATTTTCGACTTGAGCGTGGACGACCCCGCCGGCTTGCCGGGCGTATTTCATTCGGTCGATATCACCGATGCCGGGTCGGTTGCCGACTCAATCGGCGCCCTCGACGACACCCCGACCCTGCTCGTCAACAACGCGGGCATTACCCGTGATCGAACGCTGCTGAAGATGCAGGATGACGAATGGCAGTCGGTGATCGATACCAACTTAACCGGATCGTTCAATATGATTCGGGCCCTGGCGCCGCTCATGGCAGCCGCCGGATACGGCAGGATCGTCAACATCTCATCGATCAACGGCCTGCGGGGGAAATTCGGCCAGGCCAACTACACCGCGGCGAAAGCCGGTCTCGTCGGCCTGACCAAGACCGCCGCGCGCGAGCTGGGGCCCAAGTGCATCACGGTCAACGCGGTGGCGCCGGGAATGGTCGAAACGGAGATGACCTCGTCATTACCGCCGGAGATCGTGGAAAAGGCCAGATCCGAAACCGTATCCGGTCATCTGGCAAACGCGGACGACATCGCCGACTCGGTCCTGTTCCTGCTGTCGGAGCCGGCCGGCGCGATCACCGGAAGTGTACTGAAGGTCGACGCAGGCCAGTACTTGTAAATCAGACCTACCGGCACCCGGGCGGCCGCGAATAAGCATGCACGCATCGCCTGGGCGCTGCTCTCCAACGACCAACGATACCTGCCCATCTAAGACGTGCCGAAGTCTTACCGCTACACGAACCGGCAACAGATGGAGACTAGACGATGGGCTAAGTACCCTTGGGCATAAATACACACACGTTCAGCGGGATCGGAAAAGCCGATCGCCAAGGCACGCGAGCGCAGGACTGGCCCGGTCAATTCAAGCGAGCGTAACGCCGGCGAGGGGCTTTT
>JAANXG010000025.1 GCA_018263405.1 Gammaproteobacteria bacterium
CCCTCGCCGGCGTTACGCTCGCTTGAATTGACCGGGCCAGTCCTGCGCTCGCGTGCCTTGGCGATCGGCTTTTCCGATCCCGCTGAACGTGTGTGTATTTATGCCCAAGGGTACTAAGCGTGCCCCGGTCCTGGGTGGATTACCAGCCGCCGGATTGCAGCCATTTTTCCACTTGATAAAGGCGGTCGGCGCCCCAGAACGGTTCCCCGTCGACCAGAATAAAAGGCGACCCGAAAACCCCTTTCGTCAGGGCGTCGTCGTTCTTCGATTTGAAAAGTTGTTTGATTCGCCGGTCTTGTGTCGCCTCTATCAGTCGATCGGCGTCGATACCGCAATCGACGGCGACCTTCTGCAGCTCGTCGGATTTGGATATGTCTCGTCCCTCGCCGAAAAATGTATGGTATGTACATTTAGCGAACTTCTTGGCGAGTTCGGGATCCTGCTCCTGTAGCCAGTAATAGCCGCGAGATGCGGCGGATGCCACTAGAGGGAACGATTCGGGTAACTGAAAAGGAACTCCCAGTAATCGGGCAAAACGCGGCACGTCCGTAACCACATAGTCATGAAACATCGGCGTATTGAACAGAGGCTGGTGGCCGGTTGCTTTCATTGCGGTGCCAACAAGGTAGGGACACCAATCCACGTGGTACCGGTATTTCCCTGCAAGTTCGTCGATTTGCGTGCTGGCGAAATAACCGTAAGGCGAGGAAAAATCGAAATAAAATTCCAGGATACTCATTGGTTCCGGCTCTCGAGGTGAGGATGCGATGCGAGACCATATCATCTAAAGTTGACTCATGAAGCGAGTCTACACCGCCGCGCATCTTCCCGATGCCCATCTGTTCGCGCATTCACTTGAAACCCACGGTGTCAGGGCTCGTGTATTCAATGAAACCCTGCAGGGAGGGGTCGGCGAACTGCCGCATATCTATCCCGAAGTTTGGATTGAAGACGAAGGCGACTGGGACCGAGCCAGATCGCTGGTTAGGCAGTTTGAACGGGATGTCACACGCACCAGCGGAGTAAATCGTTGCCCGAAGTGCCAAGAGGATAATCCGTCGTCTTTTGAAATCTGCTGGCAATGCGGTGCTGTTGTTTCGACAATCAACGATACAAATGGCTGCGAAGAAGGAAAATTTTGATTGCGGCGTTCCGCGGTGCGTTGGGAAACTGACGGTAATCCTCACGCGTTTTCCCGCACCATTTCGATTCCCTCTTTGGCCCGTTCGGTTTCGTTCCTCGCCTTGATTTCATCCTGAGGTACAGGAACGTCAAGCCCGCGTTGTACGGCCGGCCGGGCGTACATATCGTTCAGCCACCGCTGAAGATGCTCCATTTCGTCGATATCCACACCCGACCACTCGTGTGTCCGGACCCAAGGAAATATAGCGAAGTCGGCGATGGACAACTGTCCCGCCAAATATGGCCGCGTGGCAAGTTGTCGATCCATGACCTGGTACAAGCGCCGTGTTTCTTTTTGGTAGCGCTCGATCGCCCAAGGTAGTGTGTCGGGCGCATATCGATAAAACACATTAGCCTGGCCTTGCATGGGTCCGACACCGCCCATTTGAAACATCAGCCACTGGATGACGCGATATCTGTCGCGCTCCCCGGCCGGCAGAAACGAATCCGTTTTCTCCGCGAGGTACATCAATATCGCTCCGGATTCGAAGATCACCAGATCGTCGTTGTCGTGGTCGACGATAACGGGAATCCGGCCGTTGGGGTTCATCTTTAGGAACCAGTCCTGTTTTTGTTCCATGTCTCCAAGGTGGACATGTTTGGCGGTGTAGTGTAGTCCCAGCTCTTCCAGAAATATGGATATTTTGTAACCGTTTGGGGTAGTGGAGGTCAGCAGTTCGATCATGGTTTAGAGTAGTCAACGGACACGGTTGGATTGTTTCCAATTGGTCGCTTGGCAGAAGGCCCGTTACAGCGCCAGGCTGTTGGTTTCAAGTACGCGCGATGCCGGCGCGATAGCGGCGATTGAAAGAAGTACTTGCTTCATGGCCCGGGTGTCTGCCGACTCGCTCCGCGCTGTTCCTTCGGAACGTGCTCTACTTCCGGGTGGCCGGCCGGTTCTGTGCAGCTGTCTCTTCGGCTTGCTTGTCCCGGGTGCCTGCCGCGGAAGGAGGCTGCTTGACGGCATCTCCGGATTCGCCGCTATGGTCGACCGGGAGGTCGCCATAGAGGCGAAAGTCTTCGGCAGGAACGACGTTCGCGTTGACGTTTTCGATGATTCGTACCTGGTAGTCCCTTCCTTTTGGCGCTTTCTCTTCCGCATGAACAATACCTTTCTCATCGACCCAGACGTAATACTTAAACTCCTCGGCCCCAGCGGCACCGATCGTCACAGCTTCCATGGCCAGAACAAAAACGGTTTGAAAAAAGAAGGCGCGCATGGGGTTTACCTCGAAGGCGGATTCTACGCCCCCGAGCCAGTCGGTACCAGGCGGGATGCCGTTCGGGGCTTTCCCGGCTTGATGACTGACTCCGAGCCGCTACAATACGCTGCCATGACAGACCACGCCTACGATCCTCAAACCGTCGAGCGCCAAGCGCAAGGTTACTGGGAAGAAAATCAAAGCTTCAAAGTCGTCGAAGACCCGGAACGCGAAAAATTCTACTGTTTGTGCATGTTTCCCTATCCAAGTGGAAACCTGCACATGGGTCATGTGCGCAACTACACAATTGGGGATGTTGTCAGCCGGTATCAACGCATGCTCGGCAAAAATGTGCTCCAACCGATGGGGTGGGATGCCTTTGGCATGCCGGCGGAAAATGCCGCCATACAAAACAAGGTACCGCCCGCCAAATGGACGTATGAAAACATCGAGGCAATGCGCAAACAGCTCAAGCGCCTGGGTTACGGCTACGATTGGGGCCGCGAATTGGCCACGTGTCAGCCCGATTATTACCGTTGGGAGCAGTGGTTTTTCACCCGCCTGTATGACAAAGGGCTCGTTTACAAGAAAAAAGCGGAGGTGAACTGGGACCCGATTGACCAGACCGTTCTGGCGAATGAGCAAGTCATAGAGGGGCGCGGATGGCGGTCCGGCGCCCTCGTGGAACGGTGCGAAATTCCCCAGTGGTTCCTCAAGACCACCGACTATGCGCAAGAGCTTTTGGATAGTCTGGACAACCTTGAAGGCTGGCCGGAGGCCGTAAAAACCATGCAGCGCAATTGGATCGGAAGATCGGAAGGCGTGGAAGCGGTTTTCGAGGTCGATGGGCTTGATGAAGGCTTGCGCATTTATACCACGCGTCCGGATACGATGCTTGGGGTTACCTATATGGCCGTCGCCGCGGAACATCCGCTGGCCCTGAAAGCCGCGGAAGCCAGTTCCGAAATTACGGCATTCGTCAACGAGTGCCGACAGAGTTCGATTTCCGAGGCGGCAATGGAAACCATGGTAAAACGGGGGCTACCCTTGGGCGTCAACGCGATACATCCGATCACGGGCGAGACGGTTCCAATTTGGGTGGCGAACTTTGTGTTGATGAGTTACGGCACCGGGGCGATTATGGCGGTGCCGGGACACGATCAACGCGACTGGGAGTTCGCGCGAAAATACAACTTACCCATTAGACCGGTGATCTTCCCAGCGGACGGGTCGGAGCTCGACATCGACACCGGTGCATATATGGATTACGGGGTCGTGGGCAACTCCGGAAAATTCGACGGATTGACCTCCCGGGAGGCGTTCGACGCCGTCGCCGAATTTTTGGAGAACGTTGACAAGGGAGAACGGAAGATAAACTTTCGCCTCCGGGACTGGGGCGTGTCCCGGCAGCGCTATTGGGGATGCCCGATTCCGATGGTCAATTGTGCCGACGGGCGAACGCTGCCGGTGGACGAGGTGGATCTGCCTGTGGTGTTGCCTGAAGACATCGAATTCGAAGGCGTGAAGTCGCCCATTAAGGGCATGCCGGAGTTCTACCGGACACGCTGCCCGGACGGCAGCGGAGAAGCGGAGAGGGAGACCGATACCTTCGATACATTTGTCGAATCGTCCTGGTACTACGCCCGGTTCTGCAGCCCGGATGCAGATGACGGTATGCTCGATGAACGGGCCAGGTACTGGTTGCCGGTGGATCAGTATATCGGTGGCGTCGAGCACGCCGTCTTACACTTGTTGTATGCGCGGTTCTTCCATAAGTGCATGCGTGACGAGGGATTAGTGGACTGCGACGAGCCGTTCGCCCGCTTGTTGACCCAGGGAATGGTGTTGAAAGACGGTGCGAAAATGTCGAAGTCCAAAGGCAATACCGTCGACCCACAGACGATGATCGACCGCTACGGTGCGGATACCGTCAGGTTGTTTATGATGTTTGCGTCGCCGCCGGATCAGGCGCTTGACTGGAACGACGATGCGGTGGCGGGTGCATTCCGCTATTTGCGCCGGATGTGGAAATTTATCCACGCCCACGCCGGCCTGATCGCATCTGCGCCGGAAACGCCCCTCGCCGATACCCCGGATCTGGAGGCAATCCGTACCCGGACTCACGATATCCTGGATCGCGTGTGCCGGGACTACGAGCGATATCGGTTCAACACTGTCGTGGCGGCCTGTATGGAGATGACCAACAGCCTGGAAAAATTGGACTGGCAGACGAAGGGAGCATCGGGGGCATCGGTTCTACGTGAATCCGTGTCTATTCTGCTCAAGATTTTATCGCCGGTGGTGCCCCACGTTTGCCACGTTTTGTGGCAAACGCTGAAATTCCCGGATGAGCTGCTGAATGCCACCTGGCCGGTGGTCGACCGCGAGGCGCTGGTCCGGGAATCGGTGGTCATGGTCGTGCAGCTCAACGGTAAGAGGCGCGCCGAGATCGAGGTGGCGAGCGGGGCAGCCGAGGACGTGGTACGCGAGGCAGCCCTCGCCAATTCTCGGGTTCAGCGGCATCTAAACGGCCAAACCGTGCGCAAGTGCATTGTGGTCCCCGGTAAGCTCGTGAATTTGGTGGTTGGTTGAATCACTTGTGTATAATCCCTTTGACAGAGCAACGCTTTAGAGTGGGTACAGCCTTATGTCTTTTCGCGCACTGATTCAGATTCTGGTGGTTACGGCGCTGGCGTCCGGGTGCGGTTTTCACCTGAGAGGAAAACTACCTATATCCGAACGACTACAACCCATTGCCGTGTCGATCTCCGATCGCGGGCTTAGGGACGAGATGGTGAAAGCGCTTAAAGCCAGCGGCGCCGACGTGGTCAGCGACGAAACGACGGCGCGCGCGGTGCTGGATATGTACGATGTTACGTTCGAACGCAAAGTGAATACCATTGATACCAGAGGCAAGGTTACCGGCTACAAATTGCGGTACGATGTCAAGTACCGGGTGGTGGACGAGAAAGATAAGGAGTTGCGCGACGCGAAGTTGAAGATCGAAAAAAGTTACAACTTCGACCCGAACCAGGTGCTTCAAGCAAAAAAGGAGGAGGAAGCATTGAAGGAAAATATGATCGAGGAATTGGCACGGCGTATCATGCGCCAACTGGTCACCATTGCCGGCCGGGCCCTCGGATTACCGGGTTCGCGGGAGCGGGTTTCCGCTTAGCTCGGATTTTGACCGCCATTTGAAGCGGTTCGATGCGTGTCAACCCCCGCGAGTTACCGCCCCGCCTTAACAAGAACGAGTTGCCTTCGGCCATCGTATTGTCTGGCGAAGAGCCCCTATTGATTGAGGAAAGCGCTCGACACATACGGCGCTCGGCCCGGGAGAAGGGCTTCGCTGACCGAATACCTCTCAACGCGGAGGCCGGTTTCGACTGGAGCCGGTTGACCGGTAGCAGCCAGACCCTCTCCCTGTTTGCCGAACGGCGTTTGATCGAGTTGCGATTGCCGACCGGGAAACCCGGCGAGACGGGTACACGGGCTTTCGTCGATTATTGCAGGGACGCGGGGGAAGATGTCTGTCTGCTTGTAATCGCCGGGCGTCTGGACGCCCGTGCCAAGCAAGCCAAGTGGCTGAGAACCCTGGAGGGCGGCGGCTGGCTGGTAGAACACCGTGCTTTGAACACGGCTCAGTTTCAAAGCTGGTTTGGCCAACGACTGCGGGAGCGGGGGCTGAACCTCGACACCAAAACCATCGACCGGATGTGCCATTTTCTGGAGGGAAACCTGCTGGCGGCCGCCCAGGAAATCGATCGTATCGCTTTGTTTGCCGAACCGAACGGCCAAGTGGCCCCGGAGATCGTGTCGCAGGGCTTGGCGGATCATGCCCGCTTCAACGCTTACGCATTCACCGGCGCCTGTTTAAACGGTGAAGCACGTAAAGCGCTGCGTGTTTTGAAAGTGTTGAGGAATGAGGGAATAGAGCCCGCCCTGGTAAGCTGGACTCTTGCGAAGGACTTGCGCACTTTGGTTCGAATCGAGCAGGGTTTACGCAACGGCGATCAAAAGGGACGATTGTTCAAAACACACAATATCTGGTCTACCCGAGCGCCATTGATCGATTCCGCTTTGGCCCGGCTAGGCGAATGTGAACTGCAGCAACTGACGCGGCAAATGGCCCGGTGCGATAGAATTCTAAAAGGACGAGAGCGTGGAGAGATCTGGCAACAATTCGAGGTGCTCGCGCTGACGATGTGCGATGTGCATTACGCGTCCGGGGATTTGAATGCATTCAATGCAACAAACTGAAGTCAACGTCGATATCCGATCGTATATGCGCGGCTTGGGTGAGCGGGCGCGCGCGGCGTCCCGTGCCCTTGCGGGTGCCCCTGCGGCGGCCAAAAATCGGGCATTGGCGGCGGTCGCCGAAAATATCGATAAAACCCGTGATGACCTGGCGGCGCAGAATCGGAAAGATCTTGAACGCGCCCGCCGGATGGATCTGGATGCGGCCTCGATCGATCGGTTGGAACTGAATGAGTCGCGATTGAACGCGATCATCGCCGGATTGCACCAGATCGCGGACTTGCCGGATCCGGTGGGCGCGATCACGAATTTGAACTATCGCCCATCGGGCATCCAAGTGGGGCAGATGCGCGTGCCTCTTGGCGTCATTGGGATTATTTACGAATCCAGACCGAACGTCACGGCGGATGCCGCGGCCCTCGGCTTAAAATCAGGCAACGCCGTTATCCTGCGAGGCGGCTCGGAGGCTTTGAATTCCAATCTCGCAATCACGCGGTGTATCGCCCGGGGTCTGGCAGCCGCCGGACTGCCCGAAGCGAGCGTTCAAGCCGTGGCGTCGGTCGACCGCGGTGCCGTGGGTGCGCTGCTACGCATGTCGGAGTACGTGGATGTCATTGTGCCGAGAGGCGGCAAGGGCCTGGTGGAACGGGTCATGCGCGAATCCAGTATACCGACCATCAAACACCTCGACGGTGTTTGCCACGTTTACATCGACGACCAGGCGGATATCGACAAAGCCGTGCGGATCGCCGTGAACGCCAAGACACAGCGTTTTGGAACGTGCAACACTATGGAAACTTTACTCGTGCATAAGAAAATCGCCCGTCTGGCGCTTTCCAGAATCGCTCCGATGATGCGACGGGCGGGGGTCGCATTGCGCGGTTGCGAGCGAACGCTGGCCTTGACCGACGGAGTACCGGCTACCGAGCAGGATTGGTACGAGGAATACCTGGCGCCGATTCTGGCTGTCCGGATCGTGGACGGAATAGATCAAGCCATGGAACATATCAACGGTTACGGTTCCCGGCACACGGATGCCGTGGTCACGGAAAATATCGGTCGTGCGCGGCGATTTCTGTTGGAAGTGGATTCAAGTTCGGTGATGGTCAATGCGTCGACACGATTTGCCGATGGGTTCGAATATGGGTTGGGCGCTGAAGTTGGCATCAGCACGGATAAACTTCATGCACGTGGACCCGTGGGTTTGACGGGCCTGACGTCGCAAAAATTCGTTGTATTCGGAGATGGACATATTCGCGAGTAATCCAGCGCAACTTTTCCCCCTGAAGGGGCGTGTTTGACGACTCCAATCGGTCTGTTGGGGGGTACGTTCGACCCGGTACACAATGGCCACCTTGCCATCGCAAAGTACCTATGTACCGGTTTGAATATGCAGCACGTGCGTTTCGTTTTGAATGCTTCGCCGCCGCACCGAACCCTCCCCGCCTGTTCCGTCGAGCATCGCTTAGCCATGCTCGAAGCGGTGCTCGCCGACGAAGATCTCCTGATTCCGGATATCCGGGAACTTGGACGGAGGGGGCCATCCTACACAGTATGGACCCTACGTTCCCTGCGACGTGAATTTTCGGATCAACCCCTATGTTGGATTGTTGGTATCGATGCCTGGTTCGGGGTAAGAAGTTGGTATCGATGGTATGAATTGTCGTCACTCACACATCTTCTGGTCGTGAAGCGGCCTGGCTGGGAGTTGGCCGGCCGGCAAATATCCCGGGCGTCGCCTAACACGAAAAATTTGAAGAGGCGAGCAGCGGGTTCCGTTGTTCTGTGCGATGGACCCGAAGTCGATGTGTCCGCGAGCGATATCCGGCACCGCATCGCTTGCCGGCAGGACATATCGAGCCTGGCGCCCGAGCCTGTGCGGAACTATATCGAACGGAAGCAGTTGTATGGTTATCGACAATCAGTTACATGAGGTTCCATGGACATAGTTGTTCTGAAAAACAAATTGATTGACTTACTGGAGGAAATGAAAGCCGAGGACGTTCAAACTTTCAACGTTAAGGAATTGACGAGCGTCACGGACTACATGATTGTGTCAAGCGGTACTTCAAACCGTCACGTGAGATCGATTGCAGCACATGTGCTGACTGAAATGCGCGCCGCCGGCGTTCGCCCCCTGGGGAGCGAGGGTGCGGAACACGGCGAATGGGTGCTTATCGATTATGGCGACATCGTGCTGCACGTAATGCAGCCACGAACGCGAGACTTTTATCAACTGGAGAAATTGTGGAATCCGGATGTAAAGGAAATGCTGCGGCTGTACCGGGAGGGTGCCAACGATTGAGTTTGGTGTGAGATTGCACGTTTTGACTGTTTGTGACCGCGCGCCACGCTGAGTGAACGAGCGAGA
This sequence comes from Gammaproteobacteria bacterium, assembly GCA_018263405.1. Classification (GTDB taxonomy): domain Bacteria; phylum Pseudomonadota; class Gammaproteobacteria; order Arenicellales; family JAANXG01; genus JAANXG01. Next base: position 9,013 of record JAANXG010000025.1, read on the forward strand.
GTTTTGTAACGATGAAGCCGTTGAAACGTTCGGAAATAAAACGTTACCGGCAAACCGGGGAACCCGTGGACAAGGCGGGCGGCTACGAGATTCAGGGTTTTGGCAGTGGATTCGCGGCCCGGCTCGAGGGTAGTTACAGTGGTGTTGTTGGGCTGCCCATGTTTGAAGCAAGAGAACTATTGGCGACGGCGGGTATAAATTGGTTGTGAGCGAAGAGGTGATGATCAATGTGACGCCGCAGGAAACCCGCGTTGCGGTAGTAGAGAACGGTGTGTTGCAGGAGGTCCACATAGAGCGAACACAGGGCCGTGGTATCGTGGGAAACATCTATCAAGGAAAAGTGGCACGCATACTCCCCGGCATGCAGGCCGCTTTCGTTGATATCGGAATAGAACGCACGGCTTTCCTGCACGCTGCGGATGCGACGTGGCGGTACGACAGAGACAATGACGAAGTGGGCGCTAACAGCGATATCCCACCGATGACCGATCTATTGCACGACGGTCAGGAGGTTGTCGTACAGGTGCTCAAAGATCCACTGGGCAGTAAGGGTGCGCGGTTGACGACGCAGTTAACCATCCCGGCGCGCTACCTCGTCTGCCTGCCTGGCAGCGATCAGGTTCGTATTTCACAAAAGATCGAGCAACTGGAGGACCGGGAGCGATTGAAGGAACTGGTCGCCGAGCTGGCCGAGGAAGAAGAGATGCCCAAAGGATTAATAATACGGACGTTGGCCGAATCGGCTTCGGATGAAGAGCTGCGTTTGGATGTGCAATTTCTTAAGAAAATCTGGAGACGGGTAAATACCGGGATCGGGCAATCGCAAGCGCCCGCTCTGATTCATGAAGACATACCCCTTGCTATGCGTACGATGCGCGATCTGGTACGCGACAACGTGGAAAAGGTGCGTATCGACTCTCGCGAGACGTACCAAAAAGCCGTCAAATTCGCCAGGGATCTGATTCCGGAGGTGGTGAGCCGTATCGAGTATTATCCCGGGGAACGCCCGATATTTGACCTTTATTCGGTGGAAGACGAGATTCAACGGGCCCTGGACCGCCACGTTCTGCTGAAGTCCGGTGGCTATCTCGTTTTTGATCAGACCGAAGCAATGACCACGATCGATGTCAACACCGGTGGGTTTGTTGGTCGCAAGAACCTGGAAGAAACCCTTTTTAAAACCAACCTGGAAGCCACCCAGGCTATTGCGCGCCAGCTTCGTCTTAGGAATATCGGCGGCATCATCATTATCGATTTCATCGATATGGAAGGCTCCGAGCACAAACGTCAGGTTCTGCGGGTACTGGAAAAAGTGCTTGCCAAAGACCGTACCACGACTTTTCTTACCGATATGTCTCCGTTGGGTCTCGTCGAAGTCACACGCAAAAGAACGCGGGAGAGTTTGGAGAAAATCGTCTGTGAACCCTGCCCTGTTTGTGAGGGACGTGGTGTAGTGAAGATGCCGCGCACTGTGTGTTATGAAATATTCAGGGAAATACTTAGAGAAGCACGTCAGTTTGAAGGTGCCGAATACCTGGTGCTTGCCTCTCAGATTGTAGTGGATATGCTGTTGGACGACGAAGCGGCGAATCTGGCCGAACTGCAGGGCTTTATCGGTAAGCCGGTTTATCTGCAGGTAGAAAACAGCTATCAACAGTACGAGTACGACGTAGTGTTGTCGTAATACCCGTGCTCCCGGGAACTCTCGCTGCAATCAAGCATCGCTATGAAGCGAATTGCCGGTAGATTAACGCGCGGACTTGTATACGGATTCGTCGGGCTTGCCGTGCTCCTGGTCTTGAGTGCCGGGGCGATCCGGTTCTGGCTCCCCAAACTGGGGGATTACAGGCTCGAGGTCGAACGTTTGTTGTCTGACTATATCGGGCAGGAAATCGCGATGACGTCATTGAATGCCACGTGGGATGGTCTCAATATGACGTTTAAAGCGGAGGGGGTGCGTGTTGCCGTCGAGGACCATCCCGGTTCCGGGATGCGATTCGGGGAAATCGTCGTATCGTTTCACCCACTCAACCTGCTGGGTGGAAAGAATACCTTCGAGCGCTTGAAATTGATGGGACCGACTATTGAAGTCTCCCGGTTGCCGGATGGTCGAATTCGCGTGGGCGATACGATTATCGGTACGCCGCGGGGTGTGGTTCGGCGATTGCTGCGCGGGGGGAATCTGGAGATCGCGAACGGCACGTTAATCTGGCGTGATGCCTTGGCTCCGGAGGAGAATCTGCATATCGAGGACGTAGATATTCGTGTTCGCTCTAGTGGTGACCGGCGGCGCTTCGAATTTACGGCATCGGCACCACCGGAATTAATGGAAGAGTTTAGGGCGGACGGCAGTTATGACCCACGATCGTTGAAATCGGGATCATGGAGCGCCGGCGTGAATATTTCGGTCGAACATCTGAATCTCGCCCGGATTCCAACCGTAATTCAAGAGCGATTGCCGTGGCGGTCCCAGGGTCGCATCGACACCGAATTTCGAGCGGAATGGATCCAGGGTGTGCTCACGGCCGCATCCGCCGATATGATGGTTCGCGACTTCGTTATCCCCTACGCCAAAGACAAGAAGCCAATATCCGCCAAGCGCTTTTCCAGCTCGGTGTCATGGCGCGGCTCGGAAAAGGAATGGAGCCTGGTTTTTGCCGACCCGGAAATCTTGCTGGATGACACACCCGTTTCCGTATCGCGATTTGAGGTGCGGCGACACGGCGGGCGAAGGATTTATTCGGGGCGGGACGTGATCGTGCAGGATCTTTGGGGAGTGCTAAACCGTCTCGATATCGAATTGCCCTGGAATGAATTGATGGATGGGCTCCGTCCCAGCGGCGTTTTTTCCCAGGCTGCGTTGACCCTGACCGGACCTTATCTCGAAACGAGCGGTTGGCGTTTCGAGGGCGATTTTCGCAACGTTGGCTGGCGCGCTCAGGAACGGTATCCGGGTGTGCGGGGGCTCGACGGTCGATTGATTGTCGGCGATAAACAGGGCGAATTGCTGCTGGCTTCGACGACCCTGGAATTGGATGCGGCCAATTTAATGCGCCATCCCATCGGATTCACCCGCGTCGAGGGGCGCGTTGAATGGTACCGCTGGGGCCGGGATTGGGTCGTGGATGTCAGCGATGGAATCGTAATCAATGATGACCTGAGCCTGAAGGACGTTGATTTCTATACGCGGGTTCCCACAGTAGAGAAAGAATCGCCGTTTGTTCTCGCACGAGCCCGTATTCAACGCGCCGATATCAACGCAGTGCGTGATTACCTGCCCGTGAAACTCATGGCGCAAAAGCAGATAGCATGGCTGGACCGTGCGTTGGCCGGTGGTGAAATCACTCAAGGACGGTTCTATCTGAATGGAGCTTTGGACGATTTTCCGTATGACAGCGGCACCGGTGAACTGCAGGTCAGCGCCAGAATCAAGAATGGTGTACTGGACTTCAACGAAAATTGGCCGAATTTCACCGGCCTCGAGGGAGTCATCGAAATCGACAATTCGCGTTTCGAGGCGCGGGCCGGGCAAGGCGTCATGATGAACTCGCCTATTCAAAGCGTCCGGGTATGGTGTGAGGACTTTTTCCGCCGCGACCGGGTGGTTTTCGTGCAGGGGGAACTTAGGGCACGGGCCGACGACGTGATCCAGTTTCTCCGTCGCGGGCCGCTCAACAAAAATCCGCCGCCGCCGTACAGCCGGATGGCCGCCGAGGGCGATGGAATTCTCAACCTGGCGATTGAACTGCCCTTCACGCGTCTGAAAGAAGCCAGCCGCGTGCGCGGTGAATACGCATTCGACAGTGCCGGGTTACAGATCGGCGGTGGGATCGAGTTCACTAACTTGTCAGGCACGGTTCGCTTCACGGAAAGCACGGTGCAGGGCACGGCCCTGAAAGGGGAATTATTCGGGGGGCCGTTTCGAGCCGATTTGACAACGGTCAAAGCGGGGCAACCGATTAGCTTCGCCTTGACCGGTACCGGAGAAG
>JAANXG010000026.1 GCA_018263405.1 Gammaproteobacteria bacterium
ATCGAGACCAATTTTTCGATTTATTGAGGCGAATAGCCAGCTATTTAACGAAATAAATCGGGAAAGTGGGCCGATCTCCCGCCGCCGCAGTAGATTCATCCTAAGTCCGACAGGCTCCTAGACGGCGATATCCGCCTTGAGGCGGGGATGGCATTTATAGTTCTCCAACCGGAAATCACCGTATTCGAATTCGAAAATTCCCTGGTCGCGGTCCTCGATTTGCATCCCGGGCAGCGGGAACGGCTTGCGTTGCAACTGCGTCTCCGCCTGTCCGAGGTGGTTAGAATATAGATGGGCATCACCGAAGGTGTGAATAAATTCACCGGGGCTCAAGCCGGTCGCCTTCGCGATCATTATCGTCAACAAGGCATAGGATGCGACATTGAAAGGCACGCCCAGGAAGACGTCGGCACTGCGTTGATACAACTGGCAGGACAGTTTTCCATGGACGACATAGAACTGGAACAACGTATGGCAGGGCGGCAGGGCCATGCGCTTCAAATCGGCGACGTTCCATGCACTGACGATGAGGCGGCGTGAATCCGGCGACGAGCGAATGTTCCGAATCAGGTCGTCGATTTGATCGATGCAACGGCCATCCGGCGCCGGCCATGACCGCCATTGATGCCCGTACACCGGACCCAGATCGCCCTCTTCATCCGCCCATTCATCCCAGATCGTCACGCCGTGGTCGTTGAGGTAGCGGATGTTGGTGTCGCCGCTCAAGAACCAAAGCAACTCATGGACGATGGACTTAAGATGCAGTTTCTTGGTGGTAACCAGCGGAAATCCCTCCGCGAGATCAAACCGCATCTGATAGCCGAAAATGCTCAGAGTACCGGTGCCGGTTCGGTCGTTCTTGACCGTACCGTGGCCCCGCACATGTCGCATGAGTTCCAGGTATTGCCGCATATACAAAGGCGGAACGTCACATCATCCGGGAACCGTTAATGGCCCGGAAGACACAATCCGGCTACATGTCCGTTTCATCGACGTCGAACTGGCCACTGAGCCTGCGGCGCACATGGGACCAGGACAGCCCCGCGGACAGCACCCCGGACAGGCCGAACAGCACCAGATACGTAACCAGCTTGATATTATCCTTCGGTATAGGAAGCAGGGTCATTACGACCCAGATCAAGGCCGCAAAGAAAGCAATCGCCAGGGTAGTGCCAAATGCGCCCAGGGAACGGTACGTCGCCCGGATAAAAATGACCCATCCGATGACGATGACGATCCCAACCAGCGCCATGAGAGCCAGGATCTCATTGCTCGCGTCTACCGCCTGGTTCCACACCCAGTGAAAGAACGAAAATCCTTCCGGGTTATACGTTGCAAATACGAGAACAAGGGCAAACAGCAGTCTAAGAAAGTATCCACTCCAGGAAAGTCGTTGTGCCATAGATTATCTCTTCGGATTTTTGGATTCGTGCCGATTATAGGGCATAAGGGCTCGCGCAAAAATAACTTCCCATTTTCACATCCCGTCTTCGGGCCATCTTTGAACGATCCTCCATCGCAAAATCCTCATAGTAGCCCTGCTAGTACTGCGGTTTTGCTCCATCAGATCGTCCAAATCTAACCCAAATTCGGGCGCGAATTCTGTGAAGTTATTTTTGCGCGAGCCCTAAGTGGGTACGCTGTATTTGACCGAAGCGATCGATTCACGACACCCAGCGCCGGGCATTCTTGAATATTTCAATCCAGGGACCGTATTCGCCCCAGCTCCGCGGGGCCCAGGAGTTCTGCAAGGTGCGCCAAACGCGTTCGGGATGCGGCATGAGTATCGTCACCCGGCCGTCGCTCGTGGTGAGGCCGGTTATGCCTGCCGGCGACCCATTGGGATTATAAGGATAGCGCTCGGTCGCCGCGCCCCGGGGGTCGACGTACACCAGGGCGGAAAGGTCGAGAGCCCGTGATCGCGCTTCGTCGCCCTCGTCATCAAAGTGCGCGCGGCCCTCGCCATGGGCGACGGCCACGGGCATCCTGGAACCCGCCATTCCCGCAAAAAATATCGATGGACTGTCGCGCACTTCCACCATCACGAATCGTGCCTCGAACTGCTCGGATCGATTACGCACAAATCGCGGCCAGCACTCGGCACCCGGAATCAGTTCGCTCAGCTGGGAAAACATTTGGCAACCGTTGCACACCCCCAGTGCGAAAGCATCCGTTCTCTGGAAAAACGCCGTGAATTTGTCGCGCAGATCGTCACTGAGCAGAATCGACTTAGCCCAACCGCCACCGGCCCCGAGCACATCGCCGTATGAAAAACCACCACACGCCACAACACCGGTGAATTCCAACAAATCCACGGTGTTTTGCACGATATCGGTCATGGTGACGTCGACCGCTTCAAATCCAACGCGATCGAATACCGCGGCCATTTCCGCCTGCCCGTTCACGCCCTGCTCCCGCAGTATCCCTACGCGGGGACGACTCGTACCGATCGCCGGCTTCGGCATATCGTCATTCAAGTCAAACGTTAACGCGGCGAACAAATCCGGGGCAGTATCGTCAAGAAGTCGGTCGTATTCCGCATCGGCGCAGTCCGGACGATCCCGAAGTCGCTGCATTCGCCAGCTCGTTCGAGACCACAGACGATGCAGTTCCATCCGTTCGCGTTGCACAAGCAAGCTCTCGCCGGCACGTACCCGAATTTGTCGATCCGGCCGGACCGTTGCCACGGCACGGCAAAGCGCATCCAGCCCATATTGCCGGCAGATTGCCCGCACCGGTTCCAAATCTTCACGGCGGACCTGAAATACGACACCGATTTCCTCATTGAACAGGAATGCCAGTGGGTCGGTCGACCCATCCAGGGTCACCTCGATGTCCAGGCCCACCCGCCCCGCGAATGCCATCTCCAATAACGTGACAATCAATCCACCGTCGGATCGGTCGTGATACGCAAGGAGCAAGGATTCCTCTTTCAAGGAAGTCAACGCGCGGGCAAGATCCACCAACCGCGACGCCTCCTCGATATCCGGGGCTTCATTACCCAGCTGCCCATAAACCTGGGCGAGCGCCGACCCGCCCAATCTGTTACGACCCGCGCCCAGGTCGAGCAATACCAGCACGCTGTCCGGCTCGTTGGCCAGTTGAGGCGTGAGCGCGCCGCGGACGTCGTCCACTACGGTGAAAGCCGTGACGATCAAAGATAGAGGCGCTGTCACTTCATGCCTGCCCCGATCATTGTCCCAGGCGGTCTTCATGGACATAGAATCCTTGCCCACCGGAATGGACACACCGAGTTGGATGCAAAAGTCGCTGACCGCCTCCACCGTTTCGTACAATCTGGCGTCCTCGCCCGGGGTCCCCGCAGCGGCCATCCAATTGGCTGATAACCGCACACGGTCAAGCCGTGGCACAGGCGCCGACATAAGGTTAGTCAAAGCCTCCGCCACCGCCACGCGGCCGGCCGCCGGCCCGGATATCAGCGCCAGAGGCGGGCGTTCCCCCATCGCCATCGCTTCGCCGTGGTAGCCCCGGTAGTCGCCGAGGGTGACCGCGGCGTCGGCCACTGGGATTTGCCACGGACCGACCATTTGATCCCGGTTGACCAGGCCCGTAACGGTCCGATCGCCGATAGTGATCAGAAACGATTTGTCGCCGACCGCGGGCAAACGCAGTACGCGTTCCAGGGCCGCGCCGGCTTCTATTTCGTCCAGCGCAAGAGGCGGCCCCCTGAAAGGTTCAGATCGGACGTCGCGGAACATCTTCGGCGCCTTGCCGAACAACAAGGCCATGTCGATGTCGATCGGCCTGACCTCGGCAGCATCGCCGTCGTCTTGCCATTCGTCCTCCAACACGAGCCGACCGTCATCCGCCGCCCGGCCGACTACCGCGTACAGGCATTTTTCCCGACGACAAATCGCCTCGAACCTATCGAGAGAATCCGCGTGAATCGCCAACACGTAACGCTCCTGGGCTTCGTTGCACCAGATCTGCATTGGAGACATACCGGGTTCATCATTCAAAACCCGGCGGAGATAAAAATACCCGCCGCATTCGGCGGCGTGGACCAGCTCCGGCAGAGCGTTGGACAAGCCGCCGGCTCCCACGTCATGAATGGAAATAATGGGATTCTCGTCGCCTTGCTCCCAGCACCGATCGATGACTTCCTGGCAACGCCGCTGCATTTCGGGGTTGCCGCGTTGAACAGAAGCAAAATCCAATTCTTCTCTGCCTGCTCCCGATTTCACGCTGGATGCCGCACCGCCGCCGAGACCGATCAGCATCGCCGGTCCTCCGAGCACGACGATGCAGGCATCCGGGGGAATTGTCTTCTTGCCGACGTGGTCCTCTTTGATGTTTCCGAGTCCCCCGGCGATCATGATGGGCTTGTGGTACGCCCAGTAACGGTTACCGGTGCAAAGCTCGAAAGTTCGGAAATATCCGGCGATATTGGGGCGCCCAAACTCATTGTTGAATGAAGCGCCCCCGACGGGCCCGTCGAGCATGATCTTCCGTGGCGTGGCGATCCGTGCGGGTGTACGGGCCTCGCCTTCCCAGGGCATGGGATCGCCCGGAATACGCAAGTTCGAAACCGTAAATCCCGTCAAGCCGGCCTTCGGCCGGGCGCCGGTTCCGGTGGCGCCCTCGTCTCGAATTTCACCGCCGGACCCTGTGGCGGCGCCGGCAAAGGGCGAGATCGCCGTCGGATGATTATGCGTTTCCACTTTGCACACGACATGCAAGGCTTCCGCGTGGCTGCCGTAAATTCGGTCGTCGTGTCCGGGATAAAAACGGTAGCCGTTATACCCCTCAAGAACAGCGGCGTTGTCGCTGTAAGCCGACAGCGTAAACCGCGGGTGGCGCTCGTGGGTGCCCCGGATCATCGAAAACAGCGACTCGGATTTCGGCTGCCCGTCGATGGTCCACTCAGCGTTGAAAATCTTATGCCGACAGTGTTCGGAGTTCACTTGAGCGAACATCATCAATTCCGCGTCCGTCGGGTCCCGCTCCAGACGTCGATACCGTTCGACCAGATAATCCATTTCGTCGGCGGACAGGGCCAGGCCCCATTCGCTGTTGGCCTGTTCCAGGGACGCCCGGCCCCTTTCCAGGAACGGCACGGTTTGAACCGCCGCCGGTGAGGTCTGTTCGAACAGGCGCCGCGCTCCGTCACGGGTCTTGAACACGGACTCCGTCATCGGGTCGTGCAGGTGCCGGCTAAACACTTCTACGTCCATCTCCGAGAAGGAACAAGCCGGGTCACGCCCGCTGAAGGTCCAGACAACGCCCCGCTCGAGTCGCTGAATTCCGTGCAGACCACAGCGATGCACAATTTCCGTGGCCTTGCTGGACCAGGGCGACCGGGTCCCGATTCTCGGTGTCACAAACAGCACACCATTGTCATCCGCCTCGCTCGGGGGCCGTCGCCCGTAATCCAGGAGGCAGTCGAGTTTTTGCTTTTCCGAAGCGGTCAGCGTCGCCTCGGACTCACCATCACCCAGAGCAACCAGGTGAAAACACCGCGCCGACAGGGCTCGCAGTACCGGCACCTCGCGGGCTATGGCCTGGGTAAGCTTTTCCAGTCGAAATCGCGAGAAGGCCGGCGGTCCGTCGAGAATCAGCATGGGTCCGTACCCCCCGACCCAATCAGGAGTACTCCGATGGCACACCCAATCGATGCGCAACCTCCTCGTAGGCTTCGATCACACCGCCAAGGTTTCTTCGAAACCGGTCCTTATCCAGCTTTTCACGTGTGGTGGCGTCCCAGATCCGGCAGCCGTCCGGGGTGAACTCATCGCCCAGCAGCAACTCACCCTCGTATCGTCCAAACTCGAGTTTAAAATCCACGAGCAACATCCCCGCACCGCGAAACAAACGGGTGAGCACGTCATTGACCCGGAAGGTCAGTTCCTTCATACGCTCAACCTCCCGTTCTTCGGCCCAGCCGAAAGCGCGGATGTGGAATTCGTTGATCATCGGATCATGGCGCGCATCGTCTTTCAAAAAAAACTCGAAGATCGGCGTATTCAGCTCCAGACCCTCCTTGAGGCCCAGGCGTTTACAGATGGACCCGGCCGCGAAGTTCCGTACGACACATTCGACGGGAATCATCTCCAGGCGCTTTACCAGGCTTTCATCCTCGGATAGTATTTTCTCGAAGTGCGTACTAAGCCCGTCCTTCTCCAGCATCTCCATCACGAATGCGTTGAAGCGATTATTGACCATTCCTTTTCGGTCCAACTGTTCGACCTTTTCGCCGTCGAACGCCGATGTGTCGTCGCGAAAATGCAGAATCAACTTCGTGGGATCGTCGGTCAGGTATATCGACTTCGCTTTACCCGCGTAGAGTTGGTCGCCTTTTTGCATGGTTCAAGCTCCGGCTGTCCGGGCCGCTCGTTCAGACTATACCGGCTTTGCGCATCGCCGCCCGAACCGTTTCATGGTATTCCTCCGCCAACCGGGTCAACGGCAAACGAATACCGCGCTCGATCATTCCCATTTCGTGAAGCGCCCATTTTACGGGGATGGGATTCGACTCCATGAACAAAGCCGCATGCAGGTCGGCGAGCGTGTCATTGATTTGCCGCGCGGTGTCCGCGTCATCGGCCAAAGCAGCGTCGCACATCCGCCGCATGGCGCGCGGTGCTACGTTGGCGGTCACCGAGATATCGCCCTTGCCGCCCACCAGGATGTGTTCGCAGGCCGTGCCATCCTCGCCGGTGAGAATGTTGATCCGATCGCCACAGATCCCCACCAGTTCCCGTGCCCGGTCCAGATCGCCCGTGGCGTCCTTGATGCCGACGATATTATCGATGCCTGCCAATCGGTCCACGGTGGCTGTCAGCATATCGCAGCCGGTGCGACCGGGGACGTTGTAAAGAATCTGGGGAATCGGCACCGCCTCCGCAATGGTTTTAAAATGCTGGTAAAGACCTTCTTGAGTAGGCTTGTTGTAATAAGGGACAACCAGCAACGCTGCATCGGCCCCGATTTCCCGAGCGATGCGCGTGAGGTGGATTGCTTCGCTGGTCGAGTTGCCCCCCGTCCCGGCGATGATGGGGATACGTCCCGCTGCGTGTTCGATAGATCTTTCCATGACTTTCGCGTGCAAGTCGAACCCGAGAGTGGAGGATTCACCGGTCGTACCCACGGAAACGATCGCCTGGGTACCGTTCTCGACGTGGAAATCGATCAACCGTTCCATCGCCGGAAAATCCACCTCGGTGTCCGGACCCATGGGCGTCACCATCGCCACCATGCTGCCTTGAAACATTTCGATACCTGCTGGATAGTGTCTTGGGGCGATGTTAATGCCGCGTCGAAGGAATCACAAGGCGAGCCCGCCACTGACTGCTTGACCCTGCCCCGACGGGCAGAATCTCCAAAGCTTGAATCCTAGCTCGCATCGTCGCTGGCGTGCTTGGCGAGTATGCCGGGTCTGATCGACAATCCAATCCTTCTTGGTCTCGTACAGATCGAGAATCTGTTTGACCTTGCGCGTATTTGATTCCGCTTGAGCGATGATGGCACCTAGGAAAAATACGCACCAACCCGTCCAGTCGCCGTCGCGCGAGACCGCCAGGAGTCGGTCGTAGTATTCCTCCCGCCGAGCTTCCAGATAGGTGCTCAGATAGAAAGTCGGCGCGGCCAGCCGTTTGCGCTCAAAAAGTCTCAGGTCCAAGGCCACATTCGTGTCCAATACCCTAGCCTTGAGGTACGAAAGTACCCCCCCCGTTGGAGCGAATGTTTCGGAACCAGCCCGATCCGGGAGCAGGGGTTGCCTGATCGTGGTAGCGGATCAGATTTGGCCGCCCCGGCTTGCGCCAGAGCGTACAGGGAGGTATCTACAGCGTCCCTGAAAGACAACCCTACCCCCACATGATCGCCGACATTGCACGGACTTTTTGAGAAATCACCTTTCAGTGTAGGCCGACATTGAAAATCAATGACTTCGCCGGTGGCTTTGTTGAATACCGAACCATGATATTGCGCGTCATCGACATCAAGACCAATGTGAATGATAGTATCTTTCATAGACACCTCTTTTTGGGCAATTGATTACAGTGATAGGATTTATACTACCTTGAGGTATCCATCCATGATGGTAGCCTTTATTTCTGCTAAAAAAAGAGCGCCTATATCTTCTGTCCGTTCACCTCACGTAAGCCAAGTAGATGGCATCAATCCCAATTCAGCCAACCAATTTGAACCGGCCGCTGGTCGGTATATTCTTCATTGTATTGGGGATGACTTTCATCTCAGTCAACGACGCGCTGATCAAATTATTGTCGGATGGATATCCGCTACATCAGATCGTCTTCATCCGGTCACTGATAGGCGTTTTCATCAGTCTTGTGTTGGTGCAGCTCGAAGGCGGCCTGCGCATACTGAGGGCCAGCCGTCCCGGTCTGCATTTGTGCCGGGCATTGTTGATTGTTGCCACCAACCTGACACTTTTCTCGGCCCTCGCCGCAATGCCGCTGGCAGAAGCAACGGCGATCTTCTTCGTGGCACCGTTGATCATCACGCTGCTGTCGGTCCTCCTGCTGGGTGAGAACGTTGGCCTCCGGCGTGGCGTCGCCGTCACCGTCGGCTTCTGCGGCGTGCTGGTGATGCTGCGTCCGGATGGTGAAGCTGGCACACCGGGCTTACTGATCTCCCTATTGCCGGTGGTCGCGGCATTGACCTATGCGCTGTTCCAGATACTGACGAGAAAATTGGGAGGTATATCGAAGGCGTCGGCGATGGCGGTGTACGTTCAGGGTTTGTTTCTTATCGTCGGTGGAATG
>JAANXG010000027.1 GCA_018263405.1 Gammaproteobacteria bacterium
CTAGTGTACCCCGTCACTGATATTGTAACGTTCAGCGGCCCGGAAAGCGGTGAGCCGCAAGGCCTGTCTCGCCGGGAATGGCGCGCCCTTCTCAACAGACATAACGCCGCGGATGACCGCTTTCCGGCTCGTTGTCGATTACATACACGGTGCGCCGGGTCATCACGACTCCTCCGGTCCGGGTGCATCGCTCGCTGACCCGACCGCGTTGCTCGATGCCGACGTAGCCCCGGAGACATTGAATGTTTTGGAATTTGCTTGGAGGGCTTGGAGCCCATGTTTGGTGCCCGGGGCCGGACTCGAACCGGCACGGTGCTACCACCACCAGATTTTGAGTCTGGCGCGTCTACCAATTTCGCCACCTCGGCGTATCGAGCGCGTAGTGTATAACCCTCTCATTCGCGCGTTCAACCGGATTTCGTAGACTTATTCCGTGGGCCTATCCGATTTCGACTACGAGCTGCCCGAGCAGTCAATTGCCCAGTATCCCTGCCGGGAGCGTACGGGCAGTCGGTTATTGGTAATCGACACGTCCTCGGCGTCGCTGGCTGACGCGTGGTTCACCGATCTCGCCTCTTTCCTGTCAGCGGGGGATTTGCTCGTGTTGAACGATACGAAGGTCATCCCCGCGCGGTTGTATGGGCACAAATCCACCGGCGGATTCATCGAGCTGCTGGTTGAGCGGCTCCTTGGCAACGATAGCGCCTTGGTGCAAACCCGCGCGAGCAAGCCCGTCCGCGAGGGCCAGCGCATATACCTGGACGGCCCTGAGCCGGTCGAGCTTGAAGTTGTCGGTGGACAACGGGAATTTCGGATTGTTCGGTGTACCGATGGCGCATCTTTTTTGGATATGCTCGGGCACAGTGGACACGTGCCCCTGCCGCCGTACATCGAGCGGTCGGCTATACCGGAGGATCGCGAACGATATCAAAGCGTATTCGCCCGCCAACCGGGTTCAGTGGCCGCTCCCACCGCCAGCCTGCATTTCGACGAACGATATCTTGACGCGCTACACCGCCAAGGCATTGAACTTGCGTACATGACGCTACACGTCGGAGCGGGGACTTTTCAGCCGATTCGCAACCGAGACATCGATGCGCACCGTTTGCACCGGGAATGGATCCGCGTGCCGGCCGACACGGTTCGAGCGATTGAAAATGCCCTGACCCGAGGTGGGCGCCTGATAGCCGTGGGAACTACCGTTTGCCGCGCACTGGAGTCGTGGGCGGGAGATCGGAAGAGCACAGAGTTCCAAGGCGAGACGGACTTATTTATCATGCCGGGCTTTTCCTTTTCCGTCGTGGATGCCCTGTTGACCAATTTTCACCTTCCGCAGTCCTCTTTATTGATGTTGGTATGCGCCTTTGCAGGTACCGAGCTTACTTTGTCCGCGTACCGCCACGCCGTGCGAGCACAATACCGGTTTTACAGCTACGGTGACGCGATGTTCATCGCTTCGCGGGCGGGCCGATGCGATGTTCGAACTGATTAACGAGGATGGTTTGGGGCGGTGCGGCCGCCTGACCACCCGCCGAGGTGTTGTCGAGACACCGGTATTCATGCCGGTCGGGACGATGGCCACGGTAAAAGCCATGACCCCGGAGGAACTTAAAAACATCGGTGCGCAAATCGTTCTGGGCAATACCTTTCATTTGATGTTGCGCCCCGGCACCTCGATCATTCAACAGCACGGCGGACTACACCGGTTCATGAATTGGGACAGGCCGATACTCACGGATTCAGGTGGTTTTCAGGTGTGGTCGCTGGCAGCTATGCGCGACATCAGCGAGCAGGGTGTCCGTTTTCGTTCACCGGTGGACGGCGATGCGATCTTTCTGGGCCCCGAGGAATCCGTACGGGTTCAGCATGCACTCGACTCGGACATCGTAATGGTGTTCGACGAATGCACGCCGTACCCAGTGGACAAAGACCAGGCCCGAACATCCATGGAGTTGTCGCTGCGCTGGGCCAGGCGTTGCCGGACCGCCCACGGCGATCATCCGGCGGCGTTGTTCGGTATCGTGCAGGGTGGGATGCATTCGGACTTGCGCTTCGAAGCGCTTACGAGATTGAAAGACATAGGCTTTGACGGTTATGCCTTAGGAGGATTGTCGGTGGGTGAGCCGAAACACATGATGTACGAGACAGTTCGCGAGATTGCCCCCGCGCTGCCCGCGGAAACGCCGCGTTACCTGATGGGTGTCGGCACGCCGGAGGATATCGTGTATGCGGTCGCCTGCGGTGTCGATATGTTCGATTGTGTGCTCCCTACCCGCAATGCCCGCAATGGCTGGCTGTATACGAGCGAAGGTATTGCAAGGATTCGCAATGCGGGATTCGCAAGGGACACGGGCCCGCTGGATCCTCGATGCGGCTGTTACACTTGCCGGCACTATTCCCGTGCGTATCTCCGGCATTTATACCGTGGCCGCGAGATTCTGGGGGCCCGTTTGAATACCATTCACAACCTGTATTATTTCACGAATCTCATGCGTCAATTGCGAGAAGCGATCGCGGGCAACCGGCTTGGGGAGTTCGTTAACTCGTTTTTTCAAGAAAGGGGGAGCGGAGTCGAGTTCCCCCGGCCGCGGAGCCCCCGACTTCCGCGGTGACACAAAAATGGTGACGCCACCCCTATGATGAGAGGGTGGCTATGGCATAATACCGCGCCGCCGCTATAGTCAGTCGCGGCGACTCGTACACACCAAAAAAGGGTTTTTTTATGCGTTTTTTTATATCCGATGCCTGGGCCCAAAGCGGCGCGTCACCGGGAGGCGGCCTGCTGAGTTTGCTTCCCATCGTTGTGATCTTCGTTCTTTTCTACTTTCTTCTGATTCGCCCTCAGCAAAAACGTCAGAAACAGCACCGGGAGATGGTGGCGTCCTTGTCCAAGGGTGACGAGGTAGTGACCACAGGTGGTACGCTCGGCAAGATTACCGAAGTCGGCGAGAATTTCATCACTGTCGAAGTGAGTCAGGGCGTGCAGATCAAGGTCCAACGCGGAATGGTGCAGACCATGATGCCCAAAGGCACGATAAAGGACGCCTGAATGCATACAGGAATGCTGCCGGCTGGATGAATCAATATCCCCTCTGGAAATATCTGTTGATCCTGGCAATTATCGTGCCGGGATTCTTCTATGCCGTGCCAAACCTCTATGGCGAGAACCCGGGCGTACAGATAGCCGGACAGCGCGGCTACGATGCGGACGATGCCGTTTTGATCCGGATTCGGGAATCCCTGGAAGAAGCGGGCATCGGGTGGACACGTTCATCGGTGGATCCGGAGGGCGTACGGGTACAGTTCCCGGACCCGGATACGCAGCTCAACGCCAAGGCAGCGATTCAACGGGAACTGGGTGATAACTACACGGTGGCGTTAACGCTGCTGCCGGCGACGCCTTCCTGGCTGCGATCGATCGGTGGGGCTCCCATGTACCTAGGCCTGGATTTACGTGGCGGTGTGCATTTTCTAATGGAAGTGGATATCGACCAGGTCGTGAAGGAGACGGAGAGTGGATATGTTTCCGGTATCCGGTCGACGCTGAGGGAAGAACGGATCCGCTATCTCAACATCAAACGCCGGGGAGGCGGCGGGATTGAAATCAAACTGAAGAACGAAGAGGATCGACAAGAAACGCGGCGAATCATTTCAAATCGGTTCCCTGACCTTGTGCTTTCCGGGACCGAGCGCGATGGCGAATCTTATTTGATTGCCGAGATACGCCAGGAACAGATCGAGGAGGAGCATCGCCTCGCACTTCAACAAAACATGAAGGCTTTGCGAAATCGGATCGATGAGCTCGGCGTAGCCGAGCCCGTCGTGCAACAACAAGGCGACCGGCGAATCGTGGTCCAACTGCCCGGTGTGCAGGATACGGCCCGGGCGAAAGAAATCATCGGTCGTACTGCCACCCTCGAAATCGAAATGGTTGACCATGAACACGATTTGACTGCTGCACTCCAGGGGGCCGTGCCTCCCGGATCGAGCTTGTATCCCATGCGCCGGGGCGGCCAGATCCTGTTGAAAGACCGCGTGATCTACTCCGGTGATAACATCATCAACGCCGCGGCGGGCCTGGATCAACAAAACGGCGGGCCGATCGTGCACATTACGCTCGATTCTCAGGGCGCGGAGCGAAACCGCCGAGTTACCCGGGAAAATGTCGGTAACCGAATGGCGGTGGTGTATATCGAAGAGATCGTCAAGAACAAACTCGACGAGCAGGGCAATCCTGTGTTCGACGAGCAGAACAACACCGTCAAGGAAACAACCCTCATCGAGGAAGTCATTACTGCACCGGAAATTCAGGAACCATTGGCCGCTCGCTTCCAGATTACAGGGTTGAGCAGTATCGACGAAGCCCGGGATCTGGCGTTGCTTCTTAGAGCCGGCGCTTTGGCCGCGCCGATGCATATTGTCGAGGAGCGAACGGTGGGTCCAAGCCTGGGACGGGACAATATAGAGCAGGGTTTTCGATCCGTGCTGATTGGCTTCGTGCTCGTACTCGCATTCATGATGGTGTATTACCGGGCGTTCGGTGTAGTGGCGTGTGGAGCGTTGTTCACTAACCTAGTTCTTCTGGTGGCCGTGTTATCCCTGTTGCAGGCCACGCTCACTCTGCCGGGCGTGGTGGGCATTGTGCTGACCGTAGGCATGGCGGTGGACGCGAATGTCCTGATCTTCGAACGGATACGTGAAGAAATACGAAATGGCAATACGCCCCAGGCCAGTATACATGTCGGATATGACCGCGCTTTGTCCACTATTCTAGACGCCAATGTCACGACCTTGATCGCGGCCATTGTGTTGTTCAACTTCGGAACCGGACCGATCAAAGGCTTCGCGATTACACTGAGCATCGGCCTTGTGACATCCATGTTTACTGCGATCTTCGGCACGCGCGCCGTAGTAAACCTGATTTACGGCGGCCGCCGGATCAAGAGTTTGTCGATCTGATGGAAGGTAACTTCTCGAAAAGTCCATGCAATTCCGCCCCCGCATTCCGTAGGGGGTTGTTGAAAACTTACTATGGAATTCATTAAGAAAGTTACCAATGTCGATTTCCTGGGGCGGCGCAAAGCGGCCCTGACCATATCGTCGATCTTGATTCTGGTCGTGGTTGGGTCTCTGTTCGTCCGGGGACTGAATTTTGGTATTGACTTTACCGGCGGGACGCTGGTTGAAGTCGGTTATGACGAATCGGTTGCCATTGGCGAAGTACGCGAACAGCTCATCGAAGAGGGTATCGACAATGCGCAGGTACAGTATTTTGGCTCGTCGAGCGAACTGCTGGTGCGATTACCAACGGGCGAACAGGATCGGAACAGTGCTCAATTGAGCAGCACCGTAACGGAGGCGTTGCGCAGGCCTTACGGAGAGGTCGTTGCGAGTGGTGCGAGAGAAGGCAATACCCAGAAATGCGTCACGCCCGGCGGCATGCGACAGGATTGCCGCGTACAGATGCGCCGTGTGGAGTTTGTTGGTCCTCAGGTCGGTGAGCAGCTTGCCGAACAAGGCGGCCTGGCGATGATCTATGCTTTGGTTATGATCCTGATCTACATCGCCTGGCGTTTCGAGTGGCGATTCGCTCTGGGGGCGGTAGCGGCGCTGGTGCACGATGTGCTGATCACCGTCGGTCTGTTCTCGGTGTTTCAATTCGAGTTTTCGCTACCCGTGCTCGCGGCGGTACTGGCTGTAATCGGATATTCTCTGAACGACACCATCGTGGTATTCGACCGAATTCGCGAAAACTTCCGAAAAATGCGTAAAGGGAACACAATTGAGATCATGAACCGCTCGCTCAACGAGATTTTGCCACGGACCTTGTTGACGTCTTTGACAACTCTGCTTGTTCTGCTTGCGCTCGTAGCCCTGGGGGGCGAAGTAATCCGGGGATTCGCTATCGCGTTGATTATTGGCGTTTTCGTCGGCACGTATTCATCCATCTTCGTCGCCAGTCCGGTAGTCATGCGGCTGGGTGTGTCCAAGGAGGATCTTATTCCACCCAAAAAAGAGGGAGCGGATCAGGAAAATGTTATGCCCTGAACTCAGCTCAGAATGGATCTTTCCCGTGTGAGCATTGTTTTTGTATCCCGCGGATGCTTATTTACGCGATTCTCCGAGACGCTCCGCTTCGCGCGATCTCATACGGCCGGTTATGATTTTACTGTACGGCAAACAAACACGAACGCGGGACGGTGACGGGGGACACTAGTGGTGGAGAGTATCTATGAGCGATAAAATACAATCCTTTTATGGGCGCGATATGACTATCGCCGAATTCGATCCGGAACTCCGGTCCGCAATGAGGGATGAACTTCGGCGACAAGAGGAGCATGTCGAGTTGATCGCTTCCGAGAATTACGCCAGTCCGCGCGTGTTGGAAGCGCAAGGATCGGTGCTCACCAATAAGTACGCAGAAGGTTATCCACGAAAAAGGTATTACGGTGGTTGTGAATTCGTGGACATCGCCGAACAACTCGCCATTGACCGGGCCAGACAGCTTTTCGGCGCCCATTACGTTAATGTACAACCGCATTCGGGTTCGCAGGCGAACGCGGCGGTGTATATGGCACTGATGAAGCCGGGTGAAACCGTGCTGGGCATGAGCCTGGCGCACGGGGGGCACCTGACGCACGGTGCTAAACCCAGTTTTTCCGGTCAGATATACAACTCAGTGCAATACGGCCTGGATCCGGGGACCGGAGAGATCGATTACGATCAAGTCGAGCGATTGGCGGTTGAACACAAGCCCGGGATGATTATGACCGGTTTCAGCGCTTATTCGCGGGTGCTGGATTGGCAACGGTTTCGCGATATTGCCGACAAGGTGGGCGCTTATTTGGTGGCGGATATTGCCCATGTCGCGGGAATGGTCGCGGTCGGCGAGTATCCCAGTCCCATCAATATTGCGGACGTAACGACCAGTACGACGCACAAGTCTCTGCGAGGGCCCCGCGGGGGCATTATTATGGCGAAGGAAAACCCGGATATTGAGAAGAAAATCGCCTCGCGCGTTTTCCCGGGATCTCAGGGTGGTCCGCTGATGCACGTGATCGCCGCCAAAGCGGTGGCTTTCAAGGAAGCTCTTCAACCCGGGTTCAAGGCTTACCAGGAACAGACTATCGCCAATGCCCGCCAGCTTGCTGCAACCCTGATGGAGCGGGGCCATGCTATTGTTTCGGGTGGCACGGACAATCACTTGTTTTTATTGGATCTAATCGATAAGCAATTGACCGGTAAAGACGTTGAAGCGGCGCTGGGCAAAGCCAATATTACGGTTAATAAGAACGCAGTACCGAATGATCCGCAGTCGCCGTTCATTACCAGTGGCATCCGAGTGGGAACTCCGGCCGTGACCACCCGTGGTTTCACCGAAGCGGAGGCTCAAAAGCTGGGGAACTGGATGAGCGATGTCATGGACGACGTCGATGATTCGGTTGTCCAAGAGCAGGTGAAAAACGACGTCCTCGAGGTATGCGCCCGATTCCCGGTATATCCATAGGCACGGCAGGGCCGTCCCGGATTCGTTAAATGTGGTGCCCTTTTTGCCGTTCCGATGATACCCGGGTCATCGACTCGCGTCTGACGGATGACGGCGATACCGTCCGGCGCCGGCGGGAATGCTCCGCCTGCGGGGAACGTTTCACGACGCTGGAACGCGCGTTGCTTCGCATGCCGTACGTAGTGAAAAGCGACGGCAGCCGGGAGGCGTTCGAAGAGGGTAAGCTGCGTGCCGGTATAACACGCGCGCTGGAAAAACGTCCCGTGGACACTGACACCGTGGAAAACGCGATTCAAAGAATTCAGCACAAGCTGCTCACCAGCGGTGAGCGGGAAATTCCGTCTTTGCGTATCGGTGAGTGGGTCATGCAAGAATTGGGGGACCTGGACCAGGTCGCCTATGTACGGTTCGCTTCGGTGTATCGGTCATTTCAGGATGTCGATGAGTTCAGCGAGGAAGTGGAACGTTTACGTGACCAACCTTCCGCCTCCGCCAAAAGAAAACAAATGTCGTTTTTGCCGAGTGACGACAAGTAGTCGCGATGCTGCACATATGGCGCGGGCGTTAAAGCTTGCGCGGCGTGGTCTTCGAACCACCCACCCCAATCCCCGTGTAGGCTGCGTCGTGGTCGTGGACGACGAGGTGGTGGGGGAGGGGTGGCATGAGAAGACCGGCGCGCCGCACGCGGAGATTCTGGCGCTGACCCGGGCGGGTGAACGGGCGCGGGGAGCCACCGTGTACCTCAACCTCGAGCCCTGCTGTCATCAGGGTCGGACGCCGCCGTGTACGGATGCGTTGATCGACGCCGGCGTCATCCGAGTCGTGGCGGCCATGGATGACCCGAATCCCCAGGTCGGAGGCGGTGGCATCCAGAGTCTGCGCGGAGCCGGAGTGGAAGTGGACGTTGGCCTCATGGAAGGTGCCGCGCTTGCCTTGAATCGGGGGTTTGTGTCTCGGATGCAGCGGGGTCGACCCTGGGTCATCGTCAAGGTGGCCGCTTCTCTGGACGGCCGCACCGCCATGGCAAATGGCGAAAGCCGGTGGATTACCAGCGCCGCCTCCAGGGCGGACGTACACCGTCTGAGAGCGGAGGTTTCCGCAATCATGACCGGCAGCCGTACGGCCGGAAGGGACAATCCGGCACTGACGGCACGCTGCGAAGGCGTGACGCGCCAGCCCCTGCGCGTACTGGTCGACGGCAAACTCCAAGTGGCGACAACGGCCCGCCTGTTCGAGGAGACCGCGGAAGTCCTGGTTGCAACGGCCGTTGACCCCCTCGACTCACATTACCCGTCGCACGTCGACGTAGTCAGTCTCCCGAGCGATGATTCCTATGTAGATCTTATGCGCTTGATGCAGCATCTCGGTGACCGCCAGACAAACGAATTGCTGGTGGAAGCCGGTGAATTTCTGACCGGCGCCTTATTGAAAAACCTATTGGTTGATGAAATAGTGCTCTACATGGCACCGATGTGTCTTGGCAGCGATGCGATGGGCATGTTCGATCTGCCTTTCGTTACAAGTCTGGACCGACATGTTGTACTGAACATCATAGATGTGCGACAGATCGGGCCGGATCTCAAAGTTAACGTACTAGTTCAGCGCGATTGAAAGAGTGTTTACGGGTATTGTTCAAGATATGGGGACATTGATCTCCCGGGAATACATCGATGGCGATGTACGGCTCGGTATCGAAGTGCCATCCGGTCTGGTTGACCGATGCGATACCGGTGATAGCCTGGCGGTTGGCGGTGTATGCCTGACGATCGTGGAGCGCAACGCGAACCGGCTGTTATTCGACGTTTCCGCGGAGACTTTATCCGCAACGCGGCTGGGTAAGCTGGAATCCGGGGCTCGGGTGAATCTGGAACGGGCGTTGGGTGCGTCGGATCCGATGGGCGGGCATTTTGTTACCGGTCACGTGGATGGCATTGGCGAGGTGCTGGGCGTTACACCCGAAGGCCGGTCCCATCGAGTTGAAATTGAAGCTCCGAAGTCACTCTCGATTTACATTACAAAAAAAGGTTGCATCACGGTGGACGGAGTCAGTCTGACCGTGAACGACGTGAACGGCTCGAAGTTCGGCTTTAATGTTGTGCCGCATACCTGGTCGGTCACGAATATGCAAGAATATGCCGTCGGGACGCTTGTGCACTTGGAAGTCGATATCATCGCGCGTTATGTGGAGCGTTTGATGAGCGAGCGTGAAGCGGTTCCGGTGGAGGAGGACATTACGCCGGACTATTTGAGCAATCGGGGATTCGCGCCGCCCCTGGTCGATAACGAAGAAGAGTACGACGGTAGCCAGGGAAACAAGGCTCGCGACCCGGACTCCGCTTAACCGGATCCGAACATGCCCCTAGCATCGATACCCGAGGTCATTGAAGACTTCAAGCACGGGAAAATGATCATCGTCACGGATGACGAAAATCGCGAGAATGAAGGCGATCTGCTTATCGCGGCGGAAAAGGTTACGCCGGAAGATATCAATTTCATGGCGACCAACGCTCGTGGCTTGATCTGCTTGACACTGACTCCGGAGCGATGCCAACAATTGGGGCTGCAATTGATGGTCGGCAAGAATGCTTCACGATTTTCCACCAATTTCACCGTTTCCATAGAAGCCGCCCGTGGGGTAACCACCGGGATTTCCGCAAGCGATCGCGCCCGCACTGTGCATGCGGCGGTAGACGCGTCCGCGAGGCCCGGCGATCTGATCTCACCCGGACATATTTTCCCATTGATGGCGCAACCCGGCGGGGTTCTGACCCGTGCCGGGCACACCGAGGCGGGCGTGGATCTTGCGAGGCTGGCGGGATTCGAACCGGCCAGCGTGATCTGTGAAATTCTCCGCGAGGATGGATCGATGGCGCGCATGGAGGACCTGATTGCGTTTGCGAATGCCCGCTCACTGAAGATCAGCTCCGTCTCCGAGTTAATTCGTTACCGTTTGGACCAAGAACCCACGGTGTCACGGGCCGGAGAAGCGATTACGGAAGTGATGGGACAGCGATTGAAAGTCGTCGCGTACCAGGATCTTGTGGAAGATATTACTCATCTGGCGCTGGTCAAAGGTGAAATTCAACCCGATGAGACGACGCTGGTCCGCGTGCATGTCGAATCCGGTGTATACGACGTGTTTCGTAAGTTGGAGGGCGCCGAGGCTTGGGCGGTGGGAGATGCGGTGAAACGTATCTGCAAGGAAGGCACCGGTATTGTGGTAATCGTGCGTTATCCGGAAAACAGGGGCGAACTTATCAAGCGGATTCAGCATGCGCACACAGAGGATAAAAACATAGAATTTCCATGGCGCGAGTCCGGTCAAGACCTTAGAATGCTGGGCGTGGGCGGGCAGATACTTGCGGATCTCGGTGCAACCAAGTTGCGCGTATTGGGTAGTCCGCGCCGCCTATACGGCGTATCCGGCTTCGGATTGGAGATCGTGGATTACGTCACCGAGTGACCGTATCCTATGAACAACATTAAAACCACTGAAGGTCAACTGCCCGATGCGCAGGGCCGCTTCGGAATTGTTGCCGCGCGCTTCAACAAGATGGTTGCGGAACGTTTGCTTGATGGTGCCGTGGGTGTGTTGCGGCAACACGGCATCGCCGATGAAAATCTGCACATCGTGTGGGTACCTGGCGCTTTCGAGATCCCCCTCGCCGTTCGGCAACTGGCGGCCGGAGGCAGCGTTGACGCGGTCGTCGCTCTGGGTTGTATCATTCGAGGAGCAACGCCGCATTTCGACTACGTTGCGGGTACGTGTTCCGATGCACTTGGGCGTTTGCAGACTGAATACGGGATACCAGTGGGGTTCGGTGTCCTGACCGTGGAACACCTGGAGCAGGCACTGGAGCGGGCCGGGTCTAAACCCGGCAACAAGGGGGCGGATGCAGCGCTTGCGGCCCTGGAGATGGCAAGTCTCGTGCGACAGTTGAGTTGACCATGATATCTGCGGGTAGCCGTCATTTTGCCAGGCAAGCTGCTGTGCAGGCGCTGTATCAGTGGGACTTAACCGAACAGGCGCCGGAAACGATACTGGAACATTTCATCCAGGAACACGATACGACCGAGCTCGATGAAGAATACTTTCAACTGCTCGTACGTGAAGTTCCTTTGTACCACCGAGAGCTGGAAGCGCATATTATTCCCGTGTTGGATCGGGAGCTGGAGGAAGTAGATCCGGTGGAACGTGCCATTCTTCGCATCGGTACCTATGAACTGGAGTATCGGGCGGATGTACCAAGAAATGTCGTTATAAATGAGTCCGTGGAACTGGCGAAAACATTCGGTGCCGAATTGAGCTATAAATTCATAAACGGTATCTTGGACAGGGTTGCCGCGGATTTGCGCCGGCAGACCGAGCCCACCGGTTGACCTCCACACGCTTTACTGCCCGAGCTGCGACCCATCAATTCAATGCCGGCAAGGCAACGATTGTCGAGCTTAGACACCACTGATGGATGAATTCGGCATCGTCGATCGTTTTTTCAAACGCCAATCCGTTCGGCGCAAAGACGTGTCATTGGGTATTGGCGACGATACCGCCGTTGTGAGCCCCTCGGACAGCCGAAAATTGGTTGTGACTACGGATGTTTTGGTAAGTGGCGTTCATTTTCCGGAATATACGGAACCGGCCTCTATTGGCCACAAGGTGCTGGCAGTCAACCTGAGCGATATAGCAGCGATGGGTGGGGTCCCTGCCTGGGCGACCATGGCCCTCGTTTTACCGCAGGCCGACGAGCGATGGTTGGAAGAGTTCTCCTCCGGATTTTTTGCGCTGGCCGAACAATTTGACGTGCAACTGATTGGAGGAGATATTACCAGTGGGCCATTGAGCGTTTCGATTCAATTGATCGGTGTTGTCACTGATGACGGATACCTGACGCGCAGTGGAGCTTGCAGGGATGACGTCATTTACGTTTCGGGCACGCTCGGGGATGCCGCGCTGGGGCTGAAGATTGTTAAAAAAGAACTCATTGCTCCGAAGGCCGACCGTGCATTTTTTTTGGACCGGCTGAACCGGCCGGCGCCTCGGGTTAAACTCGGCAGCGCCATCGCTCCTTACGCAACCGCCGCCATCGACGTTTCGGATGGGCTCGTTGCGGACCTTGGACATGTTTGCGAAAGCAGCGGCGTCGGAGCAATAGTAGATGTAGCATGTCTGCCTGTTTCGGCTTGCTACCGGCGGTGTCTGTCCAAAGTCGGTTGGGAGCCCGCGGTGGCGTTCGGCGATGATTACGAATTGTGTTTCACGGCCCCCGAGGACAATACCCCCGCGATCGAGCGATTAACGAAGGAGCTGAACATTGTTGTTGCCCCAATCGGGCGTATAACAGGCGATACCATGCAATGGATGCACGGAGACCAACGGTTTCCTATTCATGAACAGGGCTATCGACACTTCCGTTAAGCGTGCGATTTCATTGACGGACCCGGGGCATTTCCTGTCGCTGGGTTTCGGCGCCGGTTTGGCCACCAGGGCACCGGGCACCTGGGGTTCCTTACCGGCGGTTCCCTTTTTTGTTGTGCTCAGCCCATTTGGGCCGGCGATATACATCCCCGTGGTGGCTGCATTATTTTTTGCCGGCGTGTATCTCTCAG